>JANNQT010000064.1:0-3455 GCA_031400895.1 Alphaproteobacteria bacterium | reverse complement strand
AGTATGGCAAGGGCCAGTTCTTCACCCGCCGCGCCAGCGCCGGCGTACGCAAGGCAGGCGAGGCGGCGATCTGGGCGCTGGCCTTCAAGATCGTGATTTCGCCGACCCTCTACAGCTGGATCACGCAAGAGGGGCGCGGCTTCATCTGGAACATGGAGCCCTTCGATCTGGGCCTCATCGCCTTCGCCGGCTTCGTGATGGTGCTCGGCCGCGTGCTTGAAGCCGCGGCGCGGATCAAAGCTGAAAACGACGAGATTGTATGATGAACGACGAAACCCTCCTCGTGACCGCCGCGCGCAAGCAAGCCGGCCAGATGCGCGCTTTGAGTGAAGTGCTGATCCCGATCCTGCTGGCGGCGATCTGCTTGCCGCTGATCGGCGATGTGTATCTCACCGCGACCGAGCCCGCGCCGTGGGCCGCTGAACTGGGCGCGCCGCTGGCGGTTGTTATAAAACTGATCAGCTACGCGCCGGCGCTCTGCGCGGCGGCAGCGGTGATCGTGCTCAGGGTGGTGTTTGTTGAATACCAGGCTGGGCGGTTCCTTTTCGGGCGCGCCAGCACTGCGTTCCAGCGCGCGGGCTCGTTTGCGCTGGCGGCGTTCCTACTGAAGATTGTCATCGCCCCGATCGCGATCGCGCTGCTGGGCGGACCGGCGTTCAGCTGGCGCTTCGATCCACTCGATATCGCGTTGATGGCGTTTTCGATCTTCGTGCTGATGATTGGCGGCGTGCTGGAAGCGGTGGCCGCGTCGCTCAAAGCAGAGAGCGACGAGATCGTATGATGCGTATCGTCGTCACGCTTGACGTGATGCTGGCGCGGCGCAAGGTGCGCGCAAAAGATCTCGCCGAACGCATAGGTATTACCGAAGCCAATCTCTCGTTGCTGCGAACGGGAAAGGTCAAGGGCGTAAGGTTTGAGACGTTGGCGAAGCTCTGCGCCGCGCTGGCGTGCACGCCAGGCGACTTGCTCGACATTGAAGCAGGGGCGCCTACGCCCAGTGAAGCCGACGTTTAGCCCCCCGTGAACAGGAACGCCGCCTGCATCAAATAGATCGCACCAAGCGCCGTGACGATCCAGCGTGTCCATTTGAGGAAATTCACGTCGCTCATGGCGTCGAGCACGCGCCCGCCTAGCCAGGCGCCTACCATTGCCAGCGGCGCCGCCGCCAAGAAGAACCACCAGGGCGGCAGTCCGGTCGCCTGCGTGCTGGCCAGCAGCGGCGCGCCGTAGAAGATCATTTTTATCGTGTGGCTGAACGCTTGCGTCGCCGCCTTGGTCGCCACGATCTGGTGGCGGGTCATTTCCGTGCGCACGAAGAAGACGTCGAGCAGCGGTCCCGAAACGCCCGCCGCGACATTCAAGCCGCTGACGAAAAATCCGCACGCCACGGCGTGCGCGGGCTTGGCGGCGTCAAGATTGAAACGGCCCTTGGGCAACCATGCCAGTCCCGGCACAAGGCCCAACACCAGGTACACCCACGCCTTGGTCGGATTGTAGATGAGGAATGCCAAAGCGCCCGCCGCGAGCGCCGAGCCGAGCGCGTAAAAGCCGATGATGGCCCAATTGATGTGCTGGCGATGCAGCACCGCGCGCCAGCCATTGGAGACGAACTGCACCGCCCCATGCGTCACCATCGCCGCCGCCACGGGCATGGCCAACGTCAACGCCCCCATCAACATCAGCCCGCCGGCCATGCCGAACACGCCCGACACACTGGCCGTGGCGAGCACAACGAAAAGGAGGACGGCGAGGTTCAAGCGCGGACTTGTCGCGCGGGCAGCATTTCAAGGCAATCGGTCAATTGCTGGTCTGGGCCGGCCTGGACGCCTTCTCCTCCTACATCTAGAACTTGCTTCGCTAGCGCCTGCGGGCGGCGAATTGCGTCAGTTTTGCGCGGCCATGAGCATTGATTTGAGGAATTGAAACATGCCGACCGTTCATTTCGATTGGGACCAGGCTGCTGATCAATTGACCCGCTTTAATGCGGGGGGCGGCATTCCCTGGCAACCCAATCTCGGCGCGGCCCTCACGTTCACGTACGCCTACCGCGCGACTGCGACACCACCGGTCGGGCCGCCTGGATCGGGCGGCTGGATTGGGGGGTTGCCGGCGGGCGCTGAGGGCTTCCTGCAATTCAGCGGGCTGCAGATCACGCTGATGGAAGCTGCGCTGCAGCTCATTGAAGACGTCGCCAACGTGACGTTTGATCGCGTGGGATCGGGCACGTCTGGCGCGGGCGCTTATTCGGACAACGCGCAGATATTGCTTGGCAATTTCAGCGCTGGAGAACTCACCGGCGTAGTCGGCGGCCTTGGCTTTTACTCCTATTGGCTCGCCAACGGAGTGTATACGCGCGCGGGCAAGGCCTTTTTCAATGTCACCATCGATTCCCTCGCCAATCCGACGCTAGATAACGGCGGCATGTGGCTCTACCTGCACGAGGCGCTGCACACCATCTCGCTGCCCCATCCCGGGGACTACGACGCCACTAACGGCGAGCCGATCAGCTACGCGGCAAACGCCGAGTACATCGAGGATTCGGAACTCTACACGGTCATGTCCTATTTCAGCGCCGCTGAAGTGGGTGTGTATTGGGCTGGCGCCTCGCCGACGACACCGATGATGCACGATATCGCTGCGTTGCAATTGCTTTACGGCGTCAACACCACGACACGGACGGGGAACACCGTCTATGGCTTTAATTCCAACACCGGGATGGCGTCGTTCAGCTTAAGTAGCGAAAGCGATGTGCGTGTGTTCACAATATGGGACGCGGGCGGCCTCGATACGCTTGACTTGTCGGGCTTCGCCTCAAGCTCCACCATCGATCTTCGCGAGGAGAGATTCTCGTCCGCAGGGTTGTCGAACAATCTAATTCCGCTGCAACAAAACATCGCCATTGCCCGTGGCGCGGTGATTGAGAACGCGATTGGGGGCGGCGGGAATGACACGCTCATTGGCAACAGCGTCGCTAACGCGCTCTCGGGCGGCGACGGCGCCGACACACTTTCCGGCAATGACGGCGACGACACGCTGAACGGCGGCGCGGGTGCGGATTCGCTGGGCGGCGGCGCGGGTGTCGACACGGCGGATTATTCCGCCGCCGGCGCCAGCGTGATAGTCAATCTTACCGTCGCGATCGGCGTTGGTTCTGGCAGCGATGCGCAAGGCGACACGCTTGTCTCGATCGAGAACGTCATCGGCTCGGCGTTCGCCGATACGCTGACCGGCCGCGATTTCGTCGCCAACACTTTGAATGGCGGCGATGGCGCCGACGTGCTGTCCGGCGGCACTGGCGGCGCGGATGTGATGAGCGGCGGAAACGGCATTGACACGCTGGATTATTCGCTGTCGCCCAACGGCGTTGACGTGCGTTTTTTTTCCGGCGCTGCCGCGGGCGGCTCGGCGAACGGCGACACCTACAGCTCAATCGAAAACATCATCGGCGCGGCGAC
>JANNQT010000063.1:0-9773 GCA_031400895.1 Alphaproteobacteria bacterium | reverse complement strand
TGCCGAACGCCATGATGCCATCGTGCTCAGCGACGAAGTGTGGGAACATGTAATCTTTGACGACGCCGACCATGTCAGCGTGCTCGCCGTCCCTGCCCTGCGCAATCGCAGCGTCAAGATCGGTTCGGGCGGCAAGATCTTTGCATTGACCGGCTGGAAAGTCGGCTGGCTGTGCGCCGCCCCGGCCCTTACCGCGGCGATGGTTAAATCGCACCAGTTGCTGACCTTTACCACCCCGCCCAATCTGCAGGCCGGCATCGCCCATGGGCTCGACAAGCCGCTTGCCTGGTTCACAGCGATGCGCGCGCAGTTCCAGCGTTCGCGTGATCGCCTCGTCAACGGCCTGACCGCGGCAGGACATCCAAAAGCTCGCTGACGAACTTGATCTTGTGCGTCTGCAGCACGCCTTTGGGCGGCGGCCTTTTGATGCCGAGATCGGCGGATACCATGAAGTCGTCGACCAATGTCGCGTAGTCCCGCTCGATCATAAGCAAGTGCGCTTCTGATGGCAGCACGAGCTTGTTACGCAGATGATAGCCGACGTAATTGAATTCGCTGTCGGAAATGACGTTATCGAACGAATCCGAGCGGCATTTCAGATAGAAGAGGAAATTGATCGGGGCCGGAAACGTGCGTGCGACGCAATCGAGCACAGCGAGATCCCAGACGACGGGCGCTTCCTTGCCGGGCCGCTTTAGCAACGCCCGCGAGAGGAACGTGGACGCAGGAAACGCGTCGCTCAAAAACACCGCCGGAAACACCCGTGGCATGGCGTGCACATCGACCGTGCGCCCCTCTGCATCGACGCATGTCGCGCCGTCGCGCAGCTGGTCGGCGCAAGCGAGCGCTTGCTCGAACGGATGCTGGATCGCGCCATAGAAATCGGCGTTCAGGGCATCTACGTCGCCCGACTTCGCCTTCAACGTGATGCGTTTCGATTTCGCCTGGCCGATCAGCAGATATTCGCCGTAGGCGACCATCACATCGATCTCACCGACAACCGCCTTACCATTGTAGAGCTTGACGTTCTGCAGCACGTTGGCGTCGCCGAAAACGGACCGCAGGATGCGCACCGCACTCTCCTCGACGTAGGTGCCGCGATGTTCGGACGCTGCGGGCAGATACGCCTTATCACCGTTCATCCAGTAGAATGGGCTTTCATAGATCGCCTCAAGCAGCCGATACTGGTTCGGCACGTAAAGATGGTCGCCGATATCGATCAACGGCGCGATGGTCACGCCGTTGATGTCGAACGGGGACAGAAATCCATTATTGGCCTTCATCGCGGGCGTCGTGAACTTGACAACGAACGCGGGTGCGGCCTCGGCGAATTTCTCGGTGAGATCGGCCTTTCGGATCAGCAGGCTGTCGGTCAGCTCATGTGGCGCGAAGGTGCGCCCGCGTTTGCGCTCCTGGTGCACGTAGGTCATCTGCGCAGCGAGCTGCTCGACGATGAAGTGGGCGATCGCGATGAAGTCGTCGGCAGTCGCACCCGCGTTCTGTTTTAGCCACTCGCTGTCGGCAGCGTAACGGCGAGGCGCGAATGCCAAGAACTGATGGATGTAGAAGCTCTCGGCTCCGTAGTAGATGGCTTCGCGCGCGAGCGGCCCAATCGAGGACGGGAAAGTCATCACGCCTGAGTCTGGATCAATCGTCGGCCGCGCATCCCAGTTTACGGCGTCATGCATCTCGCGAAGCAATTGATCGACCAGGGTCGCGAAGTCGACAGTCGAATTTGCGATCGTGTAGATGCGGCCGTCGTCGGATTGCACGGCCAAGCCGATCAGGAGCATGAGCTCCTGCTTGTTGAGTTTCGTGACGGACCAGCGTTGGGCCGGGTTGTCCTTCACCCGTCCCTTCTTCGTGTCAACCGTCACGACATGATCGCGATAAATCATCACCGATATCTGGTGTAACGCACCATCGGACAGGCAAAGCGCGTGAAGGTCGGCGAAGATTTCGCGCACGCTGCGCGGCGCGACGGCGGCAGCCGCTTCTCCGTCCGGAATTACATCCTCACCGCTCATGCCTCTGATCGTTTCTTCCCTCAACGCGCCCGCTGCGCGTCGCGCCGCTCACGGATAAACCCCTTTCGCCGCCCAACGCAGCCGGCACCACGCGATAAGGCGGGCGACCTGATCGGGCTCGATGATGTTGCCGAGGATGTGCGTATTGCCCCTAACTACGAGGCGTTGACGACCACCGCGCTGCGCTGCGTGCCAAAGCGCGAGATCCAAATGCGGCCACACATCGGAGCCGAGGGAAATCGGTCCATAGCGCTGGATCTCAAGTGCCAATTGGTTGTCGGTTTTCAGCATGGGCACCTCATTTGTTCGTATCCGAAACGAATTTGGTAAATGATTGGTTAACAGCCCGGCGAAGCGAGCGACGACAGGCCAATTTATTTCTCTCAAATGTCCCGCAACAGAAACCTGAACTCTCGACCTCACCTTACCAAGGGTGCGTTCTACCAACGTCCGTTGTCGCGGCTCAACGTCGAGGGTGCGCTTCTGAAATTGCCCCACTACGGGCACGAATGAGTGGCGCCGCGCGCCATGCCCGGTGCCACCGCCGTCCAATCTACCACAGGTAGTCGGCCTGCAGCCTGCAGCCGTGATTGAAAGACTCCGCCCGTCCACCAGATTCTTTGTTAGGGCATAAGTTAGGGCAGAAATCCCACTTTCTCAGAAATTTCTTATTATATCAATATGATAATCGACATTTCTGGCGGAGACGCAGGGATTCGAACCCTGGGTACGCTTTACACGTACAACGCCTTAGCAAGGCGCCGCCTTAAGCCACTCGGCCACGTCTCCAGCGCGCTTCGCTTAGCGCGGCGAGGGGATGGGGGGCAAGGCGCATTCGCCGGTGCGCCTCGCGCCGGTTCGGGATTGGGGACCAGGGATTGTGGGATTAGTATCCCCAATCCCGCTTGTCGCACGGCTGCGCCCTAACCCGAGCGTGGTTAACTGGCGCCGGGTTTGCGCGAGCGCTTGGGCTTTTCCTAGTCGCTGGGGCGAAAACCGAATGTCCAAGGCTGCGCTCAAGCCGGCTCGACCCGCTTTGGATCAGGATAACGCTCCTGTACCAGCAGCGGCGACGGGCCGATCCGAGAGTAACGGCGCCGTGTTCGCCGGATTTGGTCTGGGAATTAACCTTGGCGACGGGGCCCTGACTAGGCCTGCAAAGGCCGCGCGGCGCGCGCCAACGCCCGCGAATGACACCGCCGCGTCGCCGCGGCCGGGCTGGCCTGATCTTCCCCGGCGCGCGCTTCGGCTCGACCCGCGCCAGCCGATGCAAATGCTTAAGCTGCTCGATTGGGCGTTGCTGCTGGTGGCGGCAGAATGCGCGGCGCGCTGGGGCGCGGGCGCCAGCCTGGTGCATTTGCCGATCGGTCAGGCGTCCGCTTTCCTGGGCGCCGCCGGCGCGATCAAAGCCGGGCTGTGGCTGACCGACAGCTATCACCAACCCCTGTTCCACGGCGAGCGCGGCTTTGGCGGTCTGGCGCTCGGGGCGATGTTGAGCGTCATGGTCGCTGGTGCGCTGACGGCGGACGCACGCGCCGCTGGCGCCATAGCAGTGATCGCGCCGGGCGCGGCGCTGCTGCTTGCGGGCTTGCACCTGAGCATCGCCGCGCTGTGCGCGGGCGCCCATCGCGCCGGGCTGTTCGCGGAACGGATTGTGATCGTCGGGGCGACCGATGTGGCGCGCCGCTTGGCCGAACGCGCCAATCGGGGACGCACTCGCGTGGTCGCGGTGATCGACGATCGCCTCGCGCGCGCGCCGCTTGAATGTGCGGGCGCGCCGGTCGTTGGCGACCTCGAGGCGCTGCTGGCTTGGGATGGCCTGCCCGGAATCGACCGCATCGTTATCGCCGTGCCGGCGATCGCGGAGGCGCGGGTGCGCGAACTGGCGCGGAAACTGCGCTGCGCGCCCAACCGCGTCGATCTGCTGCTCGATCTGGACGTACATAGTTTGCGCGGGCGCGGCTGCGAGCGATTGGAAGGCGTGGCCGTTCTGGCAGGGCGCCGAGCAACCCACTCGCTGGCCAAGCGCACGCTGGATCTTGCGCTGGGGACGCTGTCGCTGGGCTTGTTGGCGGCGCCGATGGCGGTGATCGCGCTGGCGGTGAAGCTGAGCGGCAAGGGGCCCGTGCTCGTGCGCCAGCCTTGCCTCGGCTACAACAATTGCAAAATCGCGTTGCTGAAATTTCGCACCCATCGCCATGCACCGCGCCTGGCGCGAGGATGCGAGGCGCGCGCCACCGCCCTTGGCGGCTTGCTGCGCGCCGCCGGGATCGAGGACTGGCCGAACTTGTTCAACGTGCTCGCCGGCGATCTGAGCCTAGTTGGCCCGCGCCCACATGCGCTGAATCTAAGGATAGCCGGGCGTCGCCTGGGCGAAATCGCCGCCGATTACGCGCACCGTCACCGGGTAAAACCCGGCCTGATCGGCTGGGCCGAGATCAAAGGCGCGCGCGGGCCAATGCAAAGCCGCGCCGATGTGCACGAAAAGCTGCGGCTCGATCTTCACTATGCGGCGCGCGCTTCGCTGTGGCTGGACCTGCAAATCCTGGCGCGGTCGCTCTCGCCCTGGCGCGGGGCTCAGCGCCAAGCGCGATAACGGCGCGCGCTATTACGGAGGCGCTTAAGAGCCGGCCTTGAGCGAGTTCCGTTCCTATTGAATCCGCCAACACCCATCTTCGGATAAATGCGCGGCAATCAGGGGCCCATAATCGCGAACGCTTGAGTTTATGGGCCCCGGACTCGCCGCTTGGCGCCGCCCCGTGGATGGGTGGTGTTTCTGATCGCGTTAATGCAGGCCCTTGGACAGCCACTCGCGCGCGCGTTTTTGCGCTTCGGCGATGGCGTCTTTTGACATCTGTTCGGCCATTTCGCGCCGGCATTGCTTGGCCGATTCCGAGCCGCGCACGGCGGCGAGGTTGAACCACATGTGCGCTTGCACCAGGTCCACCGCTCCGCCCTGGCCGGTCGAGTAGATCAGGCCGAGTTTGTACAAATCTTCGCTTTGCGCCGCTGTCGAACGCACCGCCGCCAGCGCGTCGGCGATTTCAGAATCCGTGAACGCCATAATGGCTGCTCCCTTGTCGTTGCCGGAACGCCGCGCCTTAGGCATCGTTCGCTCCATCCCACCTGCGCCCGTCCAAGAGCCCAGGTCCGGAGGAATACGATGGATAACTTGCGATAATGCTAACGCGAAACCGGTGTTTGCCGACTTCCTGCCTATTCCCGTTGCTTGGCCGCTTGCGCGATTGAAGCTGCCGTCTGCCCGAACAAGAGCTGCGCGGCGACGCTGTCGGCCTCCGGCGGCGGGCGGCGCAGGTCGGCGCCAACGGCTAGGCCTTTTTCAACCGCTGGCCGCGCGGCGATGCGCTCCAGCCAAGCGTTAGCGCGGGCGAAGGCGCTCATGTCCTGGCCGTAGATTGCCGCCAGCTTGATCCAGGGATAAAGCGCCATGTCGGCGATGGAATAGGCGCCGGCGACGAAATCGCGCCCCTCCAAGCGCCGGTCGAGCACGCCCATGAGGCGGTTAACCTCGTTGTTGTAGCGATTGACCGAATATTCGATCTTGGCGGGATCATCGACCAGCTTTGGCGCGTAATTGCGGAAATGGCTGGCTTGGCCGAACATCGGCCCGACCCCGCCCATCTGCCAGAACAACCATTCGTCAACCGCCGCGCGCGCGCGTTCATCTTTCGGATAGAATTGGCCGCTTCTGCGCCCGAGATATTGCAGGATGGCGCCCGACTCGAACACCGAGATCGGCTTGCCTCCGGGCCCCTCGGGATCGACGATTGCCGGCATGCGGTTGTTGGGGGAGATGGCCAGAAAATCCGGCTTGAATTGCTCGCCCTCGCCGATCGCCACCGGCTTGACGAGGTAGGGCAGCCCCATTTCCTCAAGCGCGATGGAGATTTTCCAGCCGTTCGGCGTGGGCCAGAAATACAGGTCGATCGGCTGCGGCATTGGGCGCTCCTTCGCCGCCTTACATGACCGCTCGGCCATCTTCCGGCAAGCGGCTTGGCAGGCGATTCAGGCGCGGTTCAGGCGCGCGCGCCGATGATCCAAGCACAGGGACTTGGTCTTAGGAGACTGAACCATGAAACGGCTTGCACTTACCGGAATTGCTGCGGCGATGCTGGCGGCGCCGCTGCTGCTGGCGACCCCCGCCGCCGCCCAAGACGGCCGCGGACGCGGCCACGACCGCCACGACCGCCACGACCGTGATTATGACGATCGCGACGACCGCCGTGATGAACGTCGCCGCTACCGCGACGGTTACCGTGACGGGCGCCACCATGATCGCTGGGACGCCCGCCGCCACAACGGCTATTGGCACCATGGGCGCTGGTTCTACGGGCCGCCGGCGCATTACCGCGACGATTATTCTTACGGTTATCGCGGCTGGCGCCGCGGCGAGCGGCTGCCGCGATATTACCGCGACCATTACCGCTCGGTTGATTGGCGCCATCACCGCCTGCGCGCGCCGCCGCGCGGCTACCATTACGTTCACGACAACGACCGCGACGAATATTTGCTGGTCGCCATCGCCACGGGTGTGATCTTGGGCATCATCCTGTCCCAGTAATGTCCGCCCGCTCCGGAGACGCTCCCCCACCTCCGCGCCTCCGGAGCGGCTTTCTTCACCCTCGTTTAACCAAGATGGCGGACGTTCGCGCCCAGGGATTTCCTCGGGGAGCGGCGCTGATGCTGATGTACATTTGGTTTTGCGTGATGACCCAGGCCTTCATGCCGGGCGGCGACCGCATCGCCTCGCTCAGCGCCGGCGCCTTCGAAGCGCACCTGCGGGCCGAGATCGAGTCGCCGGCCGTCATCGGCGCCGCCGGCCACGTCGCGCGCTACACGCCATTGGCGGCAAGAGCGCGTTAACTTCCTCTACCCAAATTCACACCGTCATTCCGGGCCCGCCGAGGGCGGAACCCGGAATGACGGAAGTTTATGGGGCTAAACCTCGAGTTTTTGCTTCAGCACCGCGTTCACTACCGCCGGATTGGCCTTGCCGCCGGTCGCCTTCATGGTCTGACCGACCCACCAGCCGAACGCTTTCGGGTTTTTCTTCACGTCATCGACCTTGTCGGGATGTTGCGCCATCAGCCCGTCGATGGCTTTTTCGATCGCGCCGGTGTCGGTGACCTGACGCAAGCCTTCGCGTTCGACGATTGCAGCGGGCGCCTCGCCCGTTTCCATCATCTTGGCGAACACGTCCTTGGCGATTTTGCCGTTGATGGTGGAATCCCCCACCAGATCGAGCAGCGCGGCGAGTTGTTCAGCCTTCACTGGCGACGCGCTCAATTCCAGGCCCTTCTTGTTCAGCGCGCCGAACAGCTCCTGCGTTACCCAATTCGCAGCCTGCTTCGCATCGCGGTCCCCACTACCGCCTTGGGCCACGACCTCGAAATACGCCGCCGCCTCGCTATCGCTTGAAAGCACGCGCGCATCGTAGGCGCTCAAGCCATAAGCATCGACGAAGCGCTTTTTCTTGGCATCGGGCAGTTCCGGCAGCGACGCGCGGATTTCCTCGATCCAAGCCTCGTCCAGCACCAGCGGCAACAGATCCGGATCGGGGAAGTAGCGATAATCGTGCGCGTCTTCCTTCGAGCGCATGGTGCGGGTCTCGCCCTTCTCTGGATCGAACAGGCGCGTCTCCTGATCGATCAAGCCGCCGCCTTCCAGAATTTCAATCTGCCGGCGCGATTCATATTCGATCGCCGCCATCATGAAGCGGGTCGAATTCACGTTCTTGATCTCGCAACGCGTGCCCCATTCCCTGGTGCCGGCGCGGCGCACGGACACGTTGACGTCCGCGCGCATGGAGCCCTCCTCCATGTTGCCATCGCAGGTTCCGAGCGCGCGCAGAATCGCGCGCACTTTGTTGAAATACGCCGCCGCCTCCTTGGCCGAGCGCATGTCCGGACGCGACACGATTTCCATCAGCGCCACGCCGGCGCGGTTGAGATCAACAAACGTCTCGGAAGGGGAGAGGTCGTGGATCGACTTGCCGGCGTCTTGTTCAAGATGCAGCCGCTCGATGCGGATCACGATCGCATCTTCGCCCTCGGGCTCGATCTCGATCTCGCCCTCGCCGACGATCGGCGCCGTGTACTGGGAAATCTGATAACCTTGCGGCAGATCGGGATAGAAATAATTCTTGCGGTCGAAGCGGCTTTGGCGGTGGATCTCGGCGTTGAGGCCAAGCCCGGTGCGCACCGCCTGCTCAACGCAGAATTTGTTGATCACCGGCAGCATCCCCGGCATCGCCGCGTCCACCAGCGACACATGCGCGTTCGGCGCCCCGCCATAAGCGGCGCTGGCGCCGGAGAAGAGCTTGGCTTGCGAGCTCACCTGCGCGTGCACTTCGAGGCCAACAATGATCTCCCATTGGCCCTTCTGGCCGGAGACAAGCTGATCGGGGCGGGCGGAGCGGACGTCGAGTTCGGTCATGGGGGGTATCTAATGGCCCCAAACGCCCAGGGCAATCGTCGGTCAGGGGCCGCGGCGGCGCTACGCCTCCAGCACAAGTGCTGGCGTTGGCATGGGCGCATTTTGCGCTGCGCCCCAACCGCCGCCTTGTCGTCCGACGCCGGCGACGCCGCGTCGACCCTTGGCGAACGATGTCGCCGCATGCTAGGCGATGGCCAGCGGAGGTCATCGCCATGTACGTGATTGAGATTGTCTCGGCCGTACTTTTTGTTGCGTCTTCGGGCCTGTTCTTCAACGAGAAGTTCCGGCGCAGCCGTTACCTCATGGTCTGCGCGGGCATCGTCGCGCTGGTCTCCACCTACTTCTTGACCGAACAGATCATTGACCGCGCACTTACCAAGCGCCTTGAAGCATCCACGAGTGTGCAGAGCCCAATCGAGCCGGCTCAAGTCCCGGCGCGCCAAACCGATCAGGCCTCGGACGGCGGGCCCGAAAACGCGCCGGCGGAGGTCGCGGCCACGACGGTGCAGTGCGCGATTGGACGGCCAGGACAAGCCGACGGCTCTTGCTTTCAGGAATGTCCTGAGTGTCCGCAAATGATCATTTTGGCGCCAGGTCAGTTTACGATGGGGTCGCCGCCGCACGAAGAGGCGCGCGACGCTGCCGAAGGCCCCCAGATTGGGGTTTCGGTTGGCCGCTTCGCTGCCGGTCGTTACGAAGTCACACGCGGGGAATACGCCGCCTTTGTGCTGGCGACGCAAAAGACCGTGCCGCACAATTGCAACAGCGCGCAGGGGCAAGTGAGCTGGTGGCAGGACCCGGGCTTCGTGCAAGATGATCGCCACCCCGCCGTCTGCGTCAGCTGGCACGATGCGCACGAGTATCTCCGCTGGCTTAGTCAACGCACGCAGGCGCACTACCGGCTGCTAAGCGAGGCGGAATGGGAATACGCGGCGCGAAGCCGGGCCGATGGCAAATATTGGTGGGGCAACGTGCCCTCGCATGAGCTTGCCAACTACGGAGCGGATGCGTGCTGCAGCCCGGCGGTGACCGGCCGCGACGCCTGGGCGTTCACCGCACCTGTCGGTTCTTTTCCGCCCAACGACTTTGGCCTCTTCGATATGAGCGGCAATGTCATGGAATGGGTTGAAGATTGCTGGCTGGACAGCCTCGCCAACACACCGCGCGACGGGCGACCGTCTGTCGCTTCGGAGTGCGACCGGCGCGTCGTCCGAAACGGCTCGTGGAACGGCGCGCCGGTCCATTTGCGCGCGGCCTATCGCACCCACACCGCGCCCTACATCAACGCCG
>JANNQT010000062.1:0-9902 GCA_031400895.1 Alphaproteobacteria bacterium | reverse complement strand
TGAGGGGCGTGTAAACAATCCGGCGCCGGCGTGTCGGCCCGCCCCTCATCCGGCCGCTCCGCGGCCACCTTCTCCGCAAGGGAGAAGGGACGCTGCCGCTTCATCCTCACGAATAAATCGTCCCTGTGTTGACCACCGGCTGCGCGTCGCGGTCGCCGCAGAGCACCACCAGCAGGTTTGACACCATGGCGGCGCGGCGTTCGTCGTCAAGCTTGACGATGCCGCGTTCGGAGAGCTGCTCCAGTGCGTGCTGCACCATCTCCACCGCGCCTTGCACGATATATCGGCGCGCGGCGAGCACGGCTTCTGCTTGCTGGCGGCGCAGCATGGCGCCGGCGATTTCCGGGGCGTAGGCGAGGTGGGAGAGTTTAGTTTCGTCAATCGCGATTCCGGCGACGGCGGTGCGCTCCTGCAGCTTTTCCCGCAGCAGCCCCGAGACCTGATCGGCGGCGCCGCGCAAGGTCGGCTCTTCGTGTTCGGCGTGGTCGTAGGCAAAGTGCGAAGCGATTTCGCGCACCGCAGTCTCAATCTGGATATCGACGAAGGTCTGATAATTATCGACGTCAAACAGCGCCCGCGCCGTATCGGTCACCCGCCACACCACCACGGCGGCGATCTCGATCGGGTTGCCGCGCTTGTCGTTAACCTTCAGCGTCTGGCCGGTGACGTTGCGCACGCGCAAGCTGATCTTGGTGCGCTTGTACCAGGGCAGCACCCAGCGCAGGCCGGGGATGCGGTCGGCGCCCTTGTAATTGCCGAACAGGGTGATTGCGGCGGCCTCGTTAGGCTGCAGCGTGTAAAAGCCGGAGATCGCCAAGATGAACACGAGGGTCCAGGCTGTGGTCGCCGCGCCGAGGCTGGCCTGTTCGTAGCGGATCAACTCGACCAGCGACCAGACCAGCATCCCCAGAGCAAACAGCGAGACCAACAGCATCAGCCCGCCATTGGAGGTGTTGGCTTTGCGTTCCTGGGTGCTGTTGAGTTGGGTCGGGGCCATGCTTGATCCTCATTTGATGTCAATATAATATCAAAATAGTACCAAATTTGGCCGGCGCAAGCGAAATCGGCGCGTTCACCACATCCCCAAAGCCGCCCTTAACCCCGTTGCGCTAGCCTGAAGGGTCTAAGGTCCCGTTTTTGAGGCGGAAAATGGTTATCGGAAATTGGATTTCGCGGAATCTTGCGGCGTTCCGGCGCGACCGGCGCGGCAATGTCGCCCTGATGTGGGGGTTGATGGGCTTCGTGCTGGTCGGCATCCTCGGCATGGCGGTCGATTTCTCGCGTGCGCAATCGGTCCGCGCCCGCATGCAGAACGCCGTCGATGGCGCGGTGCTGGTGGCCGAGCGGCTCTCCAACCGGCCGTTGAGCGAGCGCACCAGCGCGGCGATGGCCTTCTTCCGCGCCGAAATGGGAGCGCATGCCGATGACACGGAATTCCTGGTGTTCGAACTCGACGACGGCGGCCATCGCGCGACCGCACGCATGCCGATGGACCTTACCCTCGCCAAGCTAATCCAGCCCGGGCCGTGGAACCTCTCGGTGGCCGCCCAGGCCATGGCCGACGCCAGCCCGCCGATCGAGGTCGTGCTCGCGCTCGACAATACCGGCTCGATGAGAGACGACATGGACACCCTGCGCGAGGGGGCCGAGACGCTGGCCACCTTCCTGCTCTCGCTCGATGGCGACAGCGTCAGCGTCGGCCTGGTGCCGTTCGTGGCGCAGGTGAATATCGGCACTGGCGCCACGCAGATGGCGTGGATGGATACCACCGCGACCAACCCGCACCACGGCGAATTCTTCGAAGGCCGCTATATGGGCCGCCGCGACAAGGTGGGCGGCATCTGTACGGGCGCCTCGTTCCCGACCACGTTCGGCGGTTATCCCGTGACCTGGATACCCGGGCTCGCCGCCAATCCGGGCACGAGCTACGACAACACCGGGCGCTGCTTTGCCTTCGCCACCGGCGAGGTGAATATTTTTAACGTCTACGCCAACCTTCCCGTCGCCGCGCAATGGCGAGGCTGTGTCGAGGCGCGGCCCGTGCCCTACGATATCAACGATACTCCGCCGAGCATGGGCACGCCATCGACACGATGGGCGCCGTACTTCTCGCCCGACGAAGGCGGAGACGACACACACCAAAACAATTGGGTGACTTCCAACACCTATGACAGAGCCGACGTGTTCGGTCTGGGCGGCGCCTTCACCGCCGGCGCCGACAATCGTACGTTCGGCGTTTACAAATATCGTCCCGGCGTCACGGTCAGCGTCAGTGATGTCGGCGCTTCTTCCTCCGACCGCGGCCCCAATCGCGGCTGCCCAACGCCGATCGTGCCGTTGACTAGCAATGACAACACCGTCATCACCGCCATCCAGAACATGAAGCATTGGTATGGCGGCGGCACCAACCAGATCGAAGGCCTGGCCTGGGCCTGGCGGGTGATTTCGCCGGGCGAGCCGTTCACCCAAGGCCGCCCCTATGACGATCCCGACGATCCGGTGCGCAAGGTGATCGTGCTGTTCACCGACGGCGACAACACCTCGCTCAACTCCAACAACAATGCGCTGGAATCCGATTACGCGGGCTTCGCCATGCGGCGTCTGTGGCGCGACTACCAATACGCCACCTGGCCCACGGTCGCGGGCGCCCCCGGCATACCCGCCGCCGACCGGCGCGTGGTCCCAGGCCTCGATGGCTCGGGCGATTCCGCCGACATGGTCGATTATATGAACGATCGCCAGGAGGAGCTTTGCGAAGCGGTCAAGGCCACCGGCACCGAGATCTACGCCATCGGCTTCCGCATCACCGCCGGCGGCACCGCCGACGATCTGTTGGCCGCTTGCGCCACCCAGGACGGCGCGCACTATTATCATGCCGACAACCAGGCCGAGCTGCTGGAAGCGTTCGACGCCATCGGCTCCGGCATCGGCGCCTTGCGCCTGACGCATTGAGCGGGAGCGCGTGACCCCGGATGGCGCGTCTTCAGACGCACCCTTGTTATTGCTATGGCGGGCTGCCTTCACGCGCTGCGCGAGCGAAGGCTGGCTGGGGTGCTAGGATTCGAACCTAGGAATGGCGGTACCAAAAACCGCTGCCTTACCGCTTGGCGACACCCCAAAACCGGGAAGCGGCTAATTAAGGGGGTGCGCGCCCGGATGCAATGGCGGTTCAATGTCGCCCCAGCTGCCCCCAAGAGCCCACAAGGGCGACGCGTTGCCAATTCCGGCGCCGCCGTCTATAAGCCCGGCCCTTCGGAGTATAGCTCAGCCTGGTAGAGCACCACGTTCGGGACGTGGGGGTCGTAAGTTCGAATCTTGCTACTCCGACCATTTTCTCTCGTATAATCAATAATGAAAACCGCCTCGCGCCGGGCCAAGATGGCGCCCGCGAACTTCGCCGCCAAAGGCGCTCCCCGAGGCGCTCGATGACGCGCCACGCTTACAGTCCAGCTCGCGCAGGTGAACACTCCTACGGACCGCTCCTATAATATTGCCATTGGCCGAGGCATATGCGGATTGAGTGCTTCCTCGAAAGCCTCAGGCCCTCCATCGGGCATCGAGCCCCAGACCAACAATTTCGGTTGAAACCGGATGCGGAATGGTTGCTCTGCCAGATGGGCGTGGAGCTGAGCTGAGAGGTAGCGATGTTCGCCACGAAAACCTGCTAATCCAAAAAAATGTTCGCCCTCAGAAATCGACCCCGCTAGAGCTAACCTCTGCCAAGCGGTCGCCTTCAATGGAGAATGCCGATAGTTCGAATCCCGATGAAATGGCCCGTATCGAGAAGCCTCGGTCTTTTCCCAGTCAACGATGTCGAGCCTGCGCCAGCTGTTGAGCCACCAGAACCCCTCGATCTGCCTGCCGCCGCCATGGGGCGTATAGGTGAGATCGTCCCAAAGCTCTACTTTCGCCGGAAAGAATTCGTAGTCCTTGAGCCAAGGTTCGATCGCCTCGCGCAGGCGGTCCGATACGATGAGCACCTCGTTGTGCAGCATCGCATCAGGGATCGGTTCGCCTTCCTTTATGGCTGGCGAGATGATGACCGGCGCCGCAATCAGCTCGCGCACCGAATCGCGAACTTGCCAGAGCAGGTCAATGTCGCCCATCGCGCCAGTGCAACCGGACGCCCATCGGCCCATCGGCAAGGCGTGGTCGAATTCGATGAAATATGGCGGCAGTTCGACTTGGCCTGACATCCGCTCACCTCTCCCTCCCATAAGGCCGGATGAGCGATCCACAAGAAAAAAGGGCGGAGCCGGAGCCCCGCCCTTGAATCAGATACGGAAGAACCTGGATTTCTTTAGAAATCCATATCGCCCATGCCGCCCATGCCGCCGCCCATGCCGTGGCCGCCGCCGCCGCCGCCTTCTTTGCGCTTGGGCGCTTCGGCGATGGTGGCTTCGGTGGTGATGATGAGGCCGGCGACCGAAGCTGCATCTTGCAGTGCGATGCGGACAACTTTCACCGGGTCGATGATGCCAGCCTTGATCAGGTCGACATATTCTTCGGTCTGCGCGTTGAAGCCGAAATTGTCGTCCTTGGATTCGCGGATCTTGCCGACCACGATCGAGCCTTCAACGCCGGCGTTCTCGACGATCTGCCGGATCGGCGCTTCCAGCGCCTTGCGGATGATGTTGATGCCGACATTCTGGTCTTCGTTGTCGCCCTTGACCGAGAGCTTCAGCGCCGCACGCAAGAGCGCGGTGCCGCCGCCCGGAACGATGCCTTCTTCAACCGCCGCGCGGGTGGCGTTCAGCGCATCGTCAACCCGGTCCTTGCGTTCCTTGACTTCGACTTCGGTCGCGCCGCCGACCTTGATCACCGCAACGCCGCCAGCCAGTTTGGCCAGACGTTCTTGCAGCTTTTCCTTGTCGTAGTCGGACGTCGTGTCTTCGATCTGGGCCTTGATCTGGGCGATGCGGCCTTCGATGTCGGCTTTCTTGCCAGCGCCATCGACGACCGTGGTGTCGTCTTTCTTCACCACCACCTTCTTGGCCTTGCCCAGCATCTCGATGGTTACGTTCTCAAGCTTGATGCCGAGATCTTCGCTGATCACCTGCCCCCCGGTGAGGACGGCGATGTCTTCCAGCATGGCCTTGCGGCGATCGCCGAAGCCCGGCGCCTTCACCGCCGCGACCTTGAGGCCGCCGCGCAGCTTGTTGACCACAAGCGTCGCCAGCGCTTCGCCTTCGACGTCTTCGGCGATGATCAGCAGCGGACGCTGGCTTTGCACGATGGCTTCCAGGATCGGCAGCATCGGCTGCAGGCTGGAGAGCTTCTTTTCGAACAACAGGATGAAGGGGTCTTCGAGCGTCGCTTCCATCTTGTCGGCGTTGGTGATGAAATACGGGCTGAGATAGCCGCGGTCGAATTGCATGCCTTCGACGACATCGAGTTCGGTGTCGAGCGATTTGGCTTCTTCAACCGTGATCACGCCTTCATTGCCGACCTTGGCCATGGCGTCGGCCAGGAATTTGCCGATCAGCGCATCGCCATTGGCGGCGAGCGTGCCGACCTGCGCGATTTCGTCGTTCGACTTCACCTTTGCGGAGCGCTTCTTCAGATCCTCGACCACCGCGATCACGGCCTTGTCGATGCCGCGGCGCAGATCCATCGGATTGCGGCCGGCCGAAACTGCCTTCATGCCTTCGCGGACGATGGCTTGAGCCAGCACGGTGGCGGTGGTGGTGCCGTCGCCGGCTTCGGCATTGGTCTTGGAGGCGACTTCACGAATGAGCTGAGCGCCCATGTTCATGAACTTATCTTCGAGCTCGATTTCCTTGGCGACGGTGACGCCGTCCTTGGTGGTGCGCGGAGCGCCGAAGCTCTTTTCGATCACGACGTTGCGGCCCTTGGGGCCGAGCGTGACCCGCACCGCGTTGGCGAGAATGTCGACGCCGGCGAGCATCCGCTCGCGGGCATCGGCGCCGAAATTGACGACTTTAGCTGCCATGATGTGTGTTCCTCTGTGTTTGAATTCGACTAATGCGCCGACGGCAGTCGGCAGTCGGCAGTCGCTGCGGCGGCAGGTCACGACTGCCCATTGCCGAATGCCGATTGCCGCGTTAGGCCGCCTTGTCCTTCTTGTGCTTCTTCTCTTCGATGACGCCCATGATGTCGGACTCCTTCATGATCAGGAGTTCTTCGCCGTCGATCTTCACTTCCGTGCCCGACCATTTGCCGAACAGGATGCGGTCGCCGACTTCGACGTCCATCTCGATGCGCTCGCCGTCTTCATCGCGGGCGCCCGGGCCGACGGCGATGACTTCGCCTTCTTGCGGCTTTTCTTGAGCCGTATCTGGGATGATGATCCCGCCCTTGGTCTTCTCTTCTTCCTTGACGCGCTTGACGACTACACGGTCTTGCAGCGGACGAAAACTTGCCACGTCGACACCTCCAGTTTTGTTGAAAAAGCCAATTATTGCATAAAATGAATGGCTTAGCACTCGCACCACGCGTTGGCACTCAACCGGGCCGACTGCTAACGGGGCTCAAATAGGGTTGGATCTAGGGGGCGTCAAGGGCTTGTCCGGGCCTGGTCGGCATTGCTTGCCCCCGCTGGCCCCAAGTGCTCAAGCTTCCCAGCGGAGGGAACCCAATGAAAACCCTGTTCGCGGCGCTGGCGCTGCTCGTGCTCGCCGCCCCGGCCCCGGCGGCGGCGGACAAGCTCGACCGGCTGGAGCTGGCGCGCCGGATCATCGCCACTGAATCGGTGGACGTGGAAATGGTCTATTTCGAGCAATCGGTTCCCTATTTTCTTGGCTCGCTCACCCAAAGCGTGACCCTGACCGAGGTAGAACAAGCGGGCGCGGTGGCGGTGCTGCGCGAGGAATATCAGGCGGCGTTGACGCTGGCGCGCGAGCACCGCGCCGAGGCTCTTTCCCGGGTGTTCGACGAAGCTGAGTTAAGCGCTATCCTCGCCTTCTGGGAAAGCCCAGTCGGCCGGCGCTTTAGCGAGGAAGAAGTCGGCCTCTACCAGCAGACCATCGCAATGCAAAACGTCATGAACGCGGCGGTCTTGCAGCACGCGCTGGAGCGCATCCTGGCCGAACGCGAGGGGCGCGATTACTGAGGCGCGGCGACAGCGGGCATGTCGCTGTTGGAACACTTGCGCCGTGAAAACCGGGAGGCCTCACCGTCGCAGTGCTGCGCAAACGTTTGGCCAGACGCGCGCCGGTGACGCTGGCTGAATCGCCAGCAGAAGCCGTGCGCGCCGAGCGCGAGGGCAGGTGATTGGGGGCCGCCCGCGCGAGCGGCCCCCGCTTGTCGCCTCAATTATAGATCAGCGCGTCGAGGATGATGCCGGTGGATAGCGAGATCAGCAGGATGTCGCGGTCGACCAGGATGTAGCGGCAGCCATAGGGCGCCGGCGGCAGCCGGTAATAGAGATCCTGCGGCAGCGGCTCCCACCACACCCAGTCCGGCAAATAATCGCCGACGCGCCAGTCGCGGTGCGGACGCCGCCAGTTCGCGTAGCTCCACCAATAATAGTCGTGGCCATAATAGCCGCGCAGGATCCAGGCATAGCCGCGGTCGAAATAGAACCCGTGCCGGATGCTGCGCCAGTCGTTGTAGCGCGGACGTGAGAAATCGCGGTGGGTGTTGTAATGGGGGCGATAGCGCTGATCGTCGCGCCGCCAACTCCAATCGCGCCAGTCGCGACCGCGATCGTCGCGGCGCCAATCGCGATGCGCCCGGTGGCCGCGACCGTCGCGGTCGTGATCGCTGTTCCAGCCGCCTCCGCGATCTCCGTTGCCAGCGCCGCGTCCACGGTCGCCGTGACCGCCACCTTGGCCGTGGCCGCCACTCCAACCTCCGCCGCCTCGGTCGCGATCACCGCCCTGGCCGCGATCTCCGTTGCCGCCGCCTCGGCCGTCATCGTCGCCGCGTCCACGGTCTCCGCCGCCGTCGCCGCCGCGCCCGCCATTACCGCGCCCACGGTCGCCGTCGTCGCCACCTTGGCCGCGGTCGCCACTCCAACCGCCGCCGCCCCGGCCGCGATCTCCGTTGCCGCCGCCGCGTCCGTCATCGCCGCCGCCTTGGCCTCCGTTCCACTCTCCGCGCCGACCGCGCCCGCCCTGCTGGGCGCCCTGGTCGCCGCCCGCGCCGGGGGGAGGCCCGGCATTTACTGGCGGCGCGCGATCGCGCGGGGGGGTGTTTTGAGGCGGGGGATCGCCGCGCCCGCCTTCGCCGCGCCGGCCGCGCCAGCCCTGTTGGCCACCCTGGTCGCCGCCTTGCCATGCGGCGGGGGGAGGGCCGGAATTCGCCGGCGGGGCGCGCGGCGGGTTGTATTGCGGCGGGGGATCGCCCGAAGGGCCGCCATCAAGGCGGCCGCCGCGCTCGTGCGGGCCGTTCTGCTCGGCCGGCTGAGCGTTATCCTCGCCGCCTCGCCGCCCGCCGCGCCGACCTTCGTCGCCGCGCCCGTCCTCGGCTTGATTGTCGCGGTCATGGCCGCGTTGCGCGAACGCGGGCTCGGCGGCGAAAGCCGAGGCGCTCAAAGCGGCCGCGGCGGCAATAATGAGTTTTTTCACGTGTGAGGCTCCCGGCGCACCATTGGACACACCCTCGCATTGTTCCAGTTTGCGGCGGCGCGTCTGAACGGGCGCTGAACGGCGCGGCTAAAGCCCCGGACTTGAATGGCGGGGTCATCGCTGCCACCGCCTGTTCGCGCTGCTCCTCGCAAACGGCCAGGAACAAATTCTCCTTGCTGGCGAACTGTGCATAGAGCGTGGCCAGCGAGCCGCCAGCGACGCACACCACATCGTTGACGCTAGCGGCCTCGTAACCCTGTTCCAGGAAGACCGCGCGCGCCGCCCGCAGAAAGCCTTGGCGGCGGGCGACGCCGCGGTCCGAGACGTGCACTTGTGCTGGCGTTTGGGACGCGAGGGCTCGGGTCACACTTACTCCCAGCGGGCAACATAACCAGTATGGCGACGCTTGGGCAATTAATCGCGCACGGAGTTTTCAAGGTATCAGGTCGCCAGCGCCTTCTTGACCGCGTCCAGCAGCGTGGGCGCGAGTGGACTGGCCTTGGAGGAAAACGTCTCCACCACCTGGCCGTCCTTGCCGATCAGATATTTGTGGAAGTTCCAGCGCGGCAGCGCTTCTTCGCCAAGCTCGCTTGCGATCCACTTGTAGAACGGATGGCGCCGCTCGCGGGCGACGATCTCAACCTTACCGGTCATCGGGAAGGTGACGTGATAGGAAGCGTCGCAGAATTCGCGGATTTGTTTTTCCGCGCCCGGCTCCTGCTGGCCGAAATCATTGCAGGGCACGCCGATGATCACCAAGCCCTTGCCGGCTTTGGTCTCGTACAGCGATTCCAGTTCGCGATATTGCGGGGTGAAGCCGCAGGCGCTGGCGACGTTGACGATCAACACCGCCTTGCCGGCATAGTCGGCAAGCTTGAGGTCGCCTTGGGCGTCCAGCTTGGGAAAGGTGAAATCGTGGGCGGTGGTCATGAGCGATGTGCGGCCTCTTGGCCTGGAGCGGAGGCGGTTTAGACCCATTGGCGTGCTCGGGGAAGGGGTGCTATGGGCATGCGCATGCGGTTGCAAAACCCATACCCAATGGCGGCGCCTCGAATTTGAGGCCCGGCCCACGTTGAGCTTTTGCTCCGCGGGACCGGGATCGCTACATCCTCAATTCGCTTTTCTGGAGAATGCCCCATGGCCGATGCGCCCAAGGACCCGCCTTCGGGCCGTGACTATCGCGAAACCGTGTTTCTGCCCGATCTGCTGGGCGATCCCTTCCCGCTGCGCGCCGGCTTGCCGGTGAAGGAGCCGGAGCGGGTCAAGCGCTGGGCCGAGATCGGGCTGTACCAAAAGCTGCGCCAGGACGCGGCGGGTCGGCCGAAATTCGTGCTGCACGACGGCCCCCCCTACGCCAACGGCGCCATCCAT
>JANNQT010000061.1:0-12479 GCA_031400895.1 Alphaproteobacteria bacterium | reverse complement strand
CCAGATCTGCAGCGCGCTTTTGCAAATGTCAGAATCATCAGGACCACTAGAAAACATGGGGTTTAGTGGAGCTTATGAATTTGACATTCGCCCTGAGCGTTGCGCAACAATGGGTGGCGAATGTCAAATTCGCTCCACTAGGAGGCAGCGATGAGTGAGGAAAAGCTCGCCAGCGCCATGACCGCGCTCGGCGCGCCGGCCAAGGACCCGGGTTTCGTGTTTGAGGTCATGGCTCGTACCGAGGCGCGCCGTTACCGGCGGGCGATGGCGCTGGGGCTACTGAGGGGGGCGGGGCTGGCGGCTGTGGCCGCCGCTCTGGCGCTGCCGTGGCTGGGCTGGGCGGCGGCCAATTTGGAGACGTTGGAGCTTGGGCTCCTGGCCACCGCGGGGCTGCTGGTCCTGGCGTCTGCCCGACGGGTTTTTCGCCCCGCGGTCGCCATATTCCTTGCCCGCTGAGCCGGCTTTGCATCTAATCGCCGCCTAGCACGCATCCCAGGATGCAAAGGGGCCTTAGAGACCCCGGCTATGGAGACGATTATGGGTCCCGAGGTCTTTATTCCTACGGTATTTTTTCTGTTCCTTGGGGCTGTAATCCTAGGTCCGATCTGGCTGCGCGAGCGCACCCGGCAGTCCGGCCACAGATTGGTTCAGCAAGCACTGGAGCGCGGCCAGAGCGTGGATCCTGCCCTGGTGCGCGAGCTGACCGGGGGCAAAACCCCGCAGGCGCAGCCCGAGCGCGCCCGCAAGACGCTTGGCAACGGGGTCATCCTGCTGGCGCTGGCCGTCGGGTTCGCGGCCGGCGGTTTGTTCGGCGACAGCAACGGCATGTACGTTCCCGCCACGATCCTGGGCGCGCTGGGGGCGGCGTTCATCCTGCTGGCGATGGTCGATTATGCGGATAAGAAAAAGGAAGGCTGAGTGCTGAACCGTGGCCGCAAGGGGGGTCCTCAATCTGGCTCAGGCCAGCGAAGCCGCCCTGATCGTGGCGGCTCAGGGACGGGACCAGGCGGCGTTCGGGGAATTGGTCAAGCGCCGCCAAGGCTGGGCGCGGGCTTTGCTCCGGCGGATGTGCGCCGGCAATGCGGCGGAGGCGGACGATCTGGCCCAGGACGCCTTCCTCAAGGCCTGGGACCGGTTGGTTGATTTGGAAACGCCGGCGGCTTTCGCCGGCTGGTTCAGGAGGATCGCGGTGACCACATTCCTGATGGCCAAAAGGCGCCAGAAGGCGATCTTCGAGGAGATCGACGATGCCTCCCCGATCGCCGCCGAAGGCTCCACGCCCGAAGCCGCTGCTGGCGCGAAAATCGACCTCGAGCGGGCCATGGCCAGGCTCTCGGAGGCGGAAAGGCTGTGCGTGACCTTGAATCACGGCGAGGGCTTGAGCCATGCTGAGATTGTCGATGCCACCGGCCTTCCACTTGGGACGGTGAAATCCCACGTATTACGTGGTACAGAGAAACTTCGCCGTTTATTGGAGGCGACCTGATGAGCGATTTCAACGCCTTTCTGACCCGGTCCTTCGCCGAGGCCGAGCATCCCGCCGACGACGGCTTCGCCGTCAGGGTCGGCGCCGTCGTGGCGCACCGCGAGCGCGGGGCGCGGCTGCGCGCCGGCCTGAATAAGGTCGCCATGGGCGTTGCCGTGGCCGTGGTCGGCTACGTGGCGCTGGGCGCGGCGTTCGGGCTCGGGCAGGATTTGCTGGCGAATTCCTCGCTTGAGGTGACGCGCGCGATGAGCGGCCTAGAAGCGGGCGCGCCCGCGCTTGGCGCCGAGGCGCAGGCGTTCGGGACCGGCGTTTTTCAGTCGCTCGGCCTTGGGATGACGCAAATCCTGCTGATCGCCGGCGCGCTGGTCGGCGGCGCGGTGGCGTACCGCTCGACACAAGAATAGCCGCCAATCAGGGGTTCGCGCTGGCGGGCTTGTGGGCAAACGGCTATGCCGCGTGAGCCGCTACGACCAGAGGCGTCAGATGTCGCAACACCCCGAAATCCGCCGCTTCACCGTTCCCGACATCCGCGCCCGCAAGGGGGCCGCGCCGGTGGTTTGCCTGACCGCCTATTCCGCGCCGATGGCGAAAATTCTCGATCCCCACTGCGACCTGCTCCTGGTAGGCGATTCCGTCGGCATGGTGGTGCATGGGCTGCCCAACACGGTGGGCGTGACCCTGGAAATGATGATCCTGCATGGACAGGCGGTGATGCGTGGGGCCGAGCGTGCGCTGGTGGTGGTGGACATGCCGTTCGGCTCTTACGAGGCCAGCCCTGAGGTCGCCTATGTCAACGCCGCCCGGGTGCTGAAGGAGACCGGGGCGCAGGCGGTCAAGGTGGAATCCGGCCCCTCGATCGCCGCCACCATTGCTTTCCTGGTCGAGCGCGGCATCCCGGTGATGGGCCATGTCGGGCTGCGGCCGCAGGCGGTCAACGTCGATGGCCGCTTCCGCGCCAAGGGCAGGAGCGGGCAAGAGCGCGCCAAGGTGCTGGCCGAGGCCCGCGCCGCCGACGCCGCCGGGGCTTTCGCCATCGTCGTCGAGGGGGTGGATGCGAGCTTGGCCCCGGAGATTACGGCGGCGGTTTCGGCCCCGACCATCGGCATCGGCGCCTCGGCCCAGTGCGACGGCCAAATCCTGGTCACCGACGACTTGCTGGGGCTGTTCGAATGGACCCCAAAATTCGTGCGCCGCTATGCCGACCTCAAGGGGATTATCGACCAGGCCGCCGCCGCCTATGCCGGAGACGTCCGCGGCCGCCGTTTTCCTGCCGCAGCCGAGACCTATGCCCTGGGCGGCGTCAAGCCACGGCAGCCGCGCGTTGCCCGGAGCGGCAAGCGCAGCTAGCGTGCCGGCGATTTTGGGGGTAGGCCCGCGCACCCGCGGCGCCAGGGCAGGATTTGCAACAGCGTGACCAACGAAACCGACACTTTTGTCCAGGAAGTCGATCAGAGCCTGCGCCAGGACCGCATGCTGTCGATCTTCCAACGCTATGGCCCGTTCCTGGCCGCGTTCGTGGTGCTGGTGTTCCTCGGCATGATCGGCTGGGATTTTTGGCGCGGCAACCAGGCCGCCGAATCCGACAAGCAGGCGGAACACTATCTGGCCGCGCAGCCGCTATTGCGCTCGCCCACCGGAGAGCTGCTGACGCCCGCGCAATTGGAACAGGCGCAAAGCGAGTTCGAGCGCCTGAGCGGGGAGGGTCCGCGTCCCTTCCGGGCCATGGCGCGGATGCAGCGCGCGGCGCTGCTGCAGCAGGGCGGCGACCTTGAGGCGGCGCTGGCCGAGTTCGATGCCGCCGCCGAACAGGCCCCCGACGCGACCATGAAGGAGACCGCGCAATTGCGCGCCGCCTACATCGCCGCCGAGATCAAGGATTTCACCGAACTGCGACGCCGGCTTGCGCCTTTGATCGGCTCGGAGCGCCGGTTTTCGTTTCTCGCCCGCGAATTGTTGGGCGTCGAAGCCTGGGAAGCCGGCGAGCTCGCGCTGGCGCGCGAAACCATGCAAGGACTTGTGCTGGCGCTCGACGCCCCCGCTGGCGTGCGCGAACGCGCCCAGCTTGCGCTTGCCGCCTTCGGCCCCGCGCCAGAGGCCGAAACATCCAATCCCGCCGAAGGAGAAGGCAAATGAAGCGACTGAGTAGGGTGGCCGCGCTTGCCGCCGCCGCCGCCGTTTCGGCGTGCTCGACGGTGGCCAGCGTCGGCGACGCGATTTGGCCGTTCAACGATGGCCCCAACGCGCCGGTCGCGACCGCGCCGCAAGACGGGCGCAGCTCGATCCTGGCGATCGAGCAGCAATTGACGCCCGATCCAGCGCTGACGGCGCAGCCGATCGTGGTTCCCCCGGCGGTTCCGGTTTCCGATTGGGCCCAACCCGGCGGTACGCCTGACAATTCTCCGCCTCATGTCGCTGGAACCGCGGTGCTGGAGCGGGCCTGGCGCGCCGACCTCGGCGCCGGCTCCAACAACCGCGTGCAACTCGCCGCGCCGCCGGTGATCGCCGGCGGCGTGTTGTACTTCCTCGACGCCAACCATCGCGTCCACGCCATTGGCGCGGGCGACGGCGAGCGATTGTGGACGCAGGCCTTGCGCGGCGGGCGCGACCGCGCCGCGCGCGGCGGCGGCGTCGCTGTCGCAGGCGGGCGCGTTTTCGTCAGCACTGGCTTCGGTTTCCTTGTGGCGCTTGACGCGGCGAGCGGCGCCGAGGTGTGGCGCGCCGCTGGCGGCGCTCCGTTCCAGTCGGCCCCCACGGTCTCCGGCACGCGCGTGTACGCCACCACCAACGACAGCGAATTGATGGCGATCGACGCCGGCACCGGCGAAATCGCCTGGACCCATCAGGCCATCGCCGAGCCCGCACGCATTCTGTCGGCGCCGAGCGTGGCCATTGACGGCGAGACGCTGGTGGCGCCGTTCGCGTCCGGAGAACTAACCGCAATCCTGGCCGCCAACGGGCGCCGGCTGTGGACCGATTCCCTGTCGCGCTCGGGACGCTTGACCTCGCTGTCGGCAATCAACGACATCGCCGGTCGCCCGGTGATCGACGGCGGCGTGGTTTACGCGGCCAGCCATTCTGGCGTTCTCGCCGCCATCGATTTGCGCACCGGCCAGCGCATCTGGGCGCGCGGCTTCGCCTCCACGCAGACGCCGTGGGTGGCCGGCGATGTGCTCTACGCGGTCAGCGTCGATGGCGAGCTTGTCGCCTTCAATCGCGCCAGCGGCGGCGTACACTGGATGTCGCAATTACGCCGCTTCCAGAATGAGCGCGGGCGCAGCGGGCGCGTCGCCTGGACCGGGCCGATCCTGGTCGGCGGCCGGCTGGTGTTGGCTAATTCCGAGGGCGATGTGATCGCGGTCTCGGCCGAGAGCGGGCAGACCGTCGCCACCGCCGATGTCGGCCAGCCGGTGTTCATCCCCCCAATTGCCGCCAACGAGCAGATCTACATCGTCACCGATGAAGCTCGGCTGGTGGTGTTGAGATAAAATGGGCCCGCCATGACGATCAAGCTCGCGATCGTCGGGCGGCCCAATGTCGGCAAGTCGACGCTGTTCAACCGGCTCGCTGGCAAGAAGCTGGCAATCGTCGATGACACGCCCGGCGTCACCCGCGACCGGCGCGAAGCGCGGGGGCGGCTGAGCGATCTCGACTTCACATTGATCGACACCGCCGGCTTCGATGAGATCAACGACGCTTCGCTGCAATCACGCATGCGCGTGCAGACCGAAGCCGCCATCGCCGACGCCGATGTGATTCTGTTCATGATCGATGCCCGCGCTGGCGTGACGCCAGTCGATCAAGCCTTCGCCGCCCTGCTGCGCCGCGCCGACAAGCCGGTCGTGCTCGCCGCCAACAAGGCCGAGGGCCGGGCCGGCGATGCCGGCGTGAACGAAGCCTACGCGCTCGGCATGGGCGAACCGATCGCGCTCTCGGCCGAACACGGCGAAGGCATGGCGGAGCTATACGCGGCGATCGCGCGCCATGAACCCCCCACCGGCCGCGGAGCGGCCGACGACCGCCAAATCTCGGAATTGCGGGCGATCCCGAAGGGGGAGGCTAGGGAGGAGGGGCGTTCAGAAGAAACCAGCGACGGCGCCGCGGTTCTTCCTGATGGCCCCCCACACCCTGCCCCCTCCCCCGTTGGGGGAGGGGAGGCTGAGGCGCAGCGCCCCATCTCCATCGCCGTGATCGGTCGCCCCAATGCGGGCAAATCAACCTTGGTCAACGCGTTGCTGGGCGAGGATCGGCTCTTGGTCGGCCCCGAGGCCGGGATCACCCGCGACGCCATCGCCGTGGATTGGACCTGGGCCGGCAAACGCTATCGCCTGGTCGATACCGCCGGCATGCGCCGCAAGGCCAAGGTGCAGGAGAAACTTGAAAAGCTCTCCGTTGGCGAGACGCTGCACGCCATCCGCTTCGCCGATGTCTGCCTGCTGGTGATGGACGCGGGCGAGGCGTTCGAAAAACAAGATCTCACCATCGCCGACCTGTGCGAGCGCGAGGGCCGGGCGCTGGTGTTCGTGTTGGCGAAATGGGACCAGGTGGCCGATCCGCGCGCGCATCTGGAGGAGCTGAAACTGGTGGCGCGCGAGAGCTTGCCGCAAGTGCGCGGCGCGCCGATCGTGACGGTGGCGGCGCAGGCGGGCGTCGGGCTCGACCGGCTGATGAAGGCGGTCGAGCTGGCGCAGCGCGACTGGACCGCGCGGGTCAAGACCAGCGACCTCAATCAATGGCTGCACGCCATCGTCGGGCGCCATCCCCCGCCGGCGGTGGGCGGGCGGCGCATCAAGCCGCGCTACATCGCCCAAACCAAATCGCGCCCGCCCACCTTCGTGCTGCTCTGCTCACGCGCGGAAGACATGCCGGAGAGCTACAAGCGCTATCTGGTCAACGCCCTGCGCGAAGCGTTCGATCTGCAGGCAACGCCGCTGCGGCTGGTGGTGCGGGCGGGGAAGAAGAACCCGTTCGCGGAACAAGCATAGCAAAGCTAGCGGACCGCCGGCTTACAGCCGGCGGTCCGGCAGGGCGCCGCGCCCCTCAACTCAAGCCG
This sequence comes from Alphaproteobacteria bacterium, assembly GCA_031400895.1. Lineage (GTDB taxonomy): Bacteria > Pseudomonadota > Alphaproteobacteria > Caulobacterales > Aquidulcibacteraceae > Vitreimonas. Next base: position 5,943 of record JANNQT010000061.1, on the reverse strand, counting down.
GCGCAAGCGGGCGGCGCCTGATCGCCGAGCGCTACGCACATCTCGCGCTGCACGCGCGCCTGGACGCGCGGCATCATTGTGGCGGTTCCGGCGGCGAGGGCTTGGTTCAGGGCCTGAGTCAAGTGCTCGCTCCGCGCATCGAACGCCTGCCCGGATGGGGTGGCGGAGAAGGCGGCGAACATTTCGGTCTCTTCCGGGGAGGGCGCGCCGGGGGCGGCGCCGCTGGCGCCCGCGGCCACCGCGCGCAGATAAACCGCCCGCGCCGCTGGTTGCGCCAGGAACGCCACGATGTCGGTGAGTTCCTGCTCATTAAACAATTTGGTCAGCCCCTGCGCATATTGCTCGGCGACGGCGGGCATGGCGGCGTTGATTTCCTCGCGCACCAGATGGGGGAGGCCATCGACCCAGGTGGTGAGGGAGCGTTGGTTTTCATGGCGCAGGCTGTCGTAGAATGGCCCAGTCAAAAATTGCTGGCGCATTTGCGGGCCCAGCGCGCCGAACGCGGCCTCGATGGCCACACCCATCACATCGGAATCGATCAGCAGCAGGTTCGCCATGGCGTGCGCCTGCGCCATATGCCCCTCGCTGACGACAGCCGCAGCTGGCGGCGCCGGCGGAGTCGGTTGCGCGAGCGTGGGGCTGGCGCAGACCATGAACGCTGAAGCAAAAAGCAAAAACCGCATATCGTCCTCCCAATGGAAAATCATGGCGCGGCGATCACACCGGAATCGACGAAAAAAAACAGCACCAATTGCCCCGCCGCCGCGCGCGCGGCCTCGGAGCGCTCAGCCGGCGCGGGCGTCAGCGCCGAAGCGGGTGAAGCGGGTGAAGCGGCTAGGGTAGCCGCGGTAAGCGCCAGCACAAACAACAAATGGCGCAGCATCTGGGCTCCCCTTGGCGCCAGCATACCGGCTCGCCCGCGCCGCGGCAGCAGGAATCCACAGCCGCGCTCAGCACGCTTGTCCCGCCGCCCAGCCGCTCGACCAGGCCCATTGGAAATTGTAGCCGCCAAGCCAGCCGGTTACGTCCACCGCTTCGCCGATGATGAAGAGCCCCGGGACGGCTCGGCATTCCATGCTCTGCTGCGACAGTGCGTTTGTGTCGATGCCGCCGACCGTGACCTCGGCCTTGGTGTAACCTTCGGTTCCGCTTGGCGTCAGCGGCCAGGCCTTGAGCGCGCGCGCGATGTCGATCAGCGCCGCGTCCTTCATGTCGCCGATAATCACCTCCCCCCCGCCCCCAAGGCCCGGGGAGTTCTTGTCCTGAATCCGCACGAGCAAAGCCGCCGCCAGCCGATCTGAAAGCAGATCAGCAAGCACGGTCTTGAGCTGCGCCTTGGGCCGTTCGCGTTTGCGGGCGGCGAGTATTTCCTCGTCCGCATCCGCGAGCCAGTCGACGATGATCGGTTCGCCGGCGCGCCAATAGGAGGACGCCTGCAGGATCGCCGGCCCCGAGAGACCGCGATGGGTGAACAGCGCGGCTTCGCCGAAGCGCGCCTTGCCGACGCTGGCGACAATGTTCGCGGACACCCCGCTCAATCGCGCCATCCAGGCAAGGTCGGCATCGGCGAAAGTGAGTGGGACCAGGCCGGGGCGGGTGGGGATGGCGGGCACGGAGAATTGCTTGGCGAGGTCGTAGGCGAAGCTTGTCGCGCCGAGCTTCGGGATCGACAGCCCGCCCGCGGCGACGATCAGCGTTTCGCTCTCGAACGCGCCTTGGCTCGTTTCCAACACGAAGCGCTCATTGCGACGCACCGCGCTGATTTTGCAGCCAGCGCGAATCTCCACCGCGCCCGCGGCGCATTCGTCCAGCAGCAGGCGCACGATCTTCGCCGCCGAACGCGCGCCGTCGCAGAACATTTGGCCAAGCGTTTTTTCGTAGTGCGCAATGCCGTGCTTGTTTACCAGCGCTATAAAATCGTGCTGTGTGTGCCGCGCCAGCGCCGAGCGGGCGAAATGCGGATTGGCGGAGAGGAACCGCGATGCAGCGTTTTCCGGCGAGCAATGCAGATTGGTGAAATTGCAGCGCCCGCCGCCGGAGATCAGGATTTTCGCGCCGACTGCCGAATTGTGCTCCAGCACCAGCACCCGCCGCCCGCGCTTGCCGGCGTGCAGCGCCGCGTAGAGACCCGCCGCGCCGGCGCCGATGATGATGGTGTCGTAGGTTTGCAAAATCTCTCCGTCATTGCGGGGCCGCCGAAGGCGGAACCCGGAACCCCAAGGGCCGCCCGCACCGCGCCCTACGATCCCCTGGGTCCCGGATTACGCTCCGCGTGTCCGGGATGACGGAGAGTGTGGTAGGTAATTGTTTGGCCGTTTTGCATCGCGTTCGCCGCCAGCATCTCAACCAGCGCCGGCGCCACTTCCTCAGGCGCGGGCAGTGTCGCTGGGTCTTCGCCGGGGTAAGCTTTGGCGCGCATGGCGGTGCGGGTGGGGCCGGGGTTGAAGAGATTCACGCACACCGGCGTCACCGCGCATTCGGCGGCGTAGCTGGTCACAAGCGCCTCCAAAGCGGCCTTGCTGGCGGAATAGGGGGCCCAATAGGCTTTCGCATTGCGCGCGGCGCTTGAGGTGACGAACACGGCGCGCCCGGACTCGGCCGCGCGCAGCAGCGGATGCATGGCGCGGATCAGCCGCCAATTGGCGGTGAAGTTCACCGCCATCACTTCTTCCATCGCCGCCGGGCTGGCCTGGTGGACAGGCGTCAGCGCGCCCAGCGAGCCGGCGCACGCGGCCAGGCCATCGAGCTTGCCGAAACGCTCGTACAGGGCCCCGCCCAGCCGATCGACGCCGTCGCCATCGCGCAGATCGAGCGGAACCAAAGTGGCTTCCCCGCCCAGCGCCTTGATTTCGTCGTCGAGCGTCTCCAGCGCCTTTTGCGCGCGCGCCGTCGCCACTACGCGCCAGCCTTGCCGCGCCAGCTCCAGCGCCGCGGCGCGGCCAATGCCGCGCGAGGCGCCGGTGACAAGAGCGATGGGGCTGGAAACGATCATGGTCGGCTTTTAGCGGCTGGAATGGATTCAACCCAAGCCTAAATATCCGGCGTTCCCCGGGGCGCCGCGAAGGCCTCGCGCTGAGGCAGGAAGTGTGCTTGACCAAATTCCATGACGCAAGCTCAAGCCATCACTGAAGTGCGGCTCAACCAGGCGACCTATAAAGTCGTGACCGCGCGCCCCGAGAGCGCCGCATTCTGGGCGCAAGCCGCATCGGGCCGCTGGGAGGACGACACTTTCCGCTTTCTCGACGCGGTCACCAGCAGCGATGCTGTTCTGGTCGATGTCGGCGCCTGGATCGGTCCGCTTTCGCTCTACGCCAGCCCGCTGGTGGCGCGCGTGATCGCCATTGAGCCGGACCCGGTGGCGCACCGCGAATTAGCCGCGAACATCTCCGCCAATGTCGCCAATGTCGAAATCTGGAACGCCGCGGTCGATCATGAGCGCGGCGAACTCAAGCTCTATGCGCCCAAGGGCTTCGGCAATTCGGAGACCACATCGAGCGGCGAGGGCGAGGCGATACTGGTCAAGACTGTCACCTTCGAGGATATCGACGCCGCATTGGGGGAGGCAGCGCGCGCGGTGCTCAAGATCGACATCGAGGGGCACGAATATCGCATCCTGGAGGACGCGCTAGCCTTCGCCAAACGCCGGCGCGCGCCGCTGCATCTCTCGCTGCATCCGCGCAGCTTCTGGCGCGAACGGCGCCAGCGCCTTGGTTGGCTCGGCTCGCGCCGCGCCACTTACGAAGCAACGCTGGCGGCGGTGGAACGGCTCGGCGTGCTCGGGCCGGTGATCTTCTCCAGCAGCGGCGCGCCGGCGACGCGCGCGGGCGTGTTCCGGCTGATCTTCTTGAAGAAGCGGCCGAAAAATTTCAGCGTCGAAGTGCGCGCGCCGCTCTAGCCCGCGGGCTCGGCCAGCAGCGAGAGCTGGAAGTCCTTGGCGGCGCGGTCGGAGGCGTGATCAGTGAGCGGGGTGGGATAATCGCCGGTGTAGCAATGGTCGGTGAATTGGGGGTTGGCGGGGTCGCGGGTTTCGCCCATGGCCCAATACAGGCCTTCCACCGAGAGAAAGCCGAGCGAGTCCACGTCCAGGCTCTTGCGCATTTCCTCGAGCGTCATCTGCGCGGCCATGAGTTGGTCGAGCGTGCCGATGTCGATGCCATAAAAATCTGGGAATTTGATCGGCGGCGAGGCGCTGCGGAAATGCACTTCCTTGGCCCCGGCTTCGCGCACCATCTGCACGATTTTTTGCGATGTAGTTCCGCGCACGATAGAATCGTCCACCAGCACCACGCGCTTGCCCTTCAGCACGCCGCGATTGGCCGCGTGCTTAAGGCGCACGCCCAGCGCGCGGATTTCCTGCTTCGGCTGAATGAAAGTGCGCCCGACATAATGGTTGCGGATGATGCCGAGTTCGTAGGGCAGGCGCGCCTCCGCCGCGAACCCCATCGCCGCCGGCACGCCGGAATCCGGCACCGGCACGATCACGTCGGCGTCGATGGCGGTTTCCTGGGCTAGGCGCAGCCCCATGCGCTTGCGGATCTCGTAGACTGAGCGGCCGTCGATCACCGAATCGGGGCGTGCGAAATACACAAACTCGAAAATGCACGGCCGGGCTTTTCTTCGCGGGAACGGGAAGTGGCTAGTGAGCTCGATCGCCCCGGACTTGCCGCGCTCGGCCACCACCACTTCGCCCGGCTCGATGGCGCGCACAAACTTGGCCCCGATCATGTCGAGCGCGCAAGTTTCCGACGCCAGGATCGGCGCGCCGGCGCGGGTCCCCAGCACCAGCGGGCGGATGCCGATGGGATCGCGCGCGCCGATCAGTTTGGATTTGGTCAGGCACACCAGCGCATAGGCGCCCTGGATCTCGTGCAGCGCCTCGACGAAGCGGTCGATCACCTTGGCGCGGCGCGATTTGGCGATCAGGTGCAGAACGCATTCGGTGTCGGAGGTGGACTGGAAGATGGCGCCGTCCTCAACCAGGCGTTCACGCAATTCGCGGGCGTTGGTGAGGTTGCCGTTGTGGGCGATGGCAAAGCCCCCGAGCGCCAGGTCGGCGAACAGCGGCTGGGTGTTGCGCAACAGCGTGCCGCCCTGGGTGGCGTAACGGGTGTGGCCGATGGCGGCGGCGCCGGGCAGACGCTCGGGCACGTCGGCGCCGGAGAAATGTTCGCCGACCAGGCCGAGGTGGCGCTCATGGTGGAAGCGGCCGTCGAAGCTGACAATGCCGCAGCCTTCCTGGCCGCGATGCTGCAGCCCGTGCAGGCCGAGCGCGGTGAGCACGGCCGCGTCGTCAAGGCCAAAGATGCCGAACACGCCGCATTCCTCGCGCGGCTTGTCGTCCTCGGCCCATCTGTCAGCCAGGGGCGGCGCCGGCGCTGTCTCGAAACGGAGCAGGGAGCGCGCGGCGGTCAATAAAACCTCAATTCTGTTTCGCCGGCGGATTGTCCGGCGCCGGCGTCCCGGCTCCCGGGTCGGGAATGGGGGCCGCCGCCTGGTTTGTTCCGCCAGTGGAAGGAATCGAATGCTTCTCAAGCATACCACGCAAACGCTCGCGCGCGGGCGGCCATAACGCCACCATGGCGTCGGTGGTGGCGCGATAGATGGGGAAGGTGACCGCCTCGGTCACGTCCTTCTGGAACAAATCGGTGGAAGGCGAGGGCGGCAGCATCCGCAACGGCAGCACGAACAGCACCGCAACCACAAGAATGCCGCGCAGAATGCCGAAGGCGAGCCCGGCGGAGCGGTCGAAATTTCCCACCTCGGTGGATTGGTGCACCGACTTGGCGAGCTGCGAGGTCACCAGGGTGATGGCGAAGAACACCAACAGGAACACGCCCAGCCCCCCCGCCAGCATCGCCACCACGCCCCGGAGCGGCGTCACTTGTTCCACCAATGGTTGCAGCGCGCCGGTGATGATCAGGAACAGCGCCGCCAGGATGCCGG
>JANNQT010000060.1:0-24667 GCA_031400895.1 Alphaproteobacteria bacterium | reverse complement strand
CGGCGGCGGCGCGCGCGCGAGCGCGGGACGCTGGAACCTCTCGGTGTTTCATCGCCTGCGGCTGCGCGATGAAGCGATCCTGGGCGCGGGCCAAGCGTCGATCGACCTGTTGCAGCGCGGCGGCCTCGATGGCGGGGGCGAACCGCCGAGTTCGATCGAGTTCGAGGGCGGGGTTTTTTACCAGGGCCTCGGCGCGCGATTTAGTGGGGGCTGGCTTGACAATTATGCGATCCTGATCGCCAGCGGCGGCGCGCTCGACTTTTCCGACCGCTGGACGCTGAATGCGCGCCTGTTCGTCAACTTCGATCAGCGCCCGCGAATGTTGGAGTGGGCGCCTTTCCTCAGCGGCTCGCGCCTGGTGCTGGCGATCGACAATGTCACCGACAGCTTCGTCGAAGTCCGCGACCCAGCCGGCGCCACCCCAAGCGCCTACCAGGAAGGCTACCTAAACCCGCTCGGCCGCGTGGTGCAACTGAGCTTTCGCAAGCAGTTCTAAAACCAACGGCCCCTAACTCGCGCTAACGCGAACCCGTCTGCTTCAACTCGAGCGCCGGCCCGAAATCCGGGCGGGCGGCGCCGTAGAGGTAGCCTTGCGCGGTCTGGCAGCCCTTGCGGCGCAGGAATTCGGCGACCTCGGCGGTCTCGACCCCTTCGGCGGTGACTTCGAGGCCCAGCGCCTCGGCCATGCCCAGTACAGCGTCGATGATCTTGGTGTCGGCGCGGCCGTGCGCGGCCAGCCCGCTCACGAACGAGCGGTCGATCTTGAGCTTGTCGATCGGCAGATCGCGCAACACCAGCAGCGAGGAATAACCGGTGCCGAAATCGTCGAGCGCCACGCGCACCCCTTGGGCTTTCAGCGACAGCAGCATGGCGCGGGCCTTGTCGCTGTCGGCGACCACGTCGCTTTCGGTGACCTCCACTTCAAGCCGCGAGGGCGGGAAGCCCGCCACCGTCAGCGCCTGGATCATCTTCTGCGCGAACCATTGGTCGCCGATCTGGATGGGCGAGAGATTGACCGAGAGCCGGGTGGTGCAGCCGGCCTTGAAATGCGCGGTGCAGGCGCCGCGCAGCAATTGCCAGAACAGCTTGTCGATCAGCCCGGCCGCCTCGGCGATCGGGATGAAGGTGGTGGGGCCAATGTCGCCGCGCGTGGGATGGCGCCAGCGCGCCAGCATTTCGTGGCCGACCACCGCGCCGGTCTGCAGCGAGACGATCGGCTGGAAATAGGGGACGATGTCGCCGGCGTCGAGCGCGCTGCGCAGATCGACTTCGAGGGCTGCCCGCTCCTGCATGATTTCATCGACCGAGGCGTCGAAGAAGCGCACCTCGCCGCGGCGCTCCTTGGCCCGGTACATGGAAGCGTCGGCGAACGAGAGCAATTGCTGCACGTCGCTGGCGTCGGATGGAAACATCGCCACGCCGATCGAGGCGCCGACGGTGAGCTTGAGATTGTCGATCGCAACGGGCGCTTGCAGCAATTCGAGAATGCGCATGGCGACCGCGGATACCTCGGCGCGCACTTCCTCCACCGGGCGGCCGCTCGGCGCGGTGAGGATGGCGAATTCATCGCCCCCCAGGCGGATGACGTCGCAGTCGCGGTGCGCGGCTTCGCGCAAGCGGTTCGCCACCACCCGCAGCAATTGGTCGCCGACCAGATGGCCGTAAGTGTCGTTGATCGGCTTGAAGCGATCGAGATCGATCATGATCAGGCCGAACTTGGAGGCCGGGTGATCGACGCGGCCGTCGAAGGCTTCGGTCAGGATGCGCCGATTGCCGAGCCCGGTGAGCGCGTCCTGGCGCGCCAGCAGGGCGGCGTCGGCTTCCGCCCGCTGCCGCCGGTCGGCGTCGCGCTGGGCCACCAGCAATTCGCCGAAGGCGGTGACGACGCCTTCCCATTCGTCGCGATTCGCTTCCCGGATCCGGCACGAGGCGTCCACGATCAGTACGCCCAGCAATTCGAGCCCGACCAGGATCGGCACGCCGATGCTGTGCTGTTCGCCTTCGCCCGGATCGGGGGCGATGTTGAAGAAAGCGCCGTTCGCCAGCCCGTCTTGGATCAGCTCGCGCTGCGGCAGTGAGAGCCGCTGCTGGCAGATTATTTCGAGCGAGCCTTGGGCAGTGAGCAGCAGCGGATTTGCGTCGGGCGCGGCGGCGCGGCACAGGATGGTTGAATAGGGCGCGCCATCCTCGCCGCGGCTGATCTCGCCGGCGAGCGCGGCCTTGCCGCCGAACAGATCGAGCAGCCCCTCCAGCGTGCGCGCCAGCGAGAACGAAGCCGAGCCGCATGACACCCGCTCCGACCACATGCGCGACACCAGCTCGGCGATTTCCTTCTTGCGGCTGGCGCTGGCCTCGGCGGTCACGCGTGCGGTGATGTCGTGGCAGATATTGACGATCTGCTTGAGCACGCCGTGGGCATCGGCGATGTGCACGCGCGTCGCCGCCAGCCAGCGCACCGCGCCATCCTTGGTCTGGACGCGGATTTCGCCTTCGCTGCGGGGGCTGGCGTCGGCGCCGTCATCGGTGTGCACGAACACTTGGGCGAACCGCGCCGCCAATTCTTCCGAGCCATAGTCGGCGAAAGCGCAGAACCCGTCATTGGCGTAAACCAGCGCGCCCTCGGCATCGGTGATCACCACCATGCCGTGGCGGTCGAGCGCGTTCTGGTAGGAGTTGAGGTGATCGGTGGCCTCGCGGGATTCCGCTTCCAGACGCGCCACCACCGCCACGTGATCCATGTAGTCATTGGCGGCGCGGGCGGCGGCGCCGATCTCGTCGCCGCGGGCAAGGATGTCGCCTTCGAAGCGGCGGCCCTCGCGCAGGCGCAAGCCAAGCTGGGCGATCGGTGTGCCGATGCCACGGCGCAGCCCGTACAGCAGCGCCAGGCCGGTCAGCAGCAGGGTCAGCATCGAGGCGATGGCGGCGAGGCGCGCGGCGTCGACGTCGAGTTTCGGGCCGATGGCATCGCGCCTGGCGGTGAGGATTTCGGCGAGGCTGTTGAGCTCAAAACTCAAGCGGTCGGCGATTTCGTGGCGGATCCCGGCCTCGGCAGCGTCGTTGCTCAGCGCCAGTCGGCGGTAGCGCTCGACCAGTTCGGCAAGTCCATTCAGTTTGTGGGCGATGAAATCGGCGCCTAGTTCTTGGTGAGCGTGCTGCAACTCGGCGGTAGCGGAGTTCGCGCTCTGCGCCAGGCGCTCGCGGTAGCGCGCCGCGTTCGTGGACTCGCCGGCCGCTGCCGCGTCGGCATAGTCGCGCGCCGCCACCCGCATGACGGTGAAGTCGACAAGCGCTTCCTCGGCGGCGACATTGGCGCGCGTGGCAGCGCGATAGGCGCTGATGTCGTCGCCGGCGCGGGCGAACTCGTACACCACCCCGCCGCCGCAAGCCGCGACCAGCCCCAGCAGGCCGCCAACGCTTAGATTTAGCTTCTTGTTAACCGGAATGTCGCGCCCGAAACGGGCTAAACCGCCGCGCAGCGCCGATAGCGCGGCCTGCGCCCGCTCGCGTGCTTGATCCGCCACCGACATCGTCTGGTTTCTCGACGCAACGAGGCGCATTTTGCGCCGATCCGGCCCTTATCGTGCCGAATGCTAAACAAACCGATATTATTGGGGCGCGGCGGCGGGTGCGGGGGCGTTGACGGCACCGCCCGAAAGCGTCCATTGTGCGCTGCAGCATAATGAGGCGGTCATGGCCCAAGCGAACCTGAAAACGACTAAGTCCCTCTACGCCATAGGCGAAATTCCTCCGCTATTTCATGTGCCTGAGAGTATGTGGGCGTGGGCGATCCGGAAGGAACGGCATGGCCGGCCGTCCGCCGCGATGCAATTGGAGCAAGTGCCGGTGCCGGTTGTGGGCGAGGACGAAGCGCTGGTTCTGGTGATGGCGGCGGGGGTGAATTATAATGGGGTGTGGGCGGCGTTGGGCGAGCCGCTTTCTCCGCTCGATGTGCACAAGCAGCCCTATCACGTCGCCGGCTCGGACGCGTCCGGGATTGTCTGGGCGGTGGGCGCGAAGGTGAAGCGCTGGAAGCCGGGCGACGAAGTGGTGATCCATTGCAACCAGGACGACGGTGACGACGAAGAATGCAATGGCGGCGACCCGATGTTCTCGCCCAGCCAGAAAATCTGGGGCTATGAGACCACTGACGGTTCGTTCGCGCAATTCTGCAAAGTGCAAGCCCGCCAGATGATGCCGCGCCCCAAGCACCTCACTTGGGAGGAGAGCGCCTGCTACACGCTGACGCTGGCGACCGCGTATCGCATGCTGTTCGGCTGGCGGCCGAACGTGCTGCGGCCGGGGCAAAATGTGCTGGTGTGGGGGCGCTTCCGGGGGCCTCGGCGTATTTGCTGTACAACTCTGCGCGGTCAGCGGCGCGCATGCGATCGGGGTGGTCTCAAGCGAGGACAAGAAGGATTACGTGATGAGCATGGGCGCCAAGGCCGTGCTCAACCGCAACGAGTTCAAATGCTGGGGCCAGCTGCCGAAAGTGAACGGGCCGGAATTTGGCGATTACATGAAAGAATCACGCAAATTCGGCAAAGCCATCTGGGAAATCACTGGCGGCAAGGATGTCGACATCGTGTTCGAACATCCGGGGGAGGCGACGTTCCCGGTCTCTGTGTTGGTGTGCAAACGCGGCGGCATGGTGGTGATCTGCGCCGGCACCAGCGGCTACAATCTCACCATGGACGCGCGCTTCCTGTGGATGCGGCAAAAGCGCATCCAAGGCTCGCACTTCGCGCACATGTACCACGCCAGCCAAGCCAACCAATTGGTCATCGACCGCCGCATCGATCCGGCGATGAGCGAAGTCTTCCCCTGGGAAAAAATCCCGGCCGCGCATGAGAAAATGCTCGATAACAAACACGCCCCGGGCAACATGGCCGTGCTGGTCAACGCGCAGCGCTCGGGCTTGCGGACTTGGGAGGATGTGCTGGAGGGGAGTTCCCAGCGCTCATAACTCAAGCCCGTCATCCCGGACGCGCGGAGCGCGATCCGGGACCCAGGCGCCGCAAGCGGTTTTCTACGATCCCCTGGGTTCCGGGTTCTCGCTTTGCGAGCCCCGGAATGACGTGGTTCCAACATCAAACTGTGCTACGCTGACTCCATGAACGCGCCCGTGCTCAAGCTGATGAAAGCCGCCGAGTTCCTGGACTGGTGCCTCGATCAAGAAGGGCGCTGGGAGCTGGTGCGGGGCATTCCCACGCGAGCCATGACCGGGGCAACCCGCCGCCACGACACAATTGTGGTCCGCCTGATTGTTGCCTTGGATAGGCGACTGAAAGGCGGCCCTTGTTCGCCCCATACCGCCGACCAGGCGCTGCGCATCGACGAGGACACGCTCCGCCGGCCCGATGTCACCGTCGATTGCGGGCAGACTGCGGCCAATTCGATGGAATCCTCACGCCCGACCGTCGCCTTCGAGGTGCTCTCGCCTTCGACGCGCAAGACTGACCGCTTCCGCAAGCTGGAAGAGTACAAGGGCGTCGCCAGCCTTATGCACGTCGCGCTGATCGATCCCGACAAGCCGATCGTGCTGCTGTTCTCGCGGCGCGACGACGGCGTCTGGGGACACGAAGAGTTGCAGGGTCTCGACGCCGCTTTGCCGCTTGCTGCAATCAGCGTGGATCTGCCGCTGGCGGAGATCTACGAGGGGCTCGCGTTCGAGGCGGATTGAGGTGTGCCAACGGCCATGCTCCACATCGGCATTCTCGCCCATTCCGCCGACGGCGCGGGTTTGTGTTTTCTCGAAATGATCCGCGAGGGGGCGCGGCGTTTGGGCGCGCATGCGCATCCGGAGATCACGCTCTCAATCCTGCCGATGGGAGCGACGTTGGCCGCGTACGACAAAGGCGATCTGGCGGCGGTGAACGCCCATCTCATGCGCAGCGCGCTGCGGCTCGCCGATGCCGGTTGCGATTTTTTCGTTTGCCCGGACAACACGGCGCACATCGCTCTCGATGCGGCGCGCGAGCCTTATCCGCTCCCCGGCCTGCACATTTGCGATGTGGTCGCCGAGCGCGCCAAGGCCGACGGCCGCAAGCGCGTGGCGCTGCTGGGCACACGCTGGACCATGTCAGGCCCCGCTTACCCGGCCGCGTTCGCGCGCGCCGGCGTCGTGTTGCAAGCGCCCGAGCCAGATGAGCGCGCCATCGTCGATCGCATCATCTTCGAGGAACTTTGCCAGGGCGTCATCAGCGACGTTTCGCGCGCGGCATTTGTCCGCATCATCGCGCGCATGGCCGGCGACGGCTGCGACGCGGTCGCGCTATCCTGCACCGAAATACCGTTGCTAGTGACGCCGGAGGTCTCCCCGCTGCCGACGCTGGATTCGACGCGCCTGCTGGCGCATGCGGCGGTCGCGGCCGCGCTCGGTCAAGCGCCGATGCCGAGCTGGCGCGGCGGCGCCCAATCCTAGCCCAGGGCAAGCAATCCTGGACTTCCGTCCCGAAAGCGCCTATAGCGCGGTTATCGTTCTTCGTCGCGTCACGCGTTGATCCCCCGCAACCGCGCCGGATTCCTGCCGTTTTCCTTCGAGTTCGAGTCCGCCGGGATGTTCCTGGGTGGACAACACGACCCTTTAGGAGACGGTCATGGCTACTGGTACAGTTAAGTTTTTCAACACGCAAAAAGGCTTCGGCTTCATTGCCCCGGAAACCGGCGGCAAGGACGTGTTCGTCCATATTTCCGCGGTCGAGCGCGCCGGCCTGCGCGGGCTGATGGACGGGCAGAAGGTCTCGTTCGATCTGGAGAAGGATCGTCAAGGCCGCGAATCCGCGACCAATCTGCGTACCGAATAGGTTCAGTTCAATGGCGATCGACGAGCGCATCGCGACTTATTCCGACAAGGAACTCGCAACGCTGCGTGAAAACATCGCGCGTTTGGGGCAGGCGGGCTCGACTCCACAAAGAGTCGAGGCCGAGCGCCTGATGCCGCTCGTCGACGCCGAACTGGCCGAACGCAAGGCGCGCGCGCCGGCGCGCAAGCCGCCGGTGCGCAAGGCCGCCGTGCGCAAGGTCAAGGCCTGACCGCCTCGGGTTGACGGGCGCGCCGACGCTTGCACTATGGGTTCTTGAGGGAACGAACATGGTGCGAATTATTCTGGCGGCGCTGGCGGTAATTCTGCTCTGCGTCAGCGGCGTGGTCGCCTATCGGACCGCCACCTTCACCGCCAGCGCCCCGCCGGCCGCGGTCGCTATCCCCGATCTTTCCCTCTATGCCATCGACGCCGCCGCCGCCGCGCGGCGTTTGTCGGAGGCGATCGGTTTCCGCACCGTCTCGATCGCCGACGGCCAAGGCGAGCCGGGCCAATTCACCCAATTCCACGCCTGGATGGCGCGGAATTATCCCGCCTTCCACGCCGCCGCCAGGCGCGAGAGCATTGGCGAACTCTCGCTGCTCTACACCTGGGAGGGCAGCGACAAGGGCCAGCCGCCGCTGCTGCTGCTGGCGCATCAGGACGTGGTGCCCGCGTCCGAGGACACGCTGGCGCAATGGCGCGTCGATCCGTTCGCGGGAATTATCCAGGAAGACGCGGTCTGGGGCCGCGGCGCCATTGACGACAAAGGCTCGCTGGTGGCGCTGCTGGAGGCTGCGGAATATTTGGCTCGCGCCGGGCGCAGGCCCGAGCGGACTATCCTTTTGGCGTTCGGCCACGACGAGGAGATCGGCGGCGCCGATGGCGCGCAGAAGATCGCCGCCGAACTGGGCCGGCGCGGCGTGCGCGCCTGGTTCGCGTTGGACGAGGGCTATTCCTCGCTCGCCGTGCATCCCCTGACCGGTGCGCCCGCCACCTTGATTGGCATCGGCGAGAAGGGCTTTGCAACCTTGCGCGTGCGCGCCGTCGCTGAACCTGGGCATTCCTCGATGCCGCCGCCCGAGACCGCGGTTTCGGCGCTGGCCGAAGCGGTCGTCCGCATCCATGCGATGCCGATCGCGCGCGGCGTCGAAGGTGGACCGATGCTGGCGATGACGCGGGCGCTGGCGCCGGAAATTCCGCTCATGCGCCGCACGGCGCTCGCCAACGAATGGCTGTTTGCCCCGCTGATCCAGAGCCAGCTGGCCGCCAACGCGCCGGCGCGAGCGCTGATGGGCACCACCGTGGCGCCGACCATGATCCATGGCGGCGTGCGCGCCAACGTGCTGCCCGGCGAGGCCATCGCCATGATCAATTTTCGTCTCCACCCGCGCGACACTAGCGCCGACCTGCTGGCGCGGGCGCGGCGCGCGGCGGCGGGCATAGACGGCGTCAGCCTCGATTGGGCCAGCCCGCCCTTGGAAGCCAGTGCGATATCGAGCGCGACCTCGTCGAGCTACGCGCTGATAGCGGCGCTGGCGCGAAGCGGCGTTGCCGATGTCACGGTGGCGCCGGGCTTGTTCATTGCCGGCACCGACTCGCGCCATTACTCAGCGGTGGCCGAGAATGTGTATCGGTTCATGCCAGCGGTGCTGAACGAGGAAGACATCAAAGGTCCGCACGGGCTCAACGAGCGCCTCTCGATCGCCAATCTCGAGCGCATGATCCGGTTTTATGTCGGCTTGATGGAAGCGGGGGCGATGTGATGCGCGGTGGGCTTATTATGGCGCTGGCGCTCGCCGCTTGCGCGCCGGTGCAGGCCAGGCAGGAGACGCCGATGACTTCAGACTCGCGCCTGCCGGCGCCGACGCCGGGCGATGTGCATGTGCGGATCGACGCCGCGCAGAATGGGCGCACCATCGAGGTGGCGGTGAACCAGCGCTTTGCGGTGGAATTGGTTGGCGTGCCGACGGCGGGCTATGTCTGGGCGCCCGCCAGCGTGCCCGCCTTCCTCACCCCCGCCGGCGAAGCCAGCGGCGACACCACCCGCGCGCAGAGCCAGCCCGGGTTCACCGGCGGCAATCATTGGGAAGTGTTCGTGTTCACCGCCAACGCGGCGGGGCGCGGCGAGCTTGTGCTGGAGCAGCGCCGCCCTTGGGAAAGCGGCGAACCGGCGAGCGACACGTTTCGCGTCACCATCGTGGCGCGCTGATATGGACCGCTGGCGTCCCCGCCGGCATTGCGTATTGGCTGAAGCAAAGATGCCGGCGAGGACGCCGGCGGTCCATGTTCCATGATCCTGCTGGCCCAATTGCTGCTCTACCTCGCCGCGCTCGCGGGCGTGGTCGCAGGCTCTCTGGGGGCGATCTTTTTCGCCGGCGGCGCGCTCAACCGGGCCCGGCCGCGCGAATTTCGCGTCCGCCGCGGACTTTACGCGGCGCTTTGCCTGTGCGGCATCGTCGCAGCGGCAACGCTGGGCTTTGCCGGCATCCCCGCGATCATGTATTTCGCGGGTCGATAATTGGACCGCTTTCGAACGGAAAACCGGTCCCCACTTTTGCTGAAAGCGGGTCGATGAGCGAATTTCTCCGAGACATGTGGTACTTCGCGGCGACCTCGCGCGAACTGGCGCGCGGGGAGATGTTCCGCCGCGAGATCCTGGGCGAGCCGGTGGTGCTGGGGCGCGACGGTGAGGGCCGCGCGTTTGCGCTGCGCGACATCTGCCCGCATCGCGCCGTGCCGCTTTCGGCCGGGCGCATCATCGCCAATGACGGCGTGCAGACGGTGGAGTGCCCGTATCACGGCTGGCGCTTCGGCGTCGGCGACGGCGTGTGCAAGCAGATCCCGTCGCTGGTCGAAGGCCAGCAATATGAGGCGAGCCGCATCCGCGTGCGCCATTTCCCCACCCACGAGGCCAACGGCATCGTGCTGGCCTATTTCGCCGCCGATCCGCGTTTTGCCGGCGCGCCGCCGCCGCCTCCGGTGTTCGATCTCGGCGATTTCCGCGAACCAAAATTCGTCATCGACCGCACCTTCGCCGCCAGCATGGACAATTCGGTGGTCGGGTTGATGGATCCCGCGCACGTGCCTTATGTGCATGACCAATGGTGGTGGCGCCCGCCCAGCAGCGGCAAGAAGCTCAAACAGAAGCGCTTCGTGCCGCGCGAACGTGGCTGGGCCATCGAGCGCCACGCGCCGAGCGGCAATTCGCTGGCCTACCGCATGCTGTTCGGCGGCAACGTTACCACCGAGATCTGCTTCATGCTGCCGGGCTTCCGCTGGGAAGTGGTGGAGAACGCCAGCTCGCGCCTGTTCACGCTGACCTGTCTCACGCCCGAGAACGAAAGCTCCACTCGCATCACGCAAGTGACTTATTGGAAGCACGCGCCGCTGCTCGATGTGCTCAAACCCATCCTCATCCCGGCAGGGCGCAAATTCCTCGACCAGGACGGCGACATGGTGGACCTGCAGAACCAGGGCCTGCGCTATGAGCCCGCCATGCTCTGGATCGACGACATCGACGTGCAGGCGAAATGGTATTTGAAGTTGAAGCGCGAATGGCTAAAAAGCCGCGAAGAGGGCCGCGAATTCGCCAACCCGATCGAGCCGACGACGCTGCAATGGATGAGTTAGCCGGGGAGAGAAACGCCGTGGCCAAGACCCAAAAATATAAAGCCAAGCATCACCGGTTCGGTCCCTGGATCGCGGCGCTGCTGGCGTGTCTGTTGCCGGCGACCCCCGCGGGCGCGCAGCGGGGCCCCTTCCTCCGCATCGCTTCCGACAGCATGGCGCCGACGCTGCGCACCGGCGATTTTGTGTTCATTTCCCCTTATGGCCCGCGTTCGCCCAATTCGCGGCTGCGGCCACGGCGCGGCGATGTCGCGGCGTTTCATCCCCGTTTCGACCCCGAGCGAAATTACATGAAACGCGTCATCGGCATGCCCGGCGATCGGCTGCAGATGATCGACGGCGTACTGCACCTCAACGGCGCGCGCGTCCGGCTCGAAGCCCTGGGCCTGGTTGAGGTCGAAGGTGACGATGGGGTCGAGCAAGTTCAATCCTATCGCGAGACGCTGCCAAACGGCGTGAGTTACATCGTCTACGACATGGGTCAGACCGAACTCGACAACACCCGGCTGTTCGTCGTGCCGCGCGACCTTTATTTCGTCATGGGCGATCACCGCGACAATTCCGACGACAGCCGTCTCTCGGTCGGCTTCGTTGCAAGCGACGCTTTCGTCGGCCGCGTGGATCACATCATGCGCGCCGCCGGCGCGCGTTGAGGCGCCGGCGGCCCTTTGCGCCGACGCTGGCGTCTCACGCCTTGCGCGGCGGCGCCACGTCCTTGAACGCGTCGAGGCTCGCTGGCGAACGCCCGAAATATCGTTACACTCCGCGACGCGCCGCCGCGCCAGGATAGGCATGACCCTCCCCGAAACCCGCACGCTTTTTTTCGAGGACCTCGCGCTCGGCATGCGCGAGAGCCATGCCAAGCTGGTGAAATCCTCTGATGTGGTGGGCTTCGCCGAGCTCAGCGGCGACCGCAATCCGATCCATCTGTCCGAGCACTTCGCCGCGCAAACCCCGTTCGGCGGGCGCATCGCCCACGGGCTTTACACCGCGAGCCTGATCTCTGCGGTGATCGGCACGCGCTTACCGGGGCCGGGCGCGATCTACATTTCCCAGACGCTGCGCTTCCTCGCGCCGGTGCGCATCGGCGACACCGTCGAGGCCAGCGTCGAAGTGGTGGAGCTCAGCGAAAAAGGCCGCCGCGCCAAGCTGCGCTGCGAATGCCGCGTCGGCGACACGCTGGTGCTGGAGGGCGAGGCGGAAGTGAAGATCCCGGCTAGGTGACACCCACCCACGGCGGTCCATGGGTCACAGCCCCACTTTCCCCAGCGCCGCGCTTTGCCGCGCGCCCAGCGCGTCTGCTGAAAATCCCTCAACACTCGCCGCGAACAGCGCGCCGAAATTCAGCTCCGCGCGCAGATGCAGGAACGCGGCGCCGAGGCCGATGGCGGCGCGGTCCATGAATACGAATTCGCGCGGGATCAGCACGGGGCCGAGGCTCTTCAAGCGCTTGCGCACTTCCATGGCTTCGCGGCGGCCGTATTCGGCGGGGGGGATGTTGTCGGCGATGGTGCGCACGCGCTCTTCTAGCAGCGGGCCATAGATGAAGCGCGCCCACAAAGTCAGCGCCTCGATCAAAGCGGCGCTCAGATTCTGGAAGCCCCAGATTTCGTAGGCGTGGGCGATCTGATCCTTGTCGTCGTTCTTCAGTCCGCGATAGAGCCCGACCACGCCTTCGAGGAAGCGCGGCGGAAAAATCCGCACGCAGCCGAAATCGAGCAGGTTGAGCCGCTCCGCGCCCGGCGTGAGCGCGTAATTGCCGAGATGGGGATCGCCGTGGATCACACCATGGTGCGTCATCGGCCGCCACCAGGCTTGGAACAGCAATTCGGCGATGCGGTTGCGCGTCTCCTGGCTGTCGTCCAGCCAATGCATTAGCCCGCGCCCTTCGAGCCAGGTCATGGTCAGCAGGCGCTTGCTGGACAAATCCTCAAGCGGCTCGGGCGTCACGATGCGTTCCTCGCCCGCCAGCATCAGCGCGAACAGGCGCATATGTTTCAGCTCACGCGCATAATCCAATTCCTCGCGCAAGCGTTCGCCGACTTCGAGGATGGCCTGCGAGGAATCGATCGAGCCGTCCATCGCCTTGAACAAGCCAAGCAACGTTTTGAGCTGGCCGAGATCGGCTTCGACGGCGCTGGCCATGTCGGGATATTGCAGCTTGCAGGCGAGCGCGCGCCCGTCGTGGGCGGTGGCGCAGTGGACCTGGCCGAGCGAAGCGGCTGCCGCGGCCTCATGTTCGAACGCCGCGAATTGGGTTTCCCAATCCTCACCCAGTTCGGCGCGCATGCGCCTTTGTACAAAAGGCCAGCCCATGGCCGGGGCGTGCGCCTGCAGCTTGCGGAACTCGCTCGCATAGGCTTCCGGAAGAAAGTCGGGGATGGTGGCCAGCAATTGCGCCACCTTCATCAACGGCCCCTTGGAGCGGCCGAGCGCCTGGGTCATCACCCGCGCCAGTCGCTGCTGGTCGGCGCCGGTCAAGCTCGCGCCAACCGCGCCGGAGAGGTTCGCGCCGACCATCGCCACGCGGCCGATGCGGGCGCTGATGCGGTTGCGCTCGGGATCGCGCTCGTCGTTCATCTGGACCGCCGGTGGCTTCGCCGGCATGGGCGCTGGCGTCGCGCTTCGACAAGCTCAGCGTGACGCCGCTCTGCGTTAGCCTGAGCTTGTCGAAGGCCGCACCATGCCGGCGAGGGCGCTTGCGATCCAGGGGACGTGGTAAACACAGCGTTCACATAGTCTCTGCAAGCGCTTACCGAAACCTCGAAAGACTGTGCCATTTTAACGCGACCTGAACTTGTCTTGGTTATGGTCCCGCTCACGAACAGCGTTTCCGACAGAGAAACGCGTCCATATAGATTTGGTGGGACATGAGTAAAACGATCCTGATCGTCGATGACGATCCGGCGCAGCGTCGCCTGTTGCAGGCGGCGGTCGAGCGCAACGGCTTCAAGACACGCACGGCCGAGAACGGGCTGCAGGCGGTGACGGCGGTGGACGACCACGCCGACATCGACGCGGTGATGCTCGATCTGGTGATGCCGGGCATGAGTGGCCAGGAAGCGCTGAAGGAAATCCGCCAGCGTCGCGGCGATCTGCCCTGCATCGTGCTCACTGCTTCCGGCGGCATCGACACCGTGGTGCAGGCGATGCAGGCGGGCGCCAGCGATTTCTTCGTCAAGCCGGCGAGCCCCGAGCGGATCATGGTCTCGATCCGCAATGCGCTTGAGATGTCCAATTTGAAAACCGAAGTGGTGCGCTTGAAGAAGCGCGTCTCCGGCCAGCTTTCGTTCGACGACATGGTAGCCACCGCGCCGGTTATGGCGCCGGTGGTGCGGATGGGCAAACGCGCCGCGGGCTCCAACATTCCGGTGCTGATCACCGGGGAAAGCGGCGTCGGCAAGGAATTGCTGGCCCGCGCGATCCAGGGCGCGAGCGAGCGGGCCGGGCGTCCGTTCGTCACCGTCAATTGCGGCGCCATCCCGGAAAATCTGGTGGAATCGATCCTGTTCGGGCACGTCAAAGGCTCGTTCACCGGCGCCACCGACAACCATGCCGGCAAGTTCGCCGAAGCCAATGGCGGCACTTTGTTCCTGGACGAAGTCGGCGAATTGCCATTGGACGCGCAAGTGAAATTGTTGCGCGTGCTGCAAGAGGGCGAAGTCGATCCGGTTGGGGCCAAGCGGCCGCTGAAGGTCGATGTCCGCATCATCAGCGCCACCAACAAGGATCTGACCAAGCTGGTCGCCGATGGCCGCTTCCGCGAGGATTTGTTCTATCGCCTTAACGTGTTCCCGATCGAAGCGCCGCCGCTGCGCGAGCGCCGCGAGGATTTGCCGGCGCTGGTGGCCCGCTTCATCGCCCGCTTCAACGCCGAGGAGGGCCGCAACGTGCGCGGCGCTTCCGAGACGACCATGGCGATGCTGCTCGATTTTGCCTGGCCGGGCAATGTGCGCCAGCTGGAGAACGCGGTTTTCCGCGCCGTCATCCTGTGCGAAGGCGACGTGCTGCAACCAGAGGATTTCCCGCAAATCTCCGGCCTGCAGCCGCTGGCCAGCGCCAATGACGCCCGGGCGCTGGAATTGCCGCTGCCGGCCAATGATCATGCCGCGCACGCGCACTCGCTGCTGCAGGCGGTGACGCACGCCGCTTCGGTCGCGCCGCTGGCGGTGTTCGACGCCGAGGGCCATCTGCGCGCGCTCGAACAAGTCGAGCGCGATCTGATCGAACTGGCGATCGATCATTATGCTGGCCACATGTCCGAAGTCGCCCGCCGCCTCGGCATCGGCCGCTCGACGCTCTACCGCAAGCTGCGCGAATACGGGCTCGAAGAACGCGCGGTGGCGGAGGGGTGAGCCAAGCAACGGCTGACGTGACGCCAACCCGGGAGAACTGACGGCGCGGCGCCTCGCATCGCTATTGCAAGGGCAGGGGCCGTCGCCGACAGGTGGTCGGCCCGGTTACGACGAAATGCCCTTCCGCGAGCGCCAGCGCCTTTGGCGCGAGCGCCGCCAAGCGCTGGGTGCGATCCGTCTTGTGGATGCGCTGCGTGAGTACCCAGATGACTCCCGGCGGCGGCGGGCGCCGATCGCGAAAGATAAGGTCGCCAAAGTCAGCGTCCTCAGTTACCAGGATGCGATCAAGCCTTCTGGCCAGGGCAAGGATATCGGCGTCATCGGCGTCAGCGGGAATCCACTCGGTGATGCAGTCTCCAGGCGCCAGGGCAAGGAAGGCCGGCGCGGCGTGGCGGCGGTCCACGCACATGTCCAGAAGCAACGCCCTCACGCAGGAACCAAACCGTCCTGCCCAAGGAAGTCCGCGGCGTAGGCCAGCGCGGCGAGAACATCGTCGCGGGTGATGAACGGGTAGCTCGCCAGCACCTCATCGACAGTGTCGCCAGCGCTCAAATAGCGAACAATGTGTTCCACAGGCAGGCGTGTGCCCTTGATGCACGGTTTGCCGCCCATGATCGCCGGGTTGGTCGTGATCCGCTGGTGTTCCATTGGCTTATGATAGCCAGTTTTGCGACGATGGAAAAGGCTTATCGCTGGCGATTATGTCAAGCCAGCAGCCGTGTCACGTGCCCCATTTTGCGCCCCGAGCGCGCGTCGCGTTTGCCGTAGAGGTGGAGCCGGGCGGAAGCGTCGGCGGCGAGCGTGGGCCAGTTGGCGGCGTCCTCGCCGATCAGGTTCGCCATCTCGATGTCAGCCACGCGCGTGGTCGGGCCTAGCGGCCAGCCGGCGATGGCGCGGATGTGCTGCTCGAACTGCGAAGTGAGCGCGCCGTCGAGGGTCCAATGGCCGGAGTTGTGGACCCGAGGCGCCATTTCGTTGGCGATCAGCGCGCCGTCGGCCATGACAAAAAACTCGAGCGTCAGCACGCCGACATAGTCGAAAGCCTCCAGCAGCTTGCGCGCCGCCGCGCGCGCGCGCGCTTCGATCTCGGCGCCGACCTTGGCCGGCAAGGTGGTGCGCGTGAGTACACCGCCCGTGTGCTCATTCTCGCACAGATCGTAGAACGCCACCGCGCCATCCACCCCGCGCGCGGCGATGAGGGAGACTTCTCGTTCAAACCCGCAGAAGGCTTCGAGGATGCCCGGCGCGCCAAGCTTGTCGAAGGCGGCGCGCGTGTTGGCGCTATTGAGGCGGATTTGGCCGCAGCCGTCATAACCGAGCCGGCGCGTCTTCAGAATCGCCGGCGCGCCGATTTCGGCGAGCGCCGTTTCGAGATCGGCTTGGCTGGCGATGGCGGCAAAGCGCGGCGTGGCTATGGCTTGCGCGTTGAAGAAGCTCTTTTCCTCGAACCGGTCTTGCGCCACCGCCAGCGCGCGCGGGTTGGGGGCCACGCGTGCGCCCGCCGCCAGCAGCGCCTCGGCGGTGTCGGCCGGGACGTTCTCGAACTCGGTGGTGACCACATCGACATGGCGGGCGAAATCGGCGAGCGCGGCGGTGTCGAGATAATTGCCGACGTAAGTCCGCGCCGATACCCGCGACGCCGGGCTGTCGGGTTCGTCGGTGAAGATGCAGACATCGAAGCCCAGTTGCGCGGCGGCCTGCGACAGCATGCGCCCAAGCTGGCCGCCGCCAAGGATGCCGATGGTTTTGCCTGGCGCCAGCGCCATCATCGCGGCTCTTCGTCGACCGCTTCGGTCTGCGCGGCGCGGTAGGCCTCCAGCCGCCCCGCCAGCGCCTCGTCGCTCAAGGCCAAAATAGCGACCGCCAAAAGCCCGGCGTTGGCGGCGCCGGCTTCGCCGATGGCCAAAGTTCCCACCGGCACGCCCTTGGGCATTTGCACGATCGAGAGCAGGCTATCGAGGCCCTTCAATTCCTTGCTCTTGACCGGCACGCCCAGCACCGGCAGCGGCGTCATCGCCGCGACCATGCCCGGCAGGTGCGCGGCGCCCCCGGCGCCGGCGATGATCACCTTGAGTCCGCGCGCCTTGGCGCTCTTGGCGTAGGCGTAAAGCCGCTCCGGGGTGCGATGGGCGGATATCACCTTGGCCTCGCAGGCCACGCCCAGCGCCTCCAGCGCCTCGGCGGCGGCGGCCATGGTTTCCCAGTCCGACTTCGAGCCCATGATGAGACCCACCAGGGCAGGGGCGTGCGCCATCTTAGGCTGCTCCTAAAAACAGGGCGGATAATGGAACGCGAGCGGTTCACGAGAGTAAGTCTTGTAGTTGCGCGACCCCATCATTCAAGTTCGAATAGCGAAGATCATAGTGACGCGCCCTTGAAAATTCATCGGCCAGCGCGCGCATTAGGCTGGCGCGGGTCCGGTGCTGCTCAGACCAGCCGCTCTCCAGTAGGGTGCACAATGCAGCCAGGCCGGAGATAGGGTTACACTGCGCGCGTCCATGATTGGTTCGTTGAAGGCGAACGAACAAGGTTATGGGCCGCGGGGCTGGGGGGCCAAGGCGCTCTGGCAATACGTAGCGAACGTGAACGCCGTCCCCGCGCCGATGCAAAGGAGCGTCGGACCACATCGGGGATGGCTGACAAGAGCTTCCAGGCGCCCGGTTTCACCGCGGCTGGAAAACTCAAGCCCAGAGCGTGGCCCTTTGCATCAATGTGAACCAGATCGTCGCTGCAATAGAGAAAGCCCGCTTCTGCCAGCGCCAGTGCAAGCGTGGTCTTTCCCGCGCCTGGCTTGCCGCTCAAAAAAATCAAATCGTCGCCTTGGGATAAGAGTGCGCCATGGGCGAGAAAGCCATCGCCGACGTGGTTCGCGTATTCGTCCACCAGCATGGCCTTGAGTTGAGGCATTGCTTCTTCGCTTGATCGCAGGGCGCTCCGTTTCGGAAGAAGAGAATGACCACATCTCTCTCAACCAGATCAAAGCCGGCGATCTCATCGGCGCTGTCGCCTTGAAATCCCCTCAAAGCGGCGCGGAAGCGGCCGCTCTCCAAGCCTCCGCGCAGGCGAATGCTCACCCTGCCGACGCTTAGCATGCACGCAAACGTTTCACGGGGCTCGCCCGAAAGAGCTTCGCTTGGCGCTATGTGGCCGCTCCTGAGCCATTCGCTGGCAGCCTGCTCGACGAACTCTTGCGCCTCCGCAGCGTGCACGCCGAGTTCGAGCAATTGCGACACGGCGGCATGGGCGGCGCCCCCCTGGGCCACAGCGTCCCAGATAAGGGCGGCTGTGTCATTGAAGCCAGAGAGCTTTTGCGCGCGTTCGCAAAACAGGGCTGCGGCGCCAGCCACTTCGATCCGATGCGACGTCGGCGCAACGACAAAGCGCTCAACGCCCCAAATCAGCTCCCGCCCAAAGCGCTCCATCTTGCCATATCCGACCGCATCGAGGGCGTCTTCGCCAACGCCCTAACGCGCTTCAGATTTGCCCCTGGTCTCGCTGTGTCCCTGTGCGATGGCGAACGCAATGGCGTTGTATCGATGGCGGGACGCGCCATCGCCGAATGGACGTCGTCGCATCCGGGAATTTTGCTCCCGATCATGCAGGCGCAATCGTTCAATATCCGCGAGCCCACGCAGGAGATTCAGTTTCAGTTCGGAGGGCGCGAGGTCAGGACAATTTGGCGCGCGTTGGGATGAAGTTGAGCGCTACGCCTGGCGCGAATGCCAGGCCCATGCCGTGCTGATGATCTCCTCGATCGTGGAGTGCTGCGGACGCCAACCCAGCGTTTGTCTTGCTTTCTTTGCGCTGGCGACAAGCATCGGCGGATCGCCGGCGCGGCGCGGGCCGATGCGGCGTGCGATGGCGCGGCCTGTCGCCGATTCCGCTGCGGCGGCGATCTCCAGCACCGAAGCGCCGGTTTCCGAACCGAGATTGAACACGTCGGATGCGCCGCCCTTGGCCAGACGTTCCAGCGCCAGGCAATGGGCGTCGGCCAAATCCAGGACGTGAATGTAGTCGCGAATGGCGGTGCCATCGCGCGTGTTGAAGTCGTTGCCGAACACGGTCACCGGCGCTTCCGGGTTCATGGCGGCGCTTAGGATGAGTGGAATTAAATGGGTTTCAGGCTCGTGACGCTCGCCGATCTCGCCGTCTGGATCAGCCCCCGCAGCGTTGAAATAGCGCAATGCAATATAACGCAATCCGTACGCGCGGTCGAAATCCGACAGCATCTTTTCGACAAAGAGCTTGGACCAGCCATAGGGATTGATGGGCGCCTGCGCATGCGTCTCATCGATTGGAATTTGCGTGGGCTCGCCATAGGTTGCGCAGGTCGACGAAAACACAAACTGCCCCACGCCGGCGTCGCGCATGGCCGCCAGCACATTGAGCGCGCCTTGCGCATTGGTTCGGTAATAGAGCTCTGGCGAGGTGACGGATTCGCCGACATAGGCGAGGGCGGCGAAATGCGCCACCGCATCAGGCCGGTGCTCGCGCATGGCGACGCGGAGCGCATCGGGATCTAGAGTATCGGCCTCGACCAGCGGCCCCCAGCGCACGAAATCGCGCCAGCCGCGGGAGAGATTGTCATAAACGACTACGTCCCAGCCGGCATTGGCAAACGCCTTACAGCAATGGCTGCCAACATAGCCTGCACCTCCTGTGACCAAGACCTTCACGATTTGTTGCTCCTGAGTTGCTTCTCGTCGCCCTTGGCCGAGGCTTTAGCAGTGAGCTGCCCGCATCGGAATAGGCCTCGATTAGAGGCAATCGTTGCGACGGGGCGAGAGGGGAGCGGCGCGCAGATGTCCGAATCACGCGCGGTCGCCACAGCGCCTCAATTGTGACCAATTTTTTGGGCGCCCGCAAGGGCGGCGCTAAAAGGCGCAAGCTCGCCCGTGCATTGCCAGCACGACCCGGTGCAGACCACCAAGACCAGCGTACGCGGCACCATCAACATGCTCGGCCTCGCCAAGCGTTTGTGCGCGCGGATTGTCCAGGCGTCAACGTCGGAAGTGTACGGCGACCGGGACGTGCATCCCCAGTCGGAGGAATATTGGGGCAGAGTCAATCCAATCGGCGTGCGCTCCTGCTACGATGAAGGCAAACGCTGCGCCGAGACTTTGTTCTTCGATTATCACCGCCAGCACGGGCTCGACATCAAGGTCGCGCGCATCTTCAACACTTACGGCCCGCGCATGCATCCCAACGATGGCCGTGTGGTGTCGAACTTCATCGTCCAGGCGCTGAAAGGGCAGGACATTACACTCTATGGCGACGGCGCGCAGACGCGTTCGTTCTGTTATGTCGATGACCTGATCGACGCGTTTCTCGCGTTCATGGATGCGCCCAAGGAACTCACCGGGCCGATTAATATTGGCAATCCCAACGAATTCTCGATCAAGCAATTGGCCGAGGTCGTCGTCGAACTTATTGGGTCAAAATCAAGACTCGTCTATCGGCTGACGTGACCCCGTTTCTCATCCAGCCGGGACTGGAATCCGGTCGTTATCAGGATACCTCCAAACGTGAACGTAAAACGAACAGGCCTCCGCAATTCTATGGCACATTTTATGGCACATCAGAGGCGGAAAAAGTTCGCTGCTGAGGGTATATACTTGAAATGGTTAACTATTTATTTCGCCAAAACAAATATAAATGTGCCATAGCGGGACAGGTAGATTGTCTGGGGAATATCAGGTGAAAACAAGCACTTAGCATGGCGCGCCCCGAAGGAGTTTCTTCGAACGCGCTTTTCGAAATTCTGGCAAAATGGGAAACCGTCCTCAAGTCCATAGGGTATGCTGCCAACGATGAACCTAAAGCGGTTCGGGAGGCGCACCCATGACGCCCTCCAACCCGAAAAAACCGTCTCCTTTCAGTCTGCGCCTGACCTTCGAGGAACGGGCGCGGCTGGAAAGCGAGGCCGGAACGCTGCCTCTGGGAGCCTATATCAAGCTCAAGCTGCTGTCGGGGGGAGAAGTCCCAGCCCACCGCTTGCGGCCCCGTCGCCCCCTCAAAGATCAGGAAGCTCTCGGCCAGCTCCTTGCTCTGCTGGGTCGGGCGCGGCTCGCCAATAACCTCAACCAGCTCGCCCACGCGGCGAATACGGGCTCCCTTCCGGTCACGCCCGACACCCTGACCGCCATCCGCGAAGCCTGCGCCGAAGTCGCGTTCATTCGCCAAGAGCTTCTCCGCGCGCTCGGTCAACGCTCCGACCTCCAGGGGTCGGAAGGTTGAGCCGCATGATCCTGAAAGGTTCGCAGCGCGGCGGTGCTCGGCAGCTTGGGGATCACCTCCTCAAGACGACCGAGAATGAGCATGTCGAGGTCCATGAGGTTCGCGGCTTCATGGCCTCCGATCTGCTGGGCGCGCTCCGCGAAGCCGAAGCCATCAGCCGTGGCACGCGCTGCAAGCAATTCCTGTTTTCTGTCTCGCTGAGCCCGCCGCAAAAAGAAGACGTTCGAATCGAATCCTTCGAAGAGGCACTCGCCGCCATCGAAGAAAAGAACGGCCTGAGCGGTCAACCCCGCGTCGTCGTCTTCCACGAGAAGGAAGGCCGCAGGCATTGCCACGCGGTCTGGTCGCGCATTGATCCCGAGACCATGACGGCGCGTCCGCTTCCCTTCTTCAAGAACAGGCTCCGCGAAGTCTCCAAGCAACTCTATCTGGAGCACGGCTGGCAGATGCCACGCGGCCTTATGGATTCCAAAGAGCGGAATCCTAGCAACTTTACCCTGGATGAATGGCAACAGGCCAAGCGTGTTGGCCGCCACGCGGGCGAGCTTAAATCCTTGATCCAAGAATGCTGGGCGGTGTCGGACTCCCGCGCCGCTTTCGCCAAGGCACTCGAAGAGCGCGGCCTCTATTTGGCGAAAGGCGATCGGCGCGCGCATATCGCCCTCACCTTTGAAGGGGAGGCAATCTCGATCCCGAAAGCTTTGGGGAAGAAAACCAAGGAAGTGACTGCGCGTCTCGGCGCGGCAGATGATCTGGCAAGCGTGGAGCAAACGCGCCAGCGCATCGCGACCGACATTCTCCCGCGCCTCAAATCCCAAATGGATGAAGCGCGCGCACAGGCGGCCAAGGAATTGACGCCGCTTGATGAGAAGCGCCACGCAATGAAAGACCAGCACGCTGCCGAGCGTGCAAAAGTCGATGCGGGGCAACAGGTCCGTCAGGAACAAGAAACTCGCGAACGCGCGGGCCGGATGCGGCGCGGCATGGTGGGCCTATGGGATCGGCTCACCGGAACTTACGCCAAGCTGCGAAAACAAAATGAGCTAGAGGCGCTCTGGGCGCTCCAGCGCGACCGCGAGCAACGCCACGCTCTCCTCCAGGCACAACAGACCGATCGCCAATCGCTCCAGCAACAAATCCAGCAAGCCCGAAACCGTCATGCGGATCGGCTGCGCGAACTGCACCGCGACGCCGCCAACTATCGCCTGATGCAAAAAGGCGAGCCGCCGAAAGGAAAAACCGCATTCGAGCGCGTCGATGAGCTGCGCTCAAAACCTACGCCGCAAGCCTCCGCTGAATTCCAGAAAACCCAAGGCCGCGAACCGCTCTCTCCGAAAGAGCGCGTAGAGCGTCTGAGAAAGAAAGGTCCAGAGCGGCCCCCCGAGCCCGATCTGGAACGCTAGGAGCCAAGTCTGCCTAGTGGTCGTCTCAGACCTTCGCCTTCCTCGAACCGTCCCCTCAGATCGCTTGAATATCGAACCTATCCCCATCTGAAACCACCTTAGCGCAAGGCGTTTGTACGCCTGCTTCACTGCGTTGCGCTTCCCATGAATGCGCCAGTTTCAGGATTTGGATTTTGCGCTTCTCCAACGCTGCCCATCGGGGGCGGCTCTCGAAAAGGAGAAGACCATGAAACTCATCACTCGAAACGAACTTACCACGCGCCCCACATCTGAACTGCGGGGGCTGCTCCGCCAAACCTTCGACGCCCTGGCGCAATCCGCGCCGGAGAGCATGGATCGCCGCGCGGCGTTGGCTTCGCTGGAAAACATTCAGGCCGAATTGAGGGTGCGGCCCGATGGACCATGAGTTGAAAGAACTACTGGCAGCCCTGCGGGGGGTCAGTAGCGGCGTCGGCGAGCGCGCCCGCGCTCACAGTAAATCCGCCGCCGCTTCCCTTGTTCGTCGCCCAGGATGCCAATGCACCCTGCATGTAGACCGTGGGCGCGGAACCCGTCGGCAGATCGCCCGCCGCTCCCATATAAACGGGAGCACTGGTCAGGTAAAACTTCTCGCGGTTAGCCTGTACGCTGAGATCAATGTACTGCCCCAATGCAATCCACACATCAGCGACATCGCCGCCCCATGGGTTGTTTTGGCTCGTCGGCAAAGCGGAGCCAAACATCCAATCCGTGTCAGTGAAGTCCAGATTAGCGTTTGTGTAGGTCGTGATATTGATGTCGCTTACGCCGTCGATATAAAGATGCCGGTTGGCAGCATTATTCATATCAACCGACCACATGAGGTGGTGCCACGCGCCGTCGTCATAGGCTGCATTGTTGGCATACATCAGAAGATTGCCGGTCGCCGCGTCTTCGATATAGACTTCGCCAGCATCGTTCATAAAGATAGCGGCGTTGCCGCTGCCGCCAATGAAGAGGACTGCATCATTCCCGCCGCCGCTGATCGCCGCGTGTTTGAACCATAGGCTGCCGGAAAACAGCTTCGAGTTGACCGCACCAGTGAGCGCTGAATTCTTACTCAGCCTCGTCGCGGAGCTGATTGTGATCCCTTCTGGCGTGTAGGCTGTACATCCGCCACCTCCGCCAGTCATCACCGGAAGAAAACCCACAAGCGCGTGAATTTGATCATCAACAAGCAAATTGCTCCAACCTAAGGTCGATGATCCAACAGATGCTACTAACTTGGTGCTTGATGCGTAAGCCGAGCTTCCACCGCCAATGCTGTTGGCCGATCGGATCGCCACCTGATCCGGCCCCTGTGTTAAGGCGGGCGCGCCTGAGCCAGGGTTGTCGTTTGTGATCGCATCGACGATCATCGTTTTTTCGAACCAAGTGTTGAGGGATGTATCGGTTGTTGTAGCTGATGATTCTCTGCTCGTCCCAAAGGGCGGAATAGTTTGATTGGTGCAGTCCAAGGTCACCGCCGTAATTGCCGCTCGAAGTGCGGCCAAAGTCGTTGTGACAACTATATTTGCCGTGGAGACTGAAGGGTTCACCAGATACCAAATGGATGTGCGCGCAATATCATTGTGTCCCTCAACAGCTTTGGCTAAAGGCACACCCCCAAAAGTGACCCCCACCGGGTTTTTGCCATTATCTAAATGAACCGTTACCACAAGTGTTCTGTTGGTAAGCGACGGGACCGCGTAATTCGTGAGCGTGTATGTGGTTGATCCTGAATTTGTTTCCACAAATTGCGGGTTGTTTGCAGTCGGCGTGCAGGCGGCGCTTCCCAATCCAGCGCCTTGATCAAAAGGGAGCATCCCAGCTCTCCAGCGCTGGGAAGTCGAATCGTAGATCAGGCTTGTGCCCTGATCGGCAGTGAGGGTGAGGTCAGCGCCCAGAGCAAATCGGTTCGCGGCCGTGGAGCTTACGCTCTGGTTTTTCAGGACGATGGGATTAGAGCCAATATTAAGGACAACAAGTGTGCGTCCATCCGCGCCGCCGGCAATGCCAGTAATATCGCGCGAAGCATCGGTGGTGAGGCGAAGGACGCTGGCAGTGGACAGGCCGGCAGGGTTGTAGTCGTTCTGCGCCGCGGTGTGCAACGACAATTTTCATGGCCGGTGGGCGTCAATTGTGGTGTCCGGTTGAGGCTTAGCTTTCCAGCCTGAATCGGTAGCCGCCGCGGCATTTGCGCAGGGCGCTGAGGACGGCCTTTTGGGTCTTGTCGCGATCGAAG
>JANNQT010000059.1:0-17633 GCA_031400895.1 Alphaproteobacteria bacterium | reverse complement strand
CGATTCGGTTGCCGCGCTGACGCCGCGCGCTGAAATCGAAGGCGAGATGGGCGACAGCCTGCCTGGCCTGCAGGCGCGGTTGATGAGCCAGGCGCTGCGCAAGCTCACCGCCTCGATTTCGAAATCGAACACTCTGGTGATTTTCATCAACCAGATCCGCATGAAGATCGGCGTGATGTACGGCAACCCGGAAACCACCACCGGCGGCAACGCGCTGAAATTCTACGCGTCTGTGCGTTTGGATATTCGCCGCACCGGCCAGATCAAGGAACGCGACGAAGTGATCGGCTCGGAAACCCGGGTCAAAGTGGTGAAAAACAAGGTCGCCCCGCCGTTCAAGCAGGTGCAGTTCGACATTATCTATGGCGAGGGCATTTCCAAGACCGGTGAATTGGTTGAACTCGGCGTCAAGGCCGGCGTGGTCGATAAGTCCGGGGCCTGGTACGCCTATGGCGGTCAGAAAATCGGCCAAGGCAAGGAGGCCGCGCGCCGGTTCTTGAAGGAGCACAAGGACGTGGCGGTGGCCATCGAGGACGCCATTCGCGCCAAGTCCGGCCTGGTCGCCGACGCCATGTATGCGCCCCCCGAGGGCAACGAGGAAAAGGACGCCGTCGAGGGCTGATCGCCGCGGAACGCGCCCCAGGCGCGCCAAGTTTTCGCCGGCCGGTTCGCGAGGCGTCAGCCGACCCGACCCCATGCCCTGGCCCGTCGCGCGGGCCGGCCGGCGAATTACCACCTGAGCGACGGGGCTTCCTCTAGGGTCGGAAAGGGCGCCATAATAGCCGGGATGACAATGTTGAACTACGACGGTTCGAGGCTCTCAAGTCGGTGGGCATCGCCGATGCAAGGCGCGCAGGGCGGCTGAGGCGTTGTCTGGCGCGGCTCCTGCTGCGGAGGTCGCCGAATTGAAGTCGACGCAGAAGCTGCACACCTGGATTCTTGGTTTTAACACAGCGATGTTGGCGGCGCTGCTGCTGCGCGTGTTTGCGAGTTGAAGCGTCTATGTTCTGGGTCGCCGCGCGGACCGGCCGGCGAGTTTCACCGAAGTAGACGCTATCGAGCGCAGTGTCTCTGGTGTTGCGTGGACGGATGGCGATGCTCCACGACGATGTCCTGGAGGCGTTCAGATCGGCCGGCGGTCCAGATGACAAGGCGCGCCGGGCAGCTGAGGCGTTCGCGCGGGATCAGGGAGGTTTCGCCATGATCGAATTGAAGCTCGAGCTTCACACCTGGATGATCGGCGCGGTATTCGCCATGAATGTCGCCGTCCTGGTGCGGCTACTAGTTTCCCCGTGAGCGCCATGGAACCCCGCGTCAGCATCATCACTCTCGGCGTCGCCGATCTGGCCCGAGCGCGGGCGTTCTACGAGCAGCTGGGCTTTCGCGCCTCCTCGGCCAGCCAGGGCGATATCGTGCTCTTTCAAGCCGGCGCCATGGTGCTCGCGCTCTACCCGCGCGAAGCGCTGGCCGAGGACGCGCTGCAGGCGCCGGAGGGAAGCGGCTTCCGCGCGATGACGCTGGCCCACAATGTACGCGCCAAGGAAGAAGTCGCCGCCGTGCTGGCCGAAGCGGAGGCCGCCGGCGGGCGCATCGTCAAGCCGGCGCAGGATGTGTTCTGGGGCGGGCACTCAGGCTATTTCGCCGATCCCGACGGCCAGCTTTGGGAAGTGGCGTGGAATCCGTTCCTGCCGCTGGCCGAGGACGGGGCGTTGAGATTGCCGGACTGAAGACGCGGCCGCCCCGGGTGTCGGCGGCCCGAGGTCTGAAGAGCGTGCACGCGAGCCCCGTGGCCGCCTTTCGCTCCGAACCGGCGCCCACGCGCCGCTTGGCGGCGCCGCGCCCGCTGCCTATACCAAGCCAGAATCTGATTTGGCCAAAATCCGACTTGGGAAGCATATGGCAAGCGTCAACGATATCCGCCGGCAATTCCTGGATTTCTTTCGCGCCCGCGGCCATGAAACCCTCGCCTCGGCCCCGCTGGTTCCGCAGGACGACCCAACGCTGCTGTTCGTCAATGCCGGCATGGTTCCGTTCAAGAATTATTTCACCGGCGCCGCCAAGGCGCCCTTCCCGCGCGCCGCCACCAGCCAGAAATGCGTGCGCGCCGGCGGCAAGCACAACGATCTCGACAATGTCGGCTACACCGCCCGCCACCACACTTTCTTCGAGATGCTGGGGAATTTTTCCTTCGGCGATTACTTTAAGGAAACCGCCATCGACGCGGCCTGGTCGCTGCTGACCCGCGATTTCGCGCTGCCCAAGGAGAAATTGCTGGTCACCATCTACCATGACGATGAACAGGCGGCTTCGCTGTGGAAGAAGATCGCCGGGCTGCCGGAGGAAAAAATCATCCGCATCGCCACGGCCGACAATTTCTGGTCGATGGGCGACACCGGCCCGTGCGGGCCGTGCTCGGAAATCTTCTACGATCACGGCCCCAAAATCGCCGGCGGGCCTCCGGGGTCGCCCGAGCAGGACGGCGACCGCTTCATCGAGATCTGGAACCTGGTGTTCATGCAGTTCGAACAATTCGAAGGCGGCAAACGCACGCCGCTGCCGAAGCCCTCGATCGACACCGGCATGGGGCTCGAGCGCGTCGCCGCGGTGCTGCAGGGCGTGCATTCAAACTACGAGATCGATCTGTTCCAGGCGCTGATCGGCGCCTCGGAAGCGCTGACCGGAGTGAAGGCGGTGGGCGAGCACGCCGCCAGCCACCGCGTCATCGCCGATCATTTGCGCGCGTCTTCGTTCCTGATCGCCGACGGGGTCTCGCCCGCCAATGAAGGCCGCGGCTATGTGCTGCGCCGGATCATGCGCCGCGCCATGCGCCACGCGCACATTCTCGGGGCTAAGGAACCGCTCATGCATCGCCTCGCGCCGACTTTGATCGCGCAAATGGGCGAGGCCTATCCAGAGCTCGCGCGCGCCCGCCCGGTGATCGAAGCGCAATTGCATGAGGAAGAAGAGCGCTTCCGCCGCACCCTCGGCAACGGCCTCAAATTGCTGGAAGAAGAATTGGCGATTCTGAAAAAGGGCAAGAAGCTCGCCGGCGCAACCGCGTTCAAACTCTACGACACGTTCGGCTTTCCCATCGATCTCACCCAGGACATTCTGCGTGGACGCGGGCTTGAAGTGGATACGGCCGGCTTCGACGCGGCGATGGAGCGCCAGCGCGAGAAGGGCCGCGAAAGCTGGACCGGCGCGGGCGAAGCGGGCGGCGAGGAAATCTGGCTCACGCTCGCCGATCAGGGCGGAGCCAGCGAATTTCTCGGCTACCAGAGCGACGCGGCGACGGCGACCTTGCAGGCCATGGTGGAGCAGGGCGCGGTCACGCGCACGCTCGCCGCGCCGGCCGAGGCGGCCTTGGTGTTTGCGGCGACGCCGTTCTACGCCGAGAGCGGCGGCCAGGCCGGCGATCATGGCATGATCCATTTCGACAATGGCGCCGAATTCGTCGTCGCGGACACGCAAAAACGCGCGGGCCTGCACGTGCATATCGGCCGGCTCAAGGGCGGCAAAATCGCGCCAGGGGACAAAGCTAGCCTCAGCATCGACCGCGACCGCCGGGCCAAGATCCGCGCCAATCATTCGGCCACGCACCTCCTGCACGCGGCGCTGCGCAATGTGCTGGGCCCGCATGTGACGCAGAAGGGCTCGCTGGTCGAGGCCGAGCATTTCCGTTTCGATTTCAGCCACGGCGCGGCGATGACGCAAGGCGAGGTTTCCCGCGTCGAGGACGAGGTCAACGCGGTGATCCGCCAGAATAGCGAAGGAATGATCAAGGAAACCTCGCCCGAGCTAGCCATCGCCGAGGGCGCGCTGGCGCTGTTCGGGGAAAAATACGGTGAGCGCGTGCGCGTGCTGCGCCTCGGCGAAGCTCCTGGCGGCAAGGCCTATTCGGTCGAGTTGTGCGGGGGCACGCATGTCAAGCGCACCGGCGATATCGCCGTGTTCGCGATCAGCTCCGAAGGCGGCGTCGCCGCCGGCATTCGCCGCATCGAAGCAGTGACCGGCGCGGCCGCGCTCGCGCATCTGAAAGGCCAGGCCGCGCTGGCGAAAACCATAGCCGCCAATCTGAAAGCTCCGCTGGCCGAATTGCCCGAGCGCGTGGCCAGCCTGCACGAAGAGCGCAAGAAGCTCGAACGCGAATTGGCGGAAGCCAAAAAGAAGCTGGCGCTTGGCGGCGGCGGCGCGGCGCAAGCGGGCCCCGAGCAGGTCGCCGGCGTGGCGCTCTTGGCGCGCGTGCTCGAAGGCGTGCCGGCGAAGGCGCTGCGCGGGCTTGTTGACGAAGGCAAGACGGCGATCGGGTCTGGCGTGATTGCTTATGTCGGCGTCGAGGACGGCAAGGCCGCGCTTGCGGTCGGCGTGACCGACGATCTCAAGGGCAGGATTTCCGCTGTCGACTTGCTGAAAGCCGGCGTCGCTGCAATCGGCGGCCAGGGCGGCGGCGGTCGACCCGACTTGGCCCAAGGCGGCGGGCCCGACGGCGGCAAAGCCCACGAAGCAATCGCCGCCATCCGCGAAGCGCTGAAGGGCGCGCTGCCATGAGCGACAAGCGTCCCTCCCCCCCCACCGGCCGCTTCGCGGCCGGCGACCAACACATGTCGGGATCGCAGGCGATCCCGATGGGGGAAGGTAAGGACGGGGGGCGTGCGCAAGGCACAGGCGGCGGCGCCACCACATTTCCTCCTGCACGCCCCCTGCCCCCGCCCGCTCCGGATCGTTTGCGATCCGGGCAATTCTTGGAAGCCGAACCGCTTTGCGGTTCGGTGGGGGCGGGGGAGATTGCCTGCCGTGTTGCGATTTCCGCCGACGCGCCCGCGCTCGCCGCCTTCGCCGCGCGCACGTTCGTGGAAACCTTTGGCCATCTCTATCCGCCCGCGGATCTCGCGGCCTTCCTGGCGGAAAAATACGGGGCCGCGATCCAGCGCCAGGAGATCGAGGGCAACGCTTGCCGCACTTGGCTGGCCGAGCGCGCTGGCGCGCTTCTCGGCTATGCGCAAGCGGGGCCGGTGGACATGGGCGTGGCGCACGCCGAACGGGACTTGGAACTCCACCGGCTCTATGTCGCCGACGAAGTGAAGGGCGCCGGAATTGCGCAGGCGCTGATGCAGGGCGTGCTGGATTGGGCGCGCGCGCAAACCGCCGAAGCGCTCTGGCTCAGCGTCTGGGAAAACAACGACCGCGCGCAGGCCTTCTATCGCCGCTACGGCTTCACCCACGTGAGCGAACACAAATTCATGGTCGGGAAAACCGCGGACCGGGATTTTGTTTGGCGGCTGGCGCTGTGATATCAACGGCCTCAACACCAGTTTGTACCTGAGTCCGTCATTCCGGGGCGGCGAAGCCGAACCCGGAACCCAGGGGCAAGCGTCGCGTTTGTTGCCCCTGGGTTCCGGATGGCGCTCCGCGCGTTCGGAATGACGGACTCAAGTGTGACGTCGGTCGCGCAGAACCGAAACCAAGTAACCTATCGGAAACCAAATCAATCGTTCTTGGGCGAATCGTTTCGTCGGGGGACGTCAGAATGACTCACAACGACGCGCTGGCCGCCTATCTGGGGCCGGAGCTTTTCGTACGGCTCGATTGGGACCGGCTCTCGCCAGCGCAGCGTGACGCGATTCTCTCGGTTTTCCGAGTCGGATTAGGCGCCGGCGTGCAATCGGGGGCGGTATCGACCATCGACGCGGTGTTAGCGCGCGGGCGGGTGCTGGTCTGCGAGGACGGCTCGCGCTGGGCGGCGCGCGAGAAGGACGACGCCGAACTGATCGAGGATTGGGGCGCGGGGGCGATGGTGGCGATCCATCGCCACCTGGTCTATCGGCTCGATCCGTATCAGGCCGCCGAAGTGGAGCTGCTGCGACTTTAGCGCGATTGCCCCCTTGCTTGCGCTGGAGCAGTAACAAATCACCCATCCCCGGGGCGCCGCGCAGCGGCGAGACCGGGGCTCATCAACATAAGCGCTTGTGTGTATGGGCCCCGGACTGAATGCTGCGCATTCATCCGGGGATAGCCCTGGGAGACGCACATGCCAGATTTCACCACGCTGCAACTCGCCGTCGCCGACGGAATCGCCACCATTACCTTGAACCGCCCCGAGCGGATGAACGCGTTCAACGGGCCGATGATCCGTGACCTGCTGGCCGCGTTCGACCAGACCGATGCCGATGACGCGGTTGGCGCGGTGATTGTCACCGGGGCTGGGCGGGCGTTCTGCGCCGGCGCCGATCTGGGTTCGGGCGGAGAGACTTTCAATTACGATGAGCGCCGCCGCAAGGGCGAGACCGCCGATGCCGTCGGCGGCCATCGCGACGGCGGCGGCGTGGTGGCGCTGCGCATCTATGAATCGCTGAAGCCGGTGATCGCGGCGGTGAACGGGGCGGCGGTTGGCGTCGGCGCCACCATGCTGTGCGCGATGGATCTGCGGCTGGCCTCGGAGAACGCTAAGTTTGGCTTCGTGTTTTCGCGCCGCGGCATCGTGCCGGAGACGCTCTCGTCCTATTTCCTGCCGCGTCTTGTCGGCGTGCAGACCGCGCTCGAATGGTTCATGACCGGCCGGGTGTTCACCGCCGCCGAGGCCAAGGAGCGCGGCCTGGTGCGTTCGCTGCATGCGCCGGAGGATCTGCTGCCGGCGGCGCATAAGCTCGCGCGCGAGATCGTCGACAACACCTCGCCAGTGTCAGTGGCGCTGGCGCGGCGCATGGTGCTGGAAATGCTCGGCGCGGGGCATGTCATGGAAGCGCACCGGCTGGAGAGCCGGCTAATGGTGTCGCGGGGAGCGAGCGCCGATGCGAAAGAGGGCGTGAGTTCGTTTCTCGAAAAGCGCGTGGCGCGGTTTCCCGATAAAGTGTCAAGCGATCTGCCCGCGCCGTTCCCTTGGCGGGCCGCGCCGCCTTTCGTGGCGGAGTGATCACATCAAAGGTGCGCGGGCCCATCCGCCAACGCTGCTTTGGTCAAGCGAGAGAAAGCGCGCTGCATCTCTTCTGGGGTTTGCTGGAGGCCATTGGTCATCCACCAACGCAACAGGCCGATGAATCCCGCGGCGATGTAGACGGCGCTCTCTCGGCGGTTTGCGTTCGGAATATCCGGGAAGCGCCGCGACAAGTTCTTTTCTGCAATTTCTCGCAGCTTGGTTTCGGCCGCCGCCATTTGGCGGGGAAATATCTCCGATTTGGCGACGTTGCGTGCGAAGTCTCCAGCTTCGTGGACATGCGCAAATAGCGGGCTCGAGGGAATGATGTCCGCGCGCTCGGGGTATTTCACGGCCATCGCTTCTTCGGCCATCACAATAAGATTGACGAAGGACGAGATCAGGAAATCGTCCTTGCCGGCATAGTGAGTGTAAAATGTTGAGCGGCCAATTCCGGCGGCCGCCGTCAATTGGCCGACGTCGATGGCGTCGATCTCGCCTGCGACGCCCAATTCCACCAATGCGTCGACGAGGAGCGCGCGTGTGCGGCGCGCGCGGCGGTCGAGGGTTGTACGCGCTGTTGGCGCGGCGGTGGGCGCGGGCGTCATCGCCTGGCAATTGGCCGGCACGATTAATTTTGAGGCGCGGCAAGGCGCTTTGTTGATCACGCTCGGACACGGAACGTGGACGATTATGGCGGCGACGGCGCTCATCACTGGGCGACGCTCAAATTAAACGCAACGCTTTTTGCCGATGATGCTGGGTGCGCGTTGAACAGCGCGCCATAGGTCAGCGCCGGTACTGGATGAAGCCCAGATGGTGCGCGACCTGGTCATAGAGCTTGCGGGCTGGGTTGCTTTCGTGCGTCAGCCAATAGACCCGTGCGCAATTCATTGCGTCGGCGCGCGCATACACCGCCTCGATCAGCGCGCGGCCGATTCCTTGCCCGCGCGCGCCAGGCGCGACGAAGAGATCCTCCAAGTAGCAGAAATCTTCAATGGCCCAGGTGCCGCGATGCAGCACGCAATGGACGAAGCCGAGCAGGCCGCCGGAATCGCTTTCGGCTATCAGCGCAAACATGGGTTCGGATGCATCGTTCAACCGCGCGAACGTCGCCTCGGTGATTGCAGCGTCGAGCGAGGATTCATAGAATTCCAAATAGCCGGCCCAAAGCAGCGCCCATTGCCTACGGTCGGCCTCTTTTATATCTCGAACGATCATGTCTGGCTCTCAGATGAGTGATGCTCCGCGCCGGCGAGGTCAGGCCGTTGCGCCACGCGTCAGGGTGATTGCACTCCAATCGTTTCTTTCGCCCGCTCTTCCGCTTGCGCTTCCGCGCCCGCGTCGTCGCGCGTCATGAAGAACGTGCCTGACCAATCGCCGGGAATGTTCCAGCGGCCGTCAATGCGCGTGAGCGCGGCGTCCGCTGTTCCTTGGTAATGAACGACATGCGCCATGCCGCCGCTGCCGTCGTAGAATTTGGCGAAGCTGACCTCGCCGCCTGAGCGCACGCCCTCAATCTCCGCGGAAGCGACAGGCTCAAGATTAGGACGAAGCAAACTGGGTTCCTGCATTGCGCCGGTGAAACCGCCGCCGACTTCCTCGATCTGCACGTTGAACACGGTCTCCGGCACGGCATCGCCGGGATAGCGATAAGCGCCGCTCCATGAGCCGGAAAGTGTCGCGTGCGCCATCCCCGATCACGCCCCCATCGCCTTATCCAGATTATCCCCGATCGCATCGAGGAAGCCCTCGGTGGTCAGCCATTTTTGCGTGTCGCCGACCAGTAGCGCCAAATCCTTGGTCATTTGCCCGGCCTCCACCGTATCGACCGTGATCTTCTCCAGCAGCAGCGCGTAATCGATCAGTTTCTGATTACCGTCGAGCTTGCCGCGATGGGCGAGGCCCCTTGTCCAGGCGAAGATCGAGGCGATGGAATTGGTGGAAGTCGGCTGGCCTTTTTGGTGCTGGCGATAATGGCGCGTCACCGTGCCGTGCGCGGCTTCGCTCTCCAGCGTTTTGCCGTCCGGCGTCAGCAGCACCGACGTCATCAACCCGAGCGAGCCGAAGCCTTGCGCCACGGTGTCGCTTTGCACGTCGCCATCGTAATTCTTGCACGCCCAGACGAACCCGCCCGACCATTTCAGCGCGCTCGCCACCATGTCGTCGATCAGGCGATGCTCGTACGTCATCTTCTTGGCCGCGAACTGGTCCTTGAATTCGGCCTCGAACACCTGTTCGAAAATATCCTTGAAGCGGCCGTCATAGGCCTTGAGGATGGTGTTCTTGGTGGAGAGGTAAAGCGGCCAGCCTTTCATCAAAGCGTACATCATCGAGGAGCGCGCGAATTCCTTGATGCTCTCATCGAGATTATACATCGCCATGGCGATTCCCGCGCCCGGCGCGTCGAACACTTCGTGCTCGATCACCTTGCCATCCTCGCCGACGAATTTGATCGAGAGCTTGCCCTTGCCCGGAAAGCGGAAATCAGTGGCGCGGTATTGATCGCCGAAAGCGTGGCGACCGACGACGATCGGCTTGGTCCAGCCCGGCACAAGGCGCGGCACGTTCTTGCAGATGATCGGCTCGCGGAAAATCACCCCGCCCAGAATGTTGCGGATGGTGCCGTTGGGGCTCTTCCACATTTTCTTGAGCTTGAATTCTTCGACCCGCGCTTCGTCCGGCGTGATGGTGGCGCACTTGATTCCGACGCCGTGCTGCTTGATCGCGTGGGCGGCGTCGATTGTGATCTGGTCATCGGTGGCGTCGCGATGCACGACCGAGAGATCGTAATAATGCAAATCAACATCGAGATAGGGGTGGATCAGCCGATCCTTGATCAGCTTCCATATGATCCGCGTCATCTCATCGCCGTCGATCTCAACGACCGGATTGTCCACCTTGATCTTGGCCATGCTTTGCCCCTGGGGAGAGAAAAATCGCTTCGCGCGGGAGGTCTAACCACCGCTGCGCGGGCGTGCAAGGCGGCGGCCCTGTGCTATTATGCCTCCCGGAGCCTTGACATGAACGCTAAGCGCCGCGACGCCGGGATCGGCGAAATTGTCGCCCCCTTGTGCGCCCCCGAGGCCGAGATCGCGATTGCCGATTTTTTCTAGAACGCGCCTCGCCCCATGACCCGCGCCCCCAATATGCCGCCGCCCATCGAGGAGCAATGGCCCTCGATTCTCCTGGTTCGTCCGCAGATGGGCGAAAATATCGGCGCGGTGGCGCGGGCGATGTTGAATTTCGGGTTGACCAGCTTGCGCCTGGTAGCTCCGCGCGACCGCTGGCCCAATCCGAAAGCCATTGCGGTGGCGGTTGGCGCCGATGTCGTGCTGGAGCGCGCGCGCGTCGAATGGCGATTGGAGGACGCGCTGGCGGACGCCACTTTGGTGATCGCCGCCACGGCGCGCCCTCGCGGATTGCAAAAACCGGCCTGGGGGCCGCGACAAGCGGCGGAAAATATTCGCGCCGCGCTGGCGGCGGGTGAACGCCCGTTGGTGATGTTTGGCCCGGAAGCGGCGGGAATGGACACCGAGGAAGTGGCGCGCGCCGATGCGATTTTGACACTGCCGGTCAATCCCGCATTCGCCTCGCTCAACCTCGCCAATTGCGTCGCGGTGTTCGCCTACGCCTATGCCGAAGCGCGTCAGGTCCACGATCTGCCGGCCTGGTTCCGCGATTTGGAAAGCCCTCCGGCGACGCAAGACGAGCTGGAGAAAATGTTCGCGCATCTGGAGGCCGAGCTGGAGCGCGGCCGCTTCTTCCATCCGCCGGACAAATCGCCGCTGATGAAGCGCAATCTTCGCGCGCTGTTCCTGCGTGCACGACTGACGGTGCAGGAAGCGCAAACCCTGCGCGGCGTGATCAAGGCGCTGACCATTGGGCGCGGGGGAAGAAAACAAGAATAGGCCGCGCTACCAGCGCAGCAGCCTCGACCCGATCACCGCGCCCAGCGCGGCGCTCAGGGCGATGGCGATCACATACCAGGTAGTGACGAACGCCACCGAATCCACCGGGCAATACATCGAATAGGCCATCGCACCGACGCCGCCAGAGAGCGCGCCGATGGCGGCCCCGGTCAGCGTCAGCTGCGTCGGCGCGAACGCGCGCATCAGCCACACCAGCAGCGCCGCCGTCGGCGCGCCAAGGATCGGCACCAGCACCAGGCACCACGGAAAGCCGCCGCCGGTCCACGCCGCTAGGCGCTCGCCCGGCGCTTCGCCCATCAGCGCCACGCAAGTCGCCAGCGCCGCCAGCGCCACAAACGCCGCCACCGCGCCGAGCCGCCATTGCAGCGGCCGGCCCGGCCGCATCAGCCGCACCAGCAGCGGCAACATCACCGCCGCCGCCGCCGCCGAAAACATCGCCTTGCCCATCACCGGCATGGGCGCGGCGCCAATATCGGGGCGCACGCCGAAACTGATCGCCAGCAGCAGCGCGCCGGCGAACGCCCCCACCAGCAGCGTCAGCGCCAGGCGCTTCAGCCAAGCCGGCCGCTCGGCCGGCTCGACGCCGTGCGCCAACAGCTTGATCAGCCGCTCGGTGTTCATGGCGCGCCCTCCCCGCTCATCAGCCGCGTCAGCGCCTTCATGCCGCGATGGATGGAAATCTTGATGTCGGACTCGGAGAACCCGGTGAGCGCCGCCGCCTCATGCACGCTCTTCT
Source organism: Alphaproteobacteria bacterium (assembly GCA_031400895.1). Classification (GTDB taxonomy): domain Bacteria; phylum Pseudomonadota; class Alphaproteobacteria; order Caulobacterales; family Aquidulcibacteraceae; genus Vitreimonas. The sequence continues at coordinate 6,055 of JANNQT010000059.1, read as the reverse complement.
CCTCAAGCTTGACCAGGCGGATGGCGGTGCGCTGCTTTTCCGGCAGCTTCGCCAGCAGCGTCGCCACATCGCGTCGCGCGTCGGAGGCTTCGTATTCGGGATCGGCATCGCCGAGTTCTACATCGTCGATGGAATGGTGGGTCCCGCGCCGGCGCACGCGGCGCAGATGATCGATCAGCCGATAGCGCGCGATCGCGTACATCCACGCGGTCAGCGGATATTGCGGGTCGTAGCTATCGCGGCGGGTGTGCAACGCCACCAAAGTCTCCTGCACCAGATCCTCGGCATCCTCGGGCGCGCCGCGCAGCCGGTTGCGGAAGAACCCGCGCAGCAGCGCCGCCGCCTCGGTCAGGAACGCCCGGTGCGCCCCCTCCTCGCCGGCAAGACCCTTGAGCAACAGCGCCCGCAACCGCGATTCATCCGCCATAGCCCGGCTTTAAGAGAATACGGGCGGGGCGTCGAGGCGGTTACGCGTCGTCGGAGAAATGGGAGCCCTCAAGCCGCTGCCAGCAGCTCCTTCACCCGCCCGACCAGCTGCTCCATGGTCACCGGTTTGCTCATATAATGCACCGGGTATTGCTCCAGCATGTGGGAGAAGCTTTCCGGCGCGTAGCCGGAGAGGAACAGCACTTTTGCGTTGCCGATCATGCCAGGCTCGGCCTCTTCGAGCATTTCCGGGCCGGTCATGATCGGCATCGACACGTCAGAGATGATGATGTCGAAGCCGCCCGGCTTCTGCTTCATGATGACGAGCGCGTCCTCGCCGTTCTCGGCCTCCTCCACCTCGTAGCCGCAATCCTTCAGATTGCGCACGATCGAGCGGCGCACCGCGGTCTGGTCCTCGACGAACAAGATCTTGCCGCGGCCGGCGACGTCCTTGGTGGGCGGGGTGAGCAAGGCGCGCTCCTTTGCTGCGATCTCTTCCAATTCTTCCGGCGTCGGCGTGTAGGCGGGCAGGAACAGGCGAAAAATGGTGCCGACCCCGAGCTTGGTGGTGAAGAAAATGTAGCCGCCCGATTGCTTGACGATGCCGTAGGGAGTGGCGAGCCCGAGCCCCGTGCCCTTGCCGGCTTCCTTGGTCGAATGATACGGGCGGAAAATCTTCGCCGCGTGTTCGGGCTTGATGCCTTGGCCGGTATCTTCCACCTCGATCATCACGTATTCGCCGTCCTCGATCGGATTGTGGCCGAGCCCGCGCACGGTTTCGGCTGAGACGCACGAGGTGCGCACCACCAGCTTGCCGTCCTTCGGCAGCGGCGCGCCCTTAGGGGTCATCGCATCGCGCGCATTGGTGGCGAGATTGATCAGCACGCGTTCGAGCTGGGTCTTGTCCACCTTCACGTAAGGCAGATCGCGGCCGTGGCGCAGCTCGTACTGGATCGAGGCGCCCATGATGCGGCGGATCAGTTCCTGGCGCGAGCCGACGAAATCGCCGACGTCGAACACTTCGCGCGCGAAAGTCTGCTGCCGCGCATAGGCGCGCAGCATGTCGGAATATTCCTTGGCCGTGGTGGCGTGGTCGGAGATTTCCCGCAGCATCGGATAATCGGCGTCGCCAACGGGGTGCCGGCGCAGCAGGAACGAGCAGGTCTGCATTACCACGGTGAGCAGATTGTTGAGGTCGTGGGTGAGGCCGGCGGCAAGCTCGCCGATCTCGCGCATCTTCTCGGCTTGCGCCAAGCGGGTTTGCAGTTCGCGCTGGTCGCTGACGTTGAGAATATAAACTAGGCCCTTGCCATCGGCAGCGCGGACGAAGTGCAGGTGCGCGGCGGCGGGCGGGCTGGTTGCCAGGTTGATCTCGATCGGATCGCTGACCGCCTGGCGCAGCCGCTGCGCCAACACCGCCGGACCTTCGGAAGCGTCGAACAAATCCGCGAACGGCGCGCCCGGGGCGGCGCGGCCTTGCGTCATTTCCATCAGCGCCGCGTTGGAATCGAGCAGCGCCGCGGAAGCGGGGTCGACGCCGTCGAGCACCGCCACCCCAAACGGCGCGGCCGCGAACACGGCTTCCCCGCCCTCCCCGCGCACCGGCGCGGGGGCTACGGCATCGGGCGCTTCCGCGTCGGAGAAAAACACCAGCGCCCGGGTTGCGCCCTCACGGTCGTCGCCTGGCGCAAAAGTCAGCACCGAGACCTGCATTTCCGCGCCATCGATCCCGCGCAGCGTCGCGCGCAACCGGGTCGGACCGAAGCCGCGGCGGTCGCGCCGCAACAGCCGGGCCGGATCGTCCTTGACGAAGTCCTTGACCCGCGCCGGCAGGATCTCGTCGCCCACGCCCAGCACCGCGCGCAGCGCGCGATTCATGTAGGTGATCGAACCGTCGCCGCGCGCGGCGAAGAAGCCGATCGGCGCATCCTCGAGAAACAGCTGACGGGTTTCCTCGTCGATACCCGCCGCCGCTTCCCCGGCCCCAACCTCGCGCAGGCGCCACAGCACCGCTCCGGTTAGCGTCGGCCCGACGCTGGCTTCGTAGCGCGCCGGCCTGCCGGCGAGCGCGGCGGTGGCGGGCAATTGCTCGCGCCGGTTCTGGCCGGCTTGCGCGGCTTTCGACAAACGGAACATCGGCGCGGAAAGCAGAGGATCGGCGCCGAACAGCCGGCTCATCATCGGCGGGCGGTCGCTATCGCCGTAAGCCCCGGCCGCTTCCGCGAGCGCGAGATAAGCGGCGTTGGCGCTCAGCGGCGACAGATGGCGATCGGTGATCAGCGCGGCTTCGTCGAGCGCGCCGATCAAGGCATAGTCGGAGCGCCCCGCCAGCAGCGCCGACGCGGCGATCACGCCGCGCTCGGGAAAGGCGCCGTGCGCGCGCCCGGCCCCGCGCGACATCCAGAAGAACAGCACCATGCCCGCCGCCACCAGCAGCGCCAGCAACACCGCGCCGGCGCGCCCGACCGTGGGGCCGGCGGTGATGGCAAAGCCCGCCGCGGCGACGCCGACCACCACCGCGATCCAGAACAGGATCTGCGGCACGTCGATGTGCGCGCGGCGCGGCATTGGATTTTCTGCGTGGTCAGTCATGGGGCCGCCTTGGGTCGATATGACCGCGATTCGGGTTTTGGATCACGTGCGCTAAATTCATGGCCGCCTCGTTGGCGACGGCGGGCGTCGCGCGCGCGCCTTTTTCTGACCCAAACGCATGACGAAGCCGATAATCTTGGCGACAGCCTGGTAATGTTCGGGCGGGATCGGCTGGTCCAGATCGGCGGCGGCAAACAGCGCGCGCGCCAGCGGCGGGTTCTCCACAATCGGCACGCCAAATTCCTCGGCCACTTCACGGATACGTTGCGCCACCGCATCGACGCCCTTGGCCAGACACACCGGAGCGGCGGTCTCGCCCGCCTCATAGCGCAGCGCCACCGCGTAGTGAGTCGGGTTGGTGATGACCACGCTGGCCTTGTTCATGTTCTGCAACATGCGCCGCTTGGCGCGCTCGGCGCGGATGCGAAACAGCTTGGCCTTGACCTGCGGATCGCCCGATTGTTCCTTGTGCTCTTGCTTCAGCTCTTGGGGCGTCATCCGCTGGCGGGCGATGTAGGATTGACGCGTCGTTACATAGTCGATCACCGCCAGCAAAGCCGACGCCGCCGCCAGCGCCATCAGCATCGCCACCGCGCGGTCCTGTACGTAAGGCAACAGCGCCGCCGGATCGAGATAGCCGATGCGCTCGAGCTGGGCGTCCTTCGGCCACAGCGTCCACATCAGCACCACGCCGACGAGCGCGAGCTTGGCCAGCGCCTTCAGGAACCCCGAAACCGCGGCCTTGCCGAACACGCGCTTGAAGCCCTCGATCGGACTCAGTTTTTCCAGCTTAGGGTTCAGCCGCTCGGCGGTGAAGGTGGGCTTGTCCTGCAGATAGCGCGCGGCCACGCCCGCCGCGGCGATCACCAGCGCCACCGTGCCAAAGATCAGCAGCAGGCGCAGACCGACGCTGGCGAAGATCGAACTCAAGGCGGCTTGGTCGGTCGCATATTGAGCCGGGGCCTGGATAAAGCCGATCAGGCTGCGCGCGGTCTCACCGGCGATCGGCGCGGCCAGGAACGCCACCAGCCCGGTCAGCGCCGCCAGCGACAGCGCCGCCCCCACTTCCGGGGAATAGACGATGTCGCCGCGCTGGCGCGCCTTGTCGAGTTTCTGCTCGGTCGGTTCGTGGATTTTTTCGTCGTTGTCGGACATGGCGCTAGCGCAGCCAGGTCGCGTATTGCTGCAGGCTGTCGAGCCAGATCAGCATGCCGGCGGAAAGCCCAAGCGCAAACACCACAAACCCGCCCAGCATCTGCAGCGGCAGCGCCACGAAGAACACCTGGATGGTGGGGATGAGCCGCGACAGCACGCCCATGCCGATGCGGAACAGCAAGCCCGCCGCGATCAGCGGCATGGTCATCTGGAAGCCGACCCGGAACGAACTCGACGCCGCCCCCAGCGCCAATTGCGCGGCGTCGCCGATCGGGGCTGCCGCGCCCGGGGCGATGATCTCGTAAGACCCCGCCACCCCGAGCAGGAACATGTGATGCAGATCGGTGGCGAAGATCAAGGTCATGCCGAGCACGCTCATGAACACCGCCACCAATTGGCCCGACTGGTTCATGGTTGGGTCGGCGGTCTGCGCGAACGACAGCCCCAGTTCGAGGCCGATGATCTGGCCCGCTGTCGCCACCGCCGCCACCAGCATGCGCGCCGCCCCCCCGAGCAGCACGCCGATCAGCACTTCGGTGATCACCTGCCCGGCCATGGCGAACACGGTGTCGGCCGGCGCCGGCATGCGTCCGGCCAGGGAAGGCGCGATGCACACCGCCAGCGCCAGCGCGAACGCCAGCCGGATGCGCGGCGGCACCACCGATTCCCCAAACCCCGGCAGCAGCATCAGCATCGCGCCCGACCGCGCGAACAACAGCGCCACCGCCCAGATCTCAACGCCGTAGAGCGTCAGGCCCATGGCTTAGAATTCCGCGATGCGTTCAAACACCTGGCTCATGAACCCGCCCATCAGCCCGCCCATGATCGGCAGGAACAGCAGGATCGCCAGGAAGATCGAGAGAATCTTCGGCACGAACACCAGCGTCTGTTCCTGGATCTGGGTCAGCGTCTGCAGCAGCGACACGACCAGCCCCACCACCAAGCCCACCAGCATCGGTCCAGCCGCCACCAGCACCGTCACCCAGATGGCGTCGCGTCCAAGGTCGAGCACTTCCGCGCCGTTCATCAGGGTCCTCCCCTCGCTGACTCGGCAAAATCTGCCGGCCAGGAGATCAAGGACGCCGCTCATGGTTAAGAGAAGGTTTCCAAATCTGCCTGGACCGGCGTTGCCGGCGGCCAAGTCGCTGGCGCGACACACCACCGAGGCGAAAACGTGTTCAAGCCGCCACAGTGGAACGGAGTTTGCATCACACCCCTCCAAATTGCCGAATCTAACTCATCTTAGATTCAGGCAAGCGCGTGAAACCATGAACGCAAGGCAAGCGAACGAGCCAAGCGACCTGAAAAACCGGGCCGGGAGACTGAAACGGACGACGAACAGAGCTGGGAAATTAAGATGTTGAGCGCGCTGAGATCTATTTTCAATTTCCTCGCCGGGCTGTTCGCCCGCCGCGACGACAACTTCAAAGCGCTGTTGATCTCGGATTTGGGGATCGAGCGCTAACCCGCCCCGGGCCGGGCCGGCTCGCCGACGCGGGCGGTTCAACGTGCGGACGCGCGCGTATGTTGCAATAATACATCACTCACGCCGGCGTCGTCAGCGCACCCAATATGGGCCGCCGGCGCCCTCGCCGGCCATTTCGTGCACCCCGCGCCAACATCGGTGCGTGGGTAATCGACGCAGCCGGCGAGGCGCCGGCGGCCCATGTCGCGGCGTCCCGAAAGTGTTGGGTTGGGGACCCTCTATCCAACAAAAAAATCGCTACGGACGTTGGAAATGCTCGGTTTGCAAAAAATCTATCAGACCGAATAAAAACACCGCGATAATGCGCTGGTCTTCTGTTGGGAGGCTCACGGTACCCAATGCCAAACAGTTCAGAGGATGTGGTTTGAACGCGATGGGAGTTGAAGCTGGCGACAG
>JANNQT010000058.1:0-15784 GCA_031400895.1 Alphaproteobacteria bacterium | reverse complement strand
CGTTGGAATCGTCGAGGAACACCAATGCGAATGCGGCCAGCACGATGGAGGCCATCAGCGCCGGCCGGCCGCGATTGAAGAACAGCGCCAGCGCGCAACAGGTAAGGGCCGCGCCGGTCAGCGCGGCGGCGCCAAACCGCGATCCGGTCAAGGCCAGCGCCAACAGCAGCGGCGCTCCCGCCAGCGCCATCCCGTGCACCCAATCGGCCGTGGGTTGCGCCGCCTTGGACGGCTGCACGGCGTGCTGCAGCGACAACCCCAGTATGACGAGACTGGTTGCGATCAGGATCAGGTTCCATGGCGCTTGCAAAAGCTGGTATTCTCCCGCGACAAACAGCGCATCGGCGTTGAGGGCGACGAAGAAGAAAACGCCGGTGTGGATAACGGCCGCCGCAAGTGCGGCGTAGCGCTCGCGGAGCGAGCTCGCGCCAAAGACTGGCGCCAGGACTGACGCGGCGGCGGCCAAGCCGGCAAGCAGGAATATTCCGGTCTGGGTATTGAGATCCGTCAGCAACACCGCAGCGACAGTGAGGGTCAACCCCAGCGCCGCCATCAGCGAGGCGTTTTCCAGCCGCGGCGTCGGCGTTGGCGCGCGCGGGCGCAATAGGCACGCCGCCGCGATCGCCAGCGGGTATTCATAGACGTTGTTGAACAGCACTGGCGCCGCCAGCGCCGCGAAGGCGCCGCCAACGACGCCGCCAAACGAAACGCAGAGATAAAACTCGGTCAGCCGACCCGCCTCGGGCCGGGCGCGGGCCAGCGCCAAGTGGCACACCAACGCCGCAAAGAAAAATCCGGTCAGCACGCCCAGCATCGACCCGAGCCAATCGCCGTCCCAGACATAGGACATCAGCAACCAGGCCAGCGCCAGCGGGTGCAGGAACAAGCTCGCCATCTGGGTCAGTTCGCCCCCGCGCGCGAAAGCGATCACGAACGTGAGCAGGTAGAGCGCCAGCGGAATCACCCACAAAAGTGGAACCGAGGCGATGTCGGTGGAGAGGTGCAGCGTGACGCCGAGCGACGCCGCCGAGGGAATGGCCGCCGCCGCCATCCAATAGAGGCGTTGGCACCATGACGGCGCCGGCGTCGCGATCGCGCTAGGAATTGACGCCTTCGCCTTGTTCGACAGCGCGGTCGCTGCGGCCAACGCAATCAGCGCGCCGACCGCACTATAAGCGAGACTCCAGGCCAGGCTCTGCGCGTGCGCCCCAAGCGCCGGCTCGATCAGAAGCGGGTAGCCCAACAGGCCGACGAAGCTGCCGAGATTGGACGCGGCGTAGAGATAATACGGATTGTGCGCGTCGGCGCGGCTGCTGCGCGCGTACCAGGCTTGCAGCAGCGGCGCGGTCGCCGCCGCCGCTGCGAACGGCGCGCCAACAGATAAGGTGAGTACGCCGAGCAGCCACCCCACCGGCTGCTCGGAATTGGGCGGCCCCAGCGCTTGGCTCACCTGCACCGGCAGCGCAAACCACGCCGCGACCAGCACGCCGGCATGGATCAGCGCCTGCAACCGCAAATCCTGCAGCCGCGCCAGCAGGTGCGCGTAGAGATAGCCTGCCAGCAACGCGCCCTGGAAGAACACCATGGAGGTGTTCCAAACCTGCGGGCTGCCGCCGAGCAGCGGCGTCACCATGCGCGCGAACAAGGGCTGCAACACAAAGATGAGCGCCGCGCTGGAAAACACCGCTAGCGCGAAGATGGGGGCGGCGAGCCGGTGGACGGTGATTTGTATGTTGTCACTCCCTCGCGCTTGCCTACCCTCCCCTTGCGGGGACGGGGTTGCCCAGGGGGCGACGGGTGGGGGGCGCGCAAGCCGCAAACGACGCCGTCGCGGTTCCTTCTGCCCGCCCCCCTCCGGCCGCTTCGGGGCTACCTCCCCCGCAAGGGGGGGAGGTGCTGGTCGTCCTGCCAGCGCTAGCGCCGGCTGGGAATGGACATTCGCCGCCGCGCGTCCTTATCTCGGGCGATGTTTGCCGCCGACATCACCGAAGCCGCGCGCGCCCTGCTCGCCGCAGCCCGCGCGCAGGGCTTGCGCATCGCTACCGCCGAAAGCTGCACCGGCGGGCTGATCGCGGCCGCGCTAACCTCGATCCCGGGATCGTCGGACGTGTTCGAGCGCGGGTTCGTGACCTATTCCAATGAGGCGAAGAGCGAAATGCTCGGCGTGCCAGCGGCGCTGATCGCGGCGCATGGCGCGGTGAGCCTGGAGGTAGCGCTCGCTATGGCGGAGGGCGCGCTGGCGCACTCGCGCGCGGATATTGCTGTGGCGGTGACCGGTGTAGCGGGACCAGGCGGTGGCGCCGAAGCCAAGCCGGTGGGCCTGGTGCACATCGCCGCGGCGCGACGCGGCGGCGTGTGCTTGCACGAGGAATGCCGGTTCGGCGATGTGGGGCGCGACGCGGTGCGTGAGGCGACGTTGAGCCGGGCGCTGGCGATAGTGGCGCAGATTCTGGGGTGAGGCGATGCGAAGCCGGGGGCCGTTCGTGCGGCTCGCGTACTTAGCCAAATATTACCAGCCGCCGCCGCAGGCGATGTGGTCCTCGCGACGCCCCCACAGACGCATTGGCGCGCGCGATATGCGCCGCCCGATACGGCGCACGCCGCTCGCGGAAATCGCCGGGGTAATCGTAGAAGAGGACGAAGTGTTTCATTAAGCGGATCCGAATCAGTTAGAATGGTGTCAATCCTGATTCAGACGAGTGCCCATTATGCCGCAAGAAGACAAGCGGGATGAAATCTCCATCCCCGATGAAATCGAGAAGAAATCGATGGGCCGAGGCGGGCAGTTCACGCGCGCCGCCCTCGACGGGTTGGCCAACCACATCCCCTTTCTTGGCGGACTGCTCTCTGCGGCATCGACTATGTGGTCGGAAGAGAATCAGCGTGAGCTGCACCAATTCTTGGTCACCTGGATGCGAATGATGGAAGCCGAAGTACGAGAGAAGCAGAACGTCCTGGGTGAAATTGTTGCGCGGCTCGACATGCATGATGAAGAAATAGGCAAGCGCATTCAATCCGATGAATACCAACACCTGCTCCGCAAAGCGTTCCGAAACTGGTCAGGCACGGAGAGTGAAAGCAAGCAGACGATGCTTCGTAATATCCTAAGCAACGCAGCAGCAAGCAGACTTTCTAGTGATCGAGTCGTTGAGCTGTTCATCGACTGGCTGCACACTTATTCAGAATTCCATTTCGCCGTCATCGCTGACCTCTACGGCAACCCCGCCGCCACGCGCGGCGACATGTGGAACCGGATCGGCACGGGTGATGTTCGAGAAGACTCTGCGGACGCAGACCTATTCAAATTGCTATTCCGCGACCTATCGACGGGCGGCATCATACGGCAACATCGTGATACAGACTACCAAGGCAACTTTGTAAAACGGCCACCGACACGCGCTCCTTCTCGCGGACAATCTCGGGCACACAAGTCTGCTTTTGATGAGTCGGAATCATATGAACTAACGGCGTTGGGGCTTGAGTTTGTCCACTACGCGGTAAACGAACTCACTACAAAGCTGGAATACAAGCCGGGCGCCGCCAACGCCGGCTAGTCACCCCGCCGCCACCAGCCGCACCTGATGCACGCCCTTGGCCGCGCGGTAGCGGTCGATGCGTTGTTCGATCTCGGGGCGGAAGTGGCGGATCAGGCCTTGGATCGGCCAGGCGGCGGCGTCGCCCAGGGCGCAGATGGTGTGGCCTTCGACCTGGGTGGTGACCTCCAGCAGCAAATCGATTTCCGAGTGCTCGGCTTCGCCCTTGGCCATGCGTTCGAGCACGCGCCACATCCAACCCGTGCCCTCGCGGCACGGCGTGCACTGGCCGCAGCTTTCGTGTTTGTAAAAATACGCGAGCCGGGCGATGGCGCGGATCAAATCCGTCGATTGATCCATGACGATCACCGCCGCGGTGCCGAGGCCGGACTTCAGCGCCGCCAATGAATCAAAATCCATCAGCACGGTTTCGGCCTCGTGCGCCGGGATCATGCGCACCGATGAGCCGCCGGGGATCACGGCTTTGAGATTGCCCCAGCCGCCGCGCACGCCGCCGCAATGAGTCTCGATCAGCTCTTTGAGCGGAATGCTCATCGCTTCTTCGATGTTGCACGGCTTGTTGACGTGCCCCGACACGCAGAACACTTTAGTTCCGGTGTTGTTGGCGCGGCCAAAGCCGGCGAACCAGTTGGCCCCGCGACGCAAAATGGTCGGCGCGACAGCGATGCTCTCGACGTTGTTCACCGTGGTCGGGCAGCCATAGAGCCCGACATTGGCCGGAAAGGGCGGCTTAAGGCGCGGCTGGCCTTTTTTGCCTTCCAGGCTTTCGAGCAGCGCGGTTTCCTCGCCGCAAATATAAGCGCCGGCGCCGTGGTGCATGTAGATGTCGAAATCCCAGCCATGCACATTGTTCTTGCCGACCAGCTTGGCCTCGTACGCCTCCAGAATCGCGCGCTCCATCGCCTCGCGCTCGGCGACGTATTCGCCGCGGATGTAAATGTAGCAAACCTTCGCCGCCATGGCGAAGCTCGCCACCAAACAACCCTCGATCAGCAGATGCGGATCGTGGCGCATGATGTCGCGGTCCTTGCATGTGCCGGGCTCGGACTCATCAGCGTTGACCACGAGATAGTGCGGGCGCTCCTTCACCTCCTTGGGCATGAACGACCATTTGAGCCCGGTCGGAAAGCCGGCGCCGCCGCGCCCGCGCAGGCCGCTCTCTTTCATCTGCTGAATGATCCAGTCGCGCCCCGCACCGATCATTTCGCGAGTGCCGTTCCAGGCGCCGCGCTGCTTGGCGCTTGCCAGATCGGCGCCCTGCGCGCCGTAGAGATTGAGGAAAATGCGATCCTTGTCGGCGAGCATGGGCTACTTTCTCGAATTCATCATCATGAACAGGCGCAAGGCAAACCAGACCGCGCCGATCGCCGGCCCGACCACGTAAGGGCTGGTCAATTCTTGCCCGTCGAACACGTGCATGTAGGTCGCCAAGGCGACCATGGCGCCAACGATGATGCCGTACACCAGCAGCGCGCTCGAGCGCAGCGTGCCGCCGAGCCGGATCGGCTCGAACCGGGGGCGTCGCGGCGGCGTCGGAGGCTCGCTCACGCCTGCTCCGGCAATGCAGGGAGCTTGATCGGTTTGGCCAACGAGCCGTCATAGAGCGAGGCATCGGTCAGCACCTTGGGCCCGCCCTCGGGGGCGGAGGTTTGCCGTTGCAGCGCCGAACCGGGCGCGATCTTTTCCCCGCGCGCCAGCTTATCGATCAAGCCCTCGAACTTGTCGGCGCTCAGATCCTCGTAATAATAATCGTCGATCGCCACCACTGGCGCGTTCACGCACGCGCCCAGGCATTCCATCTCTTCCCACGACAATTGTCCATCCGCGCTCGGCTGATGCGCCTCGCCGATGCGCCGTTTGCACACCGCTTTCAGCTCCTCCGAACCGCGCAGCATGCAGGGCGTAGTGCCGCACACCTGGAGGTGATGTCTTCCTACCGGATGCAGATGGAACATGGTGTAGAAGGTCGCCACCTCCAGCACGCGGATTTTTGGCATTTCCAGCAGATCGGCGATTGCCTGGATCGCCGGCTCGCTGATCCAGCCTTCCTGCTTCTGCGCCAGCCACATGATCGGGATCACCGCCGACGCTTTGCGCTCGGGGGGATATTTTGCGATCCACCAGCGCGCTTGCTCCATGCTGGCGGGGGAGAAAGCGAAGCTGGCGGGTTGTGCTGCGGCTAATCTGCGAACGCTCATCGCATCACTCCGCCGGTGTTTCGGTTATTTCGCAAAATCGACCCCCGCAATCAGGCCGTTTTTCACGGTGTAAATGCAAATCGCCTCGAAGCTCGGGCCGTCAGGTCCCCGCTCCCCCTGCTCGTGATCGACCACGATATCGCCATGGCTCATCCGATTGACCAGGCGCGCGTGGTTCTTCGGATACTGAGCCCAGGTTTTCGCGTAGCGCTCGCGTATGGCGGCGCGGCCATTTTGCGTTATCACTCCGTTCAGGTCGGCGACAATGCAGTCCTCGGCGTAGAAGGAGCACATAAGGTCGAGGTTCTGCGCGTTGTAGGCGTCGAACTGCGCCTGCACCAATTCAACAGGGCTCACCGATCGATCTCCCCGAACACAATGTCGATCGAACCGAGAATGGCGCTGACATCCGCCAGCATGTGGCCCTTGCAGAGATAATCCATGGCCGCGAGGTGGGGAAATCCGGGGGCGCGGATCTTCAGGCGATAGGGTTTGTTGCTTCCATCCGCCACCAGATACACGCCGAACTCGCCCTTGGGCGCTTCCACACACGAATACGTTTCGCCGGCCGGCACGTGATAGCCTTCGGTGTAGAGCTTGAAATGATGGATCAACGCTTCCATCGATTGCTTCATCTCGGCGCGCTTGGGCGGGGCGAACTTCGAATGCTCCGGCATGACCGGGCCCGGCGTGGTGCGCAGCAGCGCCAGGCATTGCTGCATGATCTTGATCGACTCGCGCATTTCCTCGACGCGGCAGAGATAGCGATCGTAGCAATCTCCGTTTTTGCCGATTGGGATTTGAAATTTCAGCTCGGAATAGATTTCGTAGGGCTGCGCGCGGCGCAAATCCCACGCCATGCCGGAGCCGCGCACCATCACGCCGGAGAAACCCCATTTCAGCGCATCTTCCTGGGAAACCACGCCGATATCGACATTGCGTTGCTTGAAGATGCGGTTGTTGGTCAACAGCCCCTCGATGTCGTTGAGCAGCGGGGGAAATTCTTCGCAGAAGGTCTCGATGTCGTCGATCAGCTGTGGCGGCAAATCCTGGTGCACGCCGCCGGCGCGAAAATACGCCGAATGCATGCGCGAGCCAGAGGCGCGCTCGTAAAACACCATCAACTTTTCACGTTCCTCAAACCCCCAAAGCGGCGGCGTAAGCGCGCCTACATCCATGGCTTGGGTGGTGACATTAAGCAGGTGAGAGAGCAGGCGGCCTATTTCAGAATAGAGCACGCGAATGATGCACGCGCGGCGCGGAACTTCGATTTGCGCCAGCTTCTCGATCGCCAGGCAAAACGCATGCTCCTGGTTCATCGGCGCGACATAATCGAGCCGATCGAAATACGGTAGCGCTTGCAGGTAGGTTTTGTACTCGATCAACTTCTCGGTGCCGCGGTGCAAGAGGCCGATATGCGGATCCACGCGCTCAACCACTTCGCCGTCCAGTTCGAGAACCAAGCGCAGCACGCCGTGTGCGGCCGGGTGCTGCGGGCCGAAGTTGATGGTGAAAGTGCGCTTTTCTTCCAGCGCAGGCGCGAGGGAGAGATCGTCAGCCATGTACAGCTCCGCCGCGCGAATGGCGAATGGCGAATGGCGAATGCAGGGCCCTGTTCACTCGCTCCGCTCCAATTTTTCCTGTAATGAGCGGATGAGCGCCCGCACACGCTTTCCCAGTGACTCGCATGCACTCAGCGGACCATCCAATCGCGTTTTGTCCAACAAGCCAACGCGTTCTGCAAGGTAGAGGTGTGTCTCTAGCTCCTTCAACGAGCCTTGGGCGATGCGCAGGAACTGGATGAACGCTTTTGTGTGCTCTCGTCCATGCCCTTCCGCAATGTTGGCCGGCACGGAAGCAGCCGATCTTCGGATTTGCGAAGTCAGACCGTACAATTCCGCTTTGGGAAAGGCCCGAGTCAATTCGTACGCCGCTGCGGCGAGCGAAAGCGCGTCCTGCCAAACGGTTAGGTCGCGGTACGATCTGATAGGCTCGTTCATAAGCCTTCCCCATTCGCCATTCGCTACTCGCCATTCGCACTCTTCGCCTTCTCATCGCCCGGGATCGTCATCCCCTCCCACGGCGAGAGGAAATCAAAATTCCTAAACCCCTGCGTCAGCGTCACCGGCTCGTACACGACGCGCTGTTGCTCGGCATCGTAGCGCACTTCGACATGGCCGCTGAGCGGGAAGTCCTTGCGCAGCGGGAAACCCTGAAAGCCGTAATCGGTGAGGATACGCCGCAGGTCCGGGTGGTTTGAGAACACAATTCCGTACATGTCGAACGCTTCGCGCTCGAACCAGTCAGCGCACGGGAACAAGCCCGCGACCGAGGGCACGGGCGTTTGTTCGTCGGTTTCGAGCTTGATGCGGATGCGGTGGTTCAATTGCATCGAGAGCAGATGATAGACCACGTCGAAGCGCTTGCCGCGTTCGGGATAATCCGCGCCGCAGAGATCGATGAAGGTGGTGAATCTGCCACGGGGATCGTCGCGCAGGAATGTGATCAGCGAGACGATGCCGGCGGCATTGGCGCTGATTGTCAGCTCATTTAGGCTGACGGCATGGGAAACCGCCACGCCGGGCTGTGCGGCGACGATGTGCGCGCCGAGATCGTCAAGCGCCGCGCTCATGCTTTCGCCTCATCCAAAGCCGAACTCCCGCGCTCCTGGGATGGGTGGGTGTGATTCACGATTGCCTGTTCCCTAAAGCCAATTGCCTATCTTTCGATATTCCCACTACGCCGTATTTTCCGCTGCAGCTGCAGCACGCCATACACCAAAGCCTCCGCCGTCGGCGGGCAGCCGGGGATATAGATGTCGACCGGCACGATGCGGTCGCAGCCGCGCACAACGGCGTAGCTGTAATGATAATAACCGCCGCCGTTCGCGCACGAACCCATCGAGATCACATAGCGCGGATTGGGCATCTGGTCGTAGACTTTACGCAAGGCCGGGGCCATTTTGTTGGTCAGCGTGCCGGCGACGATCATCACATCGCTCTGGCGCGGGGATGCGCGCGGCGCAAAACCGAAGCGCTCGAGATCATAACGCGGCATCGACGCCTGCATCATCTCCACGGCGCAGCACGCCAGTCCGAACGTCATCCACATCAGCGAGCCCGTCCGCGCCCAGGTGATCAGATCGTCGGCGGCGGCGACGAGGAAGCCCTTGTCGGCGAGCTGGTCCGACAGGCCGGTGTAAAAAGGATCGTCTTCCTTCACCGGATAGGTCGCTTCGCCGTGCGAATGGCGAATAGTGAGTGGCGAGTGGCGTGATGATGTCATCCTTCGCGCCCCATCTTGTCATGCGGCGAACGCACAGGCACCCGCACGCCCAGCGCATTCGCCATTCGCCATTCGCCATTCGCCCGGGGACCCGTCAGTCCCATTCCAGCGCCCCCTTCTTCCACTCGTAAACGAACCCCACCGTCAGCACACCGAGGAACGCCATCATCGACCAGAACGCGAACTGTCCCGCCTCGGCCGGTAAGTTCCCGAGCGTCACCGCCCATGGAAACAGGAACGCGACTTCCAGGTCAAAAATAATGAACAGGATCGAGACCAGATAAAACCGCACGTCGAACTTCATGCGCGCGTCGTCGAAGGCGTTAAAGCCGCACTCGTAGGCCGACACCTTCTCCTTGTCCGGCGATTTCGGGGCCACCACCCAGGCGGCGATCAGGAAGCCGGCGCCGAGCGCGATGGCTATCGCCATGAACATGATAATCGGCAGATAATCAGTAAGATCGAGGCCCATGGGCTCCACCTAAAGCGCATCGGCCCGCGACGCCAGCGAACCCGGCGCCGCAGGGGCGAAAATCGGACCGGGCGCCAGCGACGCCGACCCGTGCTGGCCATGCCGCGATTTGCGGTGAAATTTCAACGTCTTTCTGGCGACCCCGGCGTGACTCGAACACGCAACATCCCGCTTAGAAGGCGGGTGCTCTATCCAGTTGAGCTACGGGGCCGTGGCCGCGTTGGTAACATGGTTCACGACCGGCGCGGAATTACCTAACCGGCTGCGGGTGCGCAATTTTTCGCTGAGGAAAGGCGGCCAGGCGCGGGGCGGAACTCATTTCTCGTCCTGCGAAGCATCGCCCAGCGGCGCCTCCTCCTCCGCCGCGATTCCATAGCCGCCGGAGAACCAGCGGTTGAGATCGACATCGGCGCAGCGTTTGCAGCAGAAAGGTTTGTAGCGCTCGTGCTTCGGCTTGCCGCAGATGACGCAGGGGCCGGGTTGGCTCCCAAGTTGGCTCATAGCGCCCTCGCCTCGACGCGGTCGCGCGGGCCAGGCTGCGCCTCGATTCCCCAGCGCATGCCGATGCGGCCGGAAAGCTCGGCGCGCCACTCGATTTCGCCGGCATCAAGCCAAGCTTTCACCTCGGGCGCGACGCTGCAGGCGATCTGGCGGCCGGTCTGCGCCCGGCCCTCGCGCTCGATCGCCCGCAGCGCCGTCAGCGCCACGGTTTCCAGGCTCAAGCGGCCGTCGCCATCGCGCATCTGCTCGTGCAGCGGCGTGCGCAATTGCGCACGGGTAAGTTCGTAGACGCCGAATTTCGACAGCCCACCAAACTGCACGCTCCAGGGATCGCCAGCGAACGCCGCGCGTACGCCCTCGTCCAATTGCTTCATGTGCGCCTTGGCGCGCATCGACACGAAGTCGATGGCAATGATGCCACCGAGGTTGCGCAGCCGAATCTGCCGCGCCGCCTCCAGCGCCGCCGCGAGGTTCAGCTCAAGGCCGAAGCGTTCGGAATCGCTTGAGCCGGCGCGGCCGCCAGCATCGACATCGATGGCCACCAGCGCCGCGGTCGGCTCGATCGAGAGCGCGCCGCCCGCGGGAAGCGGAACGAAACGGGCAAGCGCGTCTTCCACCAGCGCGTCGAGCTTGGCGCGCGTTTGCGGATCGGCGGGGCGGGCCTGGGCCAATTCCTCGTCGCACTCGGGCTGGGCAATGCGATGGGGCGCTTGGCCCTCGTGACCGGTCTCACGCAGCTCGGCGACCGCGCCCTTGCCGCGAGCGGCCTCGCGCACGATGCCGACGGCGACGCCAGCGCCCTGGGTCAGCGCCACCCGCTCGCGGCCGAGACGCGCGCGCCCGTCCTCGCCCAGCGGCAGGAAGCCCTGCGCCTGGCCGAGCCCGAGATCCAAAAACGCACCGCGGCGGCGGCGATCCACTTCACGCACGCGGGCGACATAAATCTCGCCCCAGCGCGCGCGGCGGCCTTCGTCGCTGGCGCGGGCGATGCGCAGCGCCATCGGCTTGCCGGCGCGCACCAGGGCTTCGCGGGTTTCGCCGACGCAGGCGTCGCGCCAGATTTCCAAGGGCTCGCTCAAGGCGCGCCCTCCAGCAAGCACGCGGTCTCGTAAAGTGGCAGACCGACCACGGAGGAATACGAGCCGATGATGGAAATGACAAAGCGCGCGGCAAGCCCCTGGACAGCGTAGCCGCCGGCCTTACCGCGCCATTCGCCGGAGGCAATGTACGCATCGATCTCAGCCGGCGAGAGCCGCTTGAAAGTCACGCGCGTCTCCACCAGACGCGAGCGCATTTCGCCCGCCGCGCCCTTCAGCGCCACGCCGGTATAGACGCGGTGCCCGCGCCCAGACAGCAGAGCCAAACAAGCGCGCGCCTGGGCCTCGGTTTCCGCCTTCGGCAAGATCCGCCGGCCCACCGCAACGACCGTGTCGGCGGCGAGAATACGCGCATTATGTTGTACAGCACGCGCGCCCCCTTCCCCTGGCGGGGAGGGGGGGGGGGGGCGCTCATTGCCCAACAGCCGCGCCGCCGCTTCCACCTTCTCGCGCGCTAACCGCAGCGCCAGCAGGCGCGGGGTTTCGCCCTTGCGCGGGTTTTCCTCGATCGCGGTAGCTATGATTTCATCGGGCGTGACGCCGATTTGCGCCAGCAAGGCAAGCCGGCGCGGGCTCGCGCTTGCTAGCACCAGCGGCACGGTCATGGCCGCTTCGGAAAGCCCAGCCGCTGCGCCATGACGCGGTCCACCGCGCGCGGGCCCAACAGGCGCGGCAGGGTGCGATCCATGAACGGGCGGCGCAGGATGGAATAGCGGGTCTTCGGCTTCGCGTCGGCAAGGCAGCGCCAAATCAGCGCGCCGACATCGGCGGGCGGCAATCCTTGCTTGCCCTGTTGCAACATATAATCGAGCACGCGCCCGACCGCCTTGGCGTAGGGCGTGTTGGAAAAGCGCTTGAGATCGTTCTGCCCGGCCTTGTCCCAGATCGGCGTGGCGATGGCGCCTGGGCCGATGACGATCACGTCGATGCCGAACAGCATCAGTTCGCGGCGCAGCGATTGCGAATAGCCCTCGAGCGCGAACTTGGAGGAAGAATACGGCCCCACGAACGGCGCCCCGTTCTGACCGCCAACCGAGGAGATCATGACGATGCGTCCCGGTTGGCCCTCACGGTCGGGATCGGCGCCCAGCAATGGGGCAAAGGCGCGCGTCACGTTGTGTACGCCGAACAGATTGATTTCGAACTGGCGGCGCAATTCCTCGGTGTCGAGGTAGAGCAGTGGCCCCGGCACGGCGATGCCGGCATTGTTGACCAGGCCGAACAGGCGCCGCTTGCCAAGCGCGGCCGCTACCTGCGCCGCGCCGGCGTTCACCGCCGCCTCGTCGGCGACATCGAACAAAAGCGGCGTCACCGCCTCGCCGAACTCGGCCTTTAAGCTGTCGGCGTCGGCCTGCTTGCGCACGCTGGCGAACACATGCGCGCCTTCGGCCACAGCCTTGGCGGCGGCGGCGCGGCCGATACCGGTGGAGGCGCCGGTGACGACGATGGCGCGGCCAGACGATCCCCCACCTGTTAGATCAGCGCTCATTTGAACCTGTAGGTGACGCGGCCCTTGGTGAGGTCGTAGGGCGACATTTCGACCAGCACTTTGTCCCCCGCCAGCACGCGGATGCGGTTCTTGCGCATCTTGCCGGCGGTGTGGCCGATGATCTGGTGGCCGTTTTCCAATTCGATGCGGAAGGTGGCGTTGGGCAGCAGCTCCATTACCGTTCCGGCGAACTCAAGCAATTCCTCTTTCGGCATTCTCTCCTCATGATTCCGCCAGCGCGCCGCCTTATAGGGTGCTGGAGCTAGCCCGTCGATGGGCGCTGAAACCGAGCGCCTATGCGCCGGTCGAGCCCGTCGCGCACCAGCCGGAACTCGCCAAGCACCTGTTCGCGCGAGCCTTCCGCGATGGAAGGGTCGAAGGTCGCCCAATATTCCGCGCCAGCGCCTAATTGGGGAATGAGCCCCAGGGCGTGGTGGTGGGCTTCCGGGCTGAGCGAGACGATCAGCTCGAATGGCCCCTCTTCGTTCTCCTCGAAAGCCAGGAGCGATTTCGGCCGTGAGCGGGCGATGTCGCCGCCAAGTTCGTCAATCACCGCAGCCGCCAGCGGGTTCACCGCTTCGCTGGGGCGCACCCCGGCGCTGTCGACACGGACAAGCGGCCCGAAGCGCAACCGCATCAATTCGGCGGCCATCGGCGAGCGGATGGAATTGTGCGTGCAGACGAACAGCACCGCCCGCGGCATTTCCCCTGGCACCGCTCAGCCCCGCACGTGCAGGGCGACCACCAGCGTGAACAGCCGCCGCGCGGTTTCCAGGTCGAGCCCAAACCTGCCTGCGAGCGCTTCCATCAGCATCTCGGCGGCGTCGTTGTGGAGCCCGCGCCGGCCCATGTCGATGGCCTCGATCTGGCTTGGCGCGGCGCTGCGGATGGCGCTGTGATAGCTCTCGCAGATGAAGTTGTAGTCTTTGATGGTCTTGCGCAGCACCGCCATCGAGAGCTGGTGCGTGCAGACCGGCGCGCCCGCGGAATCGCCGACATGAAAACACAGGCGGCCCTCGTCCATGGCCAATTTCAAGGAATAGGGCCCGCGCGCCTCGCCAATTACGACAAAACGATTGCTCTCCTTGAGATCGAACAGCGCGATGCGCCGCTCATGCTCGGCGTTCGGCGAGGCGGGCGCGAGCGAGGCTTCGTCGAGCGACACGTCGATGAGGCGGTTGTGCTCTTCGCTCATGGACCGCGCTCAAGGCGCCTCATGATCAGGCCGGCGCGGCGTGCGCCAAGGCGCGCCCATGTCCAGCAACACCGCGTCGATGCATTCCACCTCCAGCGCGATTTCACCACCGCCCGCGAACAGGATTTGCACGCTGCCGCCAGGTGGCTCCTGCGCCGGCTTGAAGGCGAGCGACAAGATGGCGGCGAGCGCTTCGGGCGCGTCGTTGCGCACGTTGCGGCTCTTCACCGCGAGCACGCTCTCGAACGAAAGCGCGGCGCGGATGCGCTCGAACGGGGCTTTTTCGTCGGCGTTTTCCCAGCGAAAGCGGTTCATCAGCAAGGTGAAGCGGCGCGCCTTAGCGTCGAACTTAAGTTCGCCCACCCGCACCAAGCCATCCTGGGCGGCGGCGGCGATAACCTCAAGATCGCCCGCGTCCTCGGCCAATAATTTGAGCTGCCCCATGCCCGATCTACCTATTCCCCCTTCTGCCGCTCGACCGAGGCGCCGCAGCCCGCGAGCTTTGCCTCGAGCCCCTCGAAGCCGCGGTCGAGATGATAGACGCGGTTGACGATGGTTTCACCCTGCGCGGCCAGCCCGGCGATCACCAGGCTGACCGAGGCGCGCAAATCGGTCGCCATCACCGGTGCGCCGATCAGGCGCTCGACGCCGGTGACGACAGCCTCGTTGCCCTGCACCGCGATCTGGGCGCCGAGCCGGGTCAATTCCGGGACGTGCATGAAGCGGTTCTCGAAAATGGTTTCGCGGATGCGCGACTGGCCATCGGCCAGACACAACAGCGCCATCGCCTGCGCCTGCAGGTCGGTGGGAAACCCTGGGAACGGATCGGTTTCGAAGTCCGCCGGCGCTAGGCGCGAGTTCGAGCCGCGTCGCACCCGCAGCCCGCGCGCCTCGGCCTCGATCGACACCCCGGTCGCACGCAGGAATTTCATCAGCGCCGCCTGGTGCTCGAAGCGCCCGCCCTGCAGCAGCACTTCACTGCCGGGCATCGCCGCCGCGGCCAGCGCGTAGGTGCCGGTTTCGATGCGGTCGGCCACCACCTTGTGCTTGGCGCCTGTGAGCACGGCGACGCCGGCGATGCGGATTTCGCTCGTGCCGGCGCCTTCGATGCGCGCGCCCATGGCATTGAGGCACTCGGCCAGGTCGGCGATTTCCGGTTCTTGCGCGGCGTTCGACAAGACCGTGTCGCCCTTGGCCAGCACCGCTGCCAGCATGGCGTGCTCGGTGGCCCCCACCGAGACGAACGGAAACGTAATCGCAGCGCCTCTGAGCCCGCGCAGCGCGGCGGCTTTCACATAGCCCTGCTCGATATGGATGTCGGCGCCCATGGCCTCGAACGCCTTCAGGTGCAGATCGACCGGGCGCGCACCGATGGCGCAACCGCCCGGCAGCGACACCGTGGCGTGCCCCGCCCGCGCCAGCAGCGGCCCCAGCACGTTGAACGAGGCGCGCATTTTGCGCACCTGATCGTAAGGCGCGATGGTGGAGGTGATCTCGCCAGCGTGCAGACGCAGCGTCCGCGCCTCGCGGATCCAGGCAACCTCCACTCCAAGCGAAGCCAGCAGCTGCGCCATGAAGCGGGTGTCGGCCAGATCGGGCATGTTTTCGAGCACCAGCGGCTCGGCCGAAAGCAAGGCCGCCGCCTGCAGCTTCAGCGCCGAATTCTTGGCCCCGTAGATCGGGATGGCTCCGGTGAGGGGCGCTCCGCCCTGGATGGCGATACGGTCCATATGGCTCTTTCGTTCGCTCCCCTCACGGCGCGGGTTATGCGGGTGCGCGCGGGCGCACGCAAGGCGGGCAAGCGGGGCTACTTTTTGGCTGGCTTGGCGGCCCTGCGCCGGGCGATATTGCGCTTGAGCGCCTCGGCCAGGCGCTGGGCCTTGCTGGGCGGGGGTGGTGGTTTTGCCATTTCGAACCGACAGGGATTTTCTGGTGCCACGGGAGAGGATTGAACTCTCGACCTCACCCTTACCAAGGGTGCGCTCTACCACTG
>JANNQT010000057.1:0-10436 GCA_031400895.1 Alphaproteobacteria bacterium | reverse complement strand
CGCCGCCACGCAAAGCAAGCCTCTTTTCCCCCGCCGCCGCCCGTGCCAATGAATCCCCATGACGGTTGAGTCGCCCATCGGCGCCGCGGCGGCGGCGCTGCCAATTCGGACCTCCGCGCCGAAGCACATCGTCGATGTGCTGATCGAAGAGCGCGCGCCCAAGCTTTCGGGCGGGCCGCTTTGGCCGCTTGTGCGCCCACCTTTGCTGTCGCTGCTGAACTACGACAAGGCCGTGCGCATGGCGGACGCGATCGCGCCCATGGGCGGGCACGAAGCGCTGGAATACATCGCCAATCTGCTCAGCGTGCGGCTCGACATGACCGGCGCCGAGCGCGTCCCAAGCTCGGGCGCGTTCGTCCTGCTGGCCAACCACCCCACCGGCATCACCACCCCACCGGCATCACCGACGGCATCGCGGTCTATGACGCACTGAAACGCGCCCGGCCGGATGTGGCGATCTACGCCAATTCGGATGCGCAGCGCGTCTGCCCTCGCTTCGACGAAGCCCTGATCCCCGTTGAATGGGTGCTCGCCAAGCGCACGCGTGAACGCACACGGGTGACGCTGAAAATGACGGAACAAGCGTTCGCGGAAAACAGACCGCTGATCGTGTTCCCCGCGGGGCGCCTTGGGCGCGTGCGCGACGGGGTGCTCACTGATCCTGAATGGATGCCAACCGCGGTGAGCCTGGCGCGCAAATACAATCTACCGATCCTGCCGTGCCACGTGGCGGGGCCGTACGCGTTCTGGTTCCACACGTTCAGCCGCTTTTCAGCCGAGCTGCGCGACATCACCCTGTTCCACGAACTCTTGAACAAGCAGGGCAAGACCTATCAGCTCACCTTCGGGCCACTGATCCCTGCGGAACACGCAGCCGGCGACGCCACCAGCGTAACGCGGCGCATCAAACACTATGTCGAGCGCGTACTGCCCGGCGCGCGGGACATTCCCTTCGACCCCGAAGGTCCCGAATGCCCCTGGCGCGATCCGCCGAAGCTAGCCTAGCGCTCACGGCGAATTGGTGGTGCTCGCCTAGACCTTCCGCTCCACCATTGCCTTCTTGATCTCGGCGATGGCTTGGGCAGGGTTGAGGCCCTTTGGGCAAACCTGCGCGCAATTCATGATGGTGTGGCAGCGATAGAGCTTGAACGGATCGTCGAGCGCATCGAGGCGTTCGCCCTGGTGCTCATCGCGGCTGTCGGCGATCCAGCGTTGTGCTTGCAACAACGCCGCCGGACCCATGAAGCGATCGGAGTTCCACCAATAAGACGGGCACGAGGTCGAGCAGCAGGCGCACAGAATGCACTCGTAGAGGCCATCGAGCTTGGCGCGCTCCTCCGGGCTTTGCAGGCGTTCAGCGTCGGGCGCGGGCGTCTCGGTTTGCAGATAGGGTTTGATAGCGGCGTATTGGGCGACGAAGTTGGTGAGGTCGGGCACCAAATCCTTCAGCACGGGCTGGTGCGGCAGCGGCGCGATGGTGATTGGCCCGTCTGGCACTTCGTCCATGCCCTTGGTGCACGCAAGCGTATTGCGCCCGGCGACATTCATGGCGCACGAGCCGCACACGCCTTCGCGGCAGGAGCGGCGGAACGTGAGCGTCGAGTCGATTTCGCTTTTGATGGCGATCAGCGCGTCGAGCACCATCGGGCCGCACTTGTCGAGGTCAATTTCGTAGCTGTCCCAGCGGGGATTCTCGCCGCTTTCGGGATCATAGCGATAGACCTTAAAGGCACGAACGCGCTTTGCGCCTTTGGCGGCGCGGTAGCGTTTTCCCTGTTTGACCTGGGAGTTCTTCGGCAGCGTGAGTTCGACCATGGCCCCGTGATGACGAGCGGCGCGACACGCGTCAAGGCGCGATTGGGAGTGCGCGTGTAAGCGTGCGATCGGATTGGGCAGACGCGACACTTGCCGATTATCGTCCTTCCCCCTTGTGGGGGAGGTTGGCAACGCGCGTGAGCGCGATGACGGATGAGGGGTGGCGGCGCCAATCTCACCAGGCGTGCCGCTCGCACCCCTCATCCGGCGCTTCGCGCCACCTTCTCCCACAAGGGGAGAAGGACAAGTTATTGCGTCTCACCCGCGCTCCCCTTCCCGTACCAATCGATCCGCCGGGTCGCGACCATGGCGGCCATCAGCACCGCGAAGGCCACTACCGAACCGGCCAGCAGCGCGAAATCCTCCAGTGTCATCAGCACGTACATGGCCCCGTAGAGCGCGGCCAAGCTCGCCAGCGCCCGCACCCCGACCGCGCGTGAGTTGAAGGCCGCGCCAGCATAGAAGGCAAGCAAGCCCACGGTCGCGGCGGCGGCGATGATGAAGGCCAGCGAAAAGCCGATCAATTCCGTCATCGACAGCAACAGCAGATAGAACACGCACTGCGCCAAGCCGACCAAGATGTATTGCGCCGGGTGGGCTTTCTTGCCGCTGACCGCCTCGAAGATCAAAGTGGCGAGGAACACAATGCCGATGAACATAATTCCGTAGCGCACCGCGCGCGCCACGCCTTGATAAATATCGTCGGAGGCGACGAAGCTCACCGCCATGTCGCGCTCGGCGGCGAGGCCGAGATTGAACGTATTCAGGTCCGCCGCCTTCTCCACGCCGCGCGCCACGAACGGCACCCGCCAGGAGACGACGAAACCTTGCTCGCTGGGCGTGAGCGCTTCGGTAGATTGGAAATAGCCCTCCGCGCGGGTGTCACTGCGGTCGCCGCGTATGGTGACGGCGGTGTCTTGCGCGAACGCAGCGACGGCAAAGCGTTGTGCGCCGGTGAGTTCAAGCCGTGTTTCAACGGTGAAATCATTCGGGGCGCCGTTGAAGCGCGCGGGCGCGGCGAACGCCTGCAAGTTCGAGGGCATCGGATAAGCGGGCGCCGAGGCCATGTCGGGGCGAACATATGCCACGCCTGGAGACGAAACGGCCAGGCTCAAATCCGAAATGGGCTCCAAGGTCGCGGTTTCGCCGTCAGGGAAGCGCAATTCAGCGGCGTTACGGATTGAGCGGCTATCGCGCACGAACATGACGATGCGCGCCTGGTTCCAATCAAAGCGATACGCCGGATCGACCCCCTCCAGCGCCGCCGCCGGGCTGAAGCTGGCGTCGAAATCGGTGGTCGCGGTGTAGGTGGCGGCGCGGTAGATGCCGAGCCTGCGGTCCTGCACAACAAGCGTGGTATCGGCGGCGCCGGTGTCGGCGAACACGACGAACGAACCGCGTTCGGTGCGCCGCTGGGTGCGGCCTTGTTCGTCGGTGGTTTCCACCGCGTGCTGGTAGGGCACCAGCAACATCGGGCCGCCCACCACTTGGGGGCCGCCGGCCTTGGCGCCGATTTCCGATGTCACCTGCCCCGCGCGCACCTGGCGTTCACCGACCAGCGTGCCAACGAGCAAGAGCGGGATGCCCATCACCAGCACCAGCAAACACACAAGCAGCAGTTTCAGGCCCAAGGACCCACGTGGGATCAGGCCAGAGATTGGGTTCTGCGACACGGAACTTCCCTCCCAGCGGGCCGGCTCAGCCTCGCTCATGTGGTATTCATCGCCTACATCACGGCGAGATATCGACGGAGACGGCGCTTTCTGGCGGCGCCCAGATATGTTCTTGGGGGGGCGCCGGCGGGGCGGCGCTCCAGGCGATGACAAAGGCGGCAGCGCCCGCAAGCGCGCATCCAAACGACCAGAGCAAGGCCGCCCAGTCATATCCTGGCCCGCCGCCGCTCTCTGGCGCCGCCGCGCGGGCGGCTTGCCTGCGCGCTTCGATCAGCAAAAAACCAATCAGGAAGACCAGCGGCAGCCAGAACCCCCACGGCGCAGCCGCCGGCATCCATGGCCGCACAAACAGTCCAAGCGAGCCAATTGCGAGCCCGCCCAACACCAGAAATTCTGCGAACGCCTGGCCGCGGTCTCCTAGAGCCCCGCGCAGCCGCCGGCGCCGCGCACCCATCTCTGAAAACAAAGAGGAAAAAAAACCGCACATGACCGAAGCGGCATACCCTAGCTCGTGAATGCGGCAAAGCGCGGCATGCCTCGATTTCGCAGCTCAAGCCCTTTAAAGTCATCGCTGAACAGGTGGTTGCATGAAATTCAATCTCAGAACTGTCGGCCTTGGCTTGGCGGCGCTGCTTGGCGTTCTCGTGCTGGCGCTTGTGCTCTTCTTTGTGTTTTTCCCGAAGGACCTGGCCGCGCGCGAAGCCGAACGGCGGATCGAAGAAGCCACCGGACGCGATCTCGTGCTCGGCGGCGACATCCAGCTCTCGTTCTGGCCGGCGCTTGGATTTTCGGTCGAGCAGGCCTCGCTTTCCAATCCCGAGGGCTTTGACGCCGCCGAACCCTTCATCGCCGCCGATCGCATCGTCTTCGCTGTGGCGGTGCTGCCGCTGCTGAGCGGGAATATCGAAGTCAAACAACTCATCTTCGAGCAAGCGCAATTGCGCCTGCAAGCCAAGGACGACGGCGCCGCCAATTGGGCGTTCCCGACCGAGGCCAACACGCCCGAGCAGCAGACCACGCTGGAGGATTTGCGGCTCGACGATGTGCGTTTGGTCGATAGCCTGATCTCGTTCCAGGGCGCCGATGGCGGCGCGCCGATGATGCTTGAGCATGTCGACGCAAGCCTGGCGCTTGAATCGCTCGACACGCCGGCAGAGCTCGAAGCGGCGTTCGATTATCGCGGCGAGCGGCTGAACGTCACCAGCACGATCGGCCTGCCGCGCGCGGTGCTTGAAAAAAGCGAAACCCCGCTCACCGCCAGCATCGCCTCCGACCCGCTCACCGCCACCCTGGACGGCGCTTTCAACGCCGCCACCGGCGCGCTGACCGGGCGACTGCAAGCCAATGGCGCAAGCGTGCGCCGGCTGCTGGCTTGGTTTGGCTCGCCGATGGGCGAAGGCGGCGGCTTTGGCGCCTTCAGGCTCGATGCGCGGATGGCGCACGTTGGCGAGGAAACCGCGCTGACCGACGCCAGCATCCGGCTCGACACGATCGATGCGCGCGGCGTGCTCACGTTGATCAACCAGGAGAACGGCCGCCTGCGCATCAATGGCGCGTTGAGTTCCGCCAATGTCGATTTGAACACCTACCTCCCTGCCCCGCCCCAAGGCGCGGCGGCGGGCGGCGTCGAAGTGGACACCGCCTGGAGCGCGGCGCCGCTCGACCTCAGCGGCCTGCGGGCGCTCGACGCCAACATCGATCTCACGCTCGGCGCGCTGAAATTTCAGCGTATGTCGTTCACCGACGTCGCGCTTGGCCTGCGCATCGCGGGCGGCGCCGCTGATGCGCGGCTCACGCGCATTTCGCTCTATGAAGGCGGCGGCACGGCGCGGCTGATCGCCGATGGCTCGGGCGCGACGGCGCGCGTGGCCGTCGAGATCGATGCGCGCAACATCCAAGCCGAAACGCTGCTGCGCGACGCCATCGGCTTCGACAAAATCGTGGGCCGCGGCCGCTTGACGGCTTCGCTCGCCGGCCAAGGCGCGTCGCAAGCCGCCATCATGCGCAGCTTGGGCGGCAATGCTTCGTTCAATTTCAATGACGGGCAGTGGAAGGGCGTCAATCTGGCGCAAGTCGCGCGAACCGTGCAATCGGCGTTGACCGGGGCCGCCGCCGGCGAAAGCGGCGCCACCGATTTCGCTGAACTGGCGGCGACGCTCCAAGTCGCAGGCGGCGTGGCGGCGACGCAAGACATGCGTATGCTCAATCCGTTCGTGCGCTTGGAAGGAACCGGGCTGATCGATATCGGCGGCCAGTCGATCGACATGCGCATCGCCCCGCGCGCGGTGCGCTCAGCGCAAGGCCAAGGCGGCGACCTCAGCGTCTCCGGTCTCGGCGTGCCGTTCCGCGTTTCCGGGCCGTGGGCGCGTGTGCGCTTTGCGCCGGCGCTCGGCGACGTGGTGCAAAACGAATTGCGCGCGCGCGCGCAAAACGTGCTGCGCAACCAACCCGCCGGCAGCCCGCTGGCGACCTTGGGCGACGCGCTGTTCGGACGCACGCCGGCGGCGGAAGCGCCTGCCGCTACACCAGCAACCCCCGCCGAAGGCGCCGCGCCCGCCACGCCAGCAACCCCGCCCGCCGAGGAACCGCGCCGCAATCCGCTGGAAGATATCCTCCGCCGTGCAACCCGCCCGGCGCCGCCAGCAGAGCCACCAACGCCAGCGCCCGCGCCCGCGCCTTAGATTTCCGCGCGTTTATTATGTTGGTGGCCAAGAGCCGAAAGCTTTGCGCGCTAGGTGAGCGCGCGAGCGTTGCATGAAGGACTCCCTCGAACGGCACCCTTTGCGACC
Source organism: Alphaproteobacteria bacterium (assembly GCA_031400895.1). GTDB lineage: Bacteria > Pseudomonadota > Alphaproteobacteria > Caulobacterales > Aquidulcibacteraceae > Vitreimonas. Next base: position 4,159 of record JANNQT010000057.1, on the reverse strand, counting down.
AGTTGATTCCGGCCCTTCTCGGCGCAATTGCGGGCATTGCTTCCACGCCCTTTCTGAAGAGCTTGGCTGGGCGGAGCTGGCGTATCGCCACCTTGCCGCTCACCGTGTTTGCAACGTTCAAGCTCAGCGCATGCGCTCGCATCGTGCTGCGGCCGTCCGCAACGGATAAACTTCACTAGCATTGTACATTACAGCGCCGCCGTTAGAATGCTGCTTGGTGCAGCGTGAGGTGTGAGATGGGAACGTGGCTTCCTGGCCCCGGGCCAACCGGCGGCGATGATGTTTTCATTGGCAACAGCACAAATGAGGTTGCAAGCGGTGGCGCTGGCAATGACGATATCAACGGCGGTGGCGGTCTAGACACGCTCATAGGCGGCGCCGGCGACGACTTCCTGGATGGCGGCGACGGTGATGATGGTCTGGCCGGTGAGTCGGGAAATGATGTCATCGTTGGCGGGGCAGGCGCGGACATCATTCTCGGCGGCGACGGCGATGACGCAATCGCGCCGGGCAGCTCCCTCGGTCCAGGCTCGCCCGTGCCTCGTCAAGGCACCTCGGTCAATGGTGAAGGCGGGTTCGATCTGATTTCGTTTTTTGATGCGCCAGGCGCAGTCACCGTCGATCTCAACATCTCTGAACCACAGAGCATTCGCGGCAATTGGACCGGCTTGGTTAGGATTTCGAATGTTGAAGGAATTCAGGGGTCTGAATTTGGCGATAGGCTTGCCCTGGCGAGCACGGCGGCAGTGGAGTTCGGCGGCGGTTTTGTTGATGGACTTGGCGGCGATGATGAAATTATAGGCGGCGACGGCGCCGATTTGATCATTGGGGGAGCAGGCAGTGACAATGTGGTCGGCAACGCTGGCGACGATCTCTTACTCGGCGAAGCCGGAGGCGATTTTCTCTTTGGCGACGACGGCGCCGACATTCTGGACGGTGGCGACGGCGACGACCACTTGAGCGGCGGCGCAAGCATTGATCAGTTGTTCGGCGGCGCCGGAATCGACACGCTGACCGGGGGTGACGGTGATGACACGTTGATCGGCGACGCCGGCGCGGATGCGCTTGATGGCGGCGCTGGGCTTGCCGACGTCGCTGATTATTCGGCCTCGCTTGTGGGCGTGATCGTGAGCCTAGGGTTGGGAACCGGCGCCAGCGGCGATGCGGCAGGCGATACCCTCACCGGAGTCGAAAATCTGCGCGGTTCGAGCGTGGCCGACACGCTCAGCGGCGATGCGGGTAGCAATGTGTTGTTTGGCGGCGCGGGCGCTGATCAAATTCTCGGCGGCGATGGCGCCGATGTGCTGCAGGGCGAGGCCGATGGGGATACGCTTGACGGCGAAGCTGGCGCCGATCAACTCGCCGGCGGCGATGGTGACGATGTTTTGATCGGCGGCGCGGGCGCGGACATACTTGGCGGCGGCGCCGGAATCGATACGGCAGACTATTCCACCTCACTCGCGGGCGTTGTTGTCAATCTGCAAACTGGAACCGCTAGCGGCGGCGATGCCGCGGGTGATACGTTCGTGTCGGTCGAGAACGTCACAGGCTCGGTGCTGAATGATACGCTGATCGGACGCGACTTTGTCGTTAACGTGCTCATCGGCGGCGGCGGCGACGACACGCTGTCGGGCGGCGTCGCCGCCGATGCCATGCATGGCGGCACGGGCATCGATACCCTCGATTATTCGCTCTCGCCCAACGGCGTCGATGTGCGTTTGTTTTCCGGCGCGGCGGCCGGCGGCTCGGCCAATGGCGACACTTACAGCTCGATCGAAAACATCATCGGCGCGGCGACCAAGACCGACACGCTCGCGGGCGATGCGAACGCCAATTCGATCTGGGGCGGCGGCGGCAACGAGACCATCACTGGCCGCGAAAACACCGACACGCTTTTCGGCGAAGCCGGCAACGACACGTTGCTCGGCGGGGCGGATTCCGACATTCTGATCGGCGGCATCGGCGCCGACACACTCGGAGGCGGCAGCCAGGACGACACTGCGGATTATTCCGCATCGGATGCTGGCGTGACGGTGAATTTGCAAACCGGCGCGGGCAGCGGCGGCCATGCGCAAGGCGATGTGCTGGTGTCGATCGAGGACGTGATCGGCTCGGCCTTTAACGACGTCATCATCGGCAAGAACAATGTCTGGGACAATGTCTTCGACGGTCGCGGCGGCAACGATACCTACACCGGTGGGCTCGGAAACGACGTGTTTGTGTTCCGCCTCAACGAAGGTTCCGACACCATCACCGATTTCGTCGCCGGCGGGGCTGCCGATGCTGTACAACTCGCCGGCTTCGGCGCGGGCTTCGACAGCTTCGCCGAAGTGATCGCGGCGGCAACGCAAGTCGGCGCCGACACCATCATCGATTTCGGCGCCGGCCAAACCCTGACCCTGCAAAACGTCACCCTAGCCAACCTCAATGCCGGAGATTTTATCTTCGGGTGATCGCCGCGATTCAGGTTCGGTTCAGCTTGGCCGGCGCAGGGTCGGGTCGGGAGCTATAGTCATGATGCAAAAATTCACAGCCATGCTGGCCGCTTGTGCGTTGGCGGGCGCGGTATTGGCGCCGCCGGCAGCAGAAGCGCGCGACCACCGTGACGGTTATTATGACGGCCGCCACCATGACGGCTATTACGACAACCGCCGCCGTCACCGCGACCGCGATGATGACGATGGCGATGCGGTCGCCGCTGGCGTGATCGGGCTGGTGCTAGGTCTGGCGCTCGGCGCCGCCGCCAGCCAGCCGCGCCAGCCCCAAGCGCGTTGCTACGACAATTACCGCCGCTGCGACGCCCCCCAGGGCTATTACAACCAAGGCTATTACGATCAGCGCGGCTACGATCCGCGCTACGATGATCGCCGCTCAGCCTACGAACGCGATTATGGCGCACCCCGAGGCTATGCCGAGCCCTATTCGTCACAGCGCACGCAATGCGTGCGCCGCGAGCGCCAATGGGACCGATATGCCAACCGCTACGTCGTCGTGGACGTGCCCTGCTGAACACAGGGCGCCCGCCACGTGCAGTAAAGCGCGACGTTCTCCATAATTTGCGCGCCGCGCCGGGTTATAGTCGCGGCCATGCAATATGTATGTGATGCGCCGTCGGGCGCGACCTGGTTCCGGCTGGACACCGAAGCGGAGGCCGAAGCCGAAGCGCGGCTGATGCGTCACGCCATCGACAAATACTTCCAACGCTGCGCGAGCGCCGCGCGCGAAAGCTATCGTGCGCCCGCCGGCGCGCCGACATTCGAGCACGCCATCGGCCTGAAAGACCACATCGCTCGGGCGATGCCGATCTTTCTGACGTTGCGCGCCGACGACGGGACTGGCCTCGCCTCGGCCATGCTGCCGCCGCTGGGGCGCGTGCACGCCAACTTCCGCACCATCATCGTCGGCCCCGCCAACGCCGACCCCTATGTGCTCCACACGCCGGCCATAGACGCGCTCGGCGCGCATTACGGGCTGACCCTGCCGCGCGACGAGTGCTTCCCCTACGCGTGAGGCCGCGAACTCGCTGTCGGATTGAGTGCGCGCTTGTAGACGGCAGGAGTGGGCGTGATGCGAAACGACGGATCCATCAAACGCGCACGCGCCATGCGGCGTGAACCGACCGGCGCGGAGGAAAAATTCTGGTCTGCGTTACGCGCGGGCCGCTATCGTGGCATCAAATTCCGCAGGCAACACGCCATTGGGCCTTACGTGGTGGATTTCGCGTGCGTGAGCGAACGCATTGTCATTGAAGTGGACGGCCCCTCGCACGAACTCGAAGAGCAAGCGGCATTTGACGCAAAGCGAACTGCTGAGCTCGAAAGCTGGGGGTGGCGCGTAGCGCGGATTCCGAACGATCACGCCTATGCAGGCGGCGATGCGCTCTACTTGTTCCTGGATTCCCTGTTCAAGGCCTAGCACCACCTCTCCCCCGCGAGGGGGAGAGGTCGATTTGCGAAAGCAAATCGGGTGAGGGGATGGGTTCAGAACGATGCGCCACATCCCGCACCGCACCCCCGCATCCGGCGCTTCGCGCCACCATATACCCCACGCGGGGGAGAAGGGAGTAGCGTTTTTTTTTTAAGCCCGAACCACCACCCCCCAAATAAAGGCTTTCCCCCCAAAAAAGCGGGTGATCAGCGTCCCGTCACGTGGAAGCCAA
>JANNQT010000056.1:0-49586 GCA_031400895.1 Alphaproteobacteria bacterium | reverse complement strand
GGCGCGCGCGGGCTGCGCTCAATCCTTGAAAGCATCTTGCTCGACACCATGTTCGAGCTGCCATCGATGCTTACGGTGGAAGAGGTGGTGGTCTCCGCCGACGTGGTCGAAGGCCGCGCCAAGCCGCTGCAAATCCATTCCGAGCGCCGCAACGGCACGGAATCGGCCGGCTAACAGAGCGCGCCCGAAACCATTCTGCACACAGTGTTTTTCCGCGTCGGCTCTTGAAGGTTTGCGCGAACGCTTCCACATTTCCTGACATTAACCATGCGGGGCGCGACATCCCGCAAAGGAGCCCCGCATGGCCGAGAGCCGCGTCCTACCCGTACTGCCGCTGCGCGACATCGTGGTGTTTCCCAAACGCGCCGCGCCGCTGTTTGTCGGGCGGCAGAAATCCGTGCGCGCGCTCGATGAAGTGATGCGCAAGGACAAGCAGATATTGCTGTCCGCGCAGATGGACGCGTCCGAGGATGAACCTTCCCCGGAGCGCATCTACACCATCGGCACCATCGCCACCGTGGTGCAATTGCTAAAGCTTCCCGACGGCACCGTGCGCGTGCTGGTCGAAGGCGGTAAACGCGCGCGCATCACCGGCTTCACCGATCGCACGGAATTCTTCGAGGCCGTGGTGGAAGAGGTAGAAGAAACCAATGCCGACACGCCCGAGGCCCGCGCCATGGCGCGCGCGGTGTCCGACCAGTGGGACAATTACGCCAAGCTCTCGCGCAAGCCGCCGCCCGAGGTGCACCAGGCGATTTCGCAGATCACCGAGCCGTCGCTGTTGGCCGACGCGGTCGCCGCTCATCTCGACGTCAAGATCCCCGACAAGCAATCGCTGCTCGACATCACCGACGTGCCGCGCCGGCTGGAGCGCATCTTGGCGCTGATCGAGGGCGAGATCGGCATGCTGCAGGTGGAGCGCAAAATCCGCAACCGGGTCAAGCGGCAGATGGAGAAGACCCAGCGCGAATATTATCTGAACGAGCAGATGAAGGCGATCCAGCGCGAGCTGGGCGATGGCGAGGACGGGCGCGAGGACATCGTCGAGATTGAAGCGCGCATGAAGAAGGTGAAGCTTTCGAAGGAGGCGCGCGCCAAGGCCGAAGCGGAATTGAAGAAGCTGCGGCAGATGTCGCCGATGGCGGCGGAATCGACGGTGGTGCGCAATTATCTCGACTGGATACTGTCGCTGCCTTGGGGCGTAAGGAAGCCGGTCAAGAAGAACATCGATCAGGCCGAATTGGTGCTCAACCAGGATCATTATGGCCTGGAAAAAGTGAAGGATCGCATTCTCGAATATCTCGCCGTGCAGGCGCGCACCTCCAAGGTGCGCGGGCCGATCCTGTGCCTGGTCGGCCCTCCCGGCGTCGGCAAGACTTCGCTCGGCAAGTCGATCGCTCGGGCCACCGGCCGCGATTTCGTTCGCTTGTCTCTGGGCGGCGTGCGCGACGAGGCCGAAATCCGCGGCCACCGCCGCACCTATATCGGCTCGATGCCTGGGCGCATCATCCAGTCAATGAAGAAGGCCAAGAGCTCAAACCCGCTGTTTTTGCTCGACGAGATCGACAAGCTCGGCGCCGATTATCGCGGCGATCCCTCGGCGGCGCTGCTGGAGGTGCTCGATCCCGAACAGAACGCCACGTTCAACGATCATTATCTGGAAGTCGATTACGACCTTTCCGACGTGCTGTTCATCACCACCGCCAACAGCCTCAACATGCCCCAGCCCTTGTTGGACCGCATGGAGATCATCCGCATCCCCGGCTACACCGAGGACGAGAAAATCGAGATCGCCAAGCGCCATTTGCTCGACAAGCAGCTGGAGATGAACGGTTTGAAGCCCGGCGAGTTCTCCGTCTCCGACGAGGCCATTCGCGATCTGGTGCGCCGTTACACGCGCGAAGCGGGCGTGCGCTCGCTGGAGCGCGAACTGGCCAATCTCGCGCGCAAGGCGGTGCGCGACATCGAGCAGAAGAAGAAAACCAAGGTCAGTGTCAGCGAGAAAAACCTACCCGATTATGCCGGCGTGTGGAAATTCCGTTACGGCGAGAGCGAACTGGAAGACCGGGTCGGCGTTGTCACGGGGCTTGCCTGGACCGAAGTCGGCGGCGAGTTGCTCACCATCGAGGCGGTGCAGATGCCGGGCAAGGGGACGATGACTGTCACCGGCAATCTCAAGGACGTGATGAGAGAATCGATCTCGGCGGCGAACTCGTATGTGCGTTCTCGGGCGATTGAGTTCGGCGTCAAGCCGCCCTTGTTCCGCACCCGCGACATCCACGTGCACGTGCCCGAGGGCGCGACGCCCAAGGACGGCCCGTCCGCCGGCGTGGCGATGGTCACCGCCATCGTCTCGGTGCTGACCGGCACGCCGATCCGCAAGGACGTGGCCATGACCGGCGAGATCACGCTGCGTGGCCGGGTGCTGCCGATCGGCGGTTTGAAGGAGAAATTGCTGGCCGCCCTGCGCGGGGGCCTGCGCACGGTGCTGATCCCCTCCGACAACGAAAAAGACCTGGCCGAGATCCCCGATAACGTCAAAAAGGGGCTCGAAATCGTGCCGGTGGCCACCGTCGATGAGGTGCTGGCCAGGGCGCTGGTCGCGCCGCTGACGCCGATCGAATGGACCGACGCCGACGAATTGGCAGAGGACCGTCGCATCGGCGGCGGCGACGGCCGTGAGGGCGCGCGCCCGCACTAGACACGCCCAACACGGGGGCGCCCAAACTGGGGCGCGTCACCGCGCCGCTTGCGCTGGGGGTGCGCATGCCCCTACCGTCAACGCGCGTAATTTCTCAATCAACTCGGGGGTAGCAATGAACAAGGCAGAATTGGTCGCCGACGTGGCCGAACGCATGGGCGATTCCAAGATGAAGGCGGAGGAGGCGGTCAACGCGGTGTTCGAAGCTATGACCCAGGCGCTCAAGGGCGGCAACGATGTGCGCCTGCCGGCGTTCGGCGTCTTCGACGTCAAGCACACGCTCGCGCGCACCGCGCGCAATCCGCGCAACCCCGAGCAGCAAGTACAAGTGCCCGCCGGACGCAAGGTGCGCTTCAAGCCGGGCAAGGCGTTGAAGGATGCCATGAACTAAATACGGCGCAACAACACTAGGTCGCATCATGCTTGCGAAAATCTACCGCCCGACCAAGTCGGCGATGCAGTCAGGAAAAGCGCAGACGCGGAAATGGCGGTTGGAGTTCGCGGCCGACCTTGCGCCCAAGTCCGACGCGTTGATGGGCTGGACCGGATCGGCCGAACCAAACGGCCAGGTGCGGCTTGGTTTCGACAGCAAGGAACAGGCGATCGCCTTCGCGCGCGCGCATGCAATTCCCCATCAGGTGATCGAGCCCGCAATCGCCAAACGCTTCCCCAAGGGCTACAGCGAGAATTTCGCCTACAAGCGCCGCGAGCCCTGGTCGCATTAGGGCATGGGTGTTTGAATGATGCCGTCGGGGCCCCCTCAGCCAACAAACGTCGCCACGATCGGCACGTGATCGCTGGCTTTTTCCAACGACCGCGCCTGCTTGAAAATCTCCACGCCGACCAGCGTATCGGCCGCCTGCGGGGAGAGCAGCAGATGATCGATGCGGATGCCGTGATCCTTCTGCCAGGCGCCCGCCTGATAATCCCAGAACGTATATTTGTGCGCGGAAGCGTCGGCCTGCATGTAGGCGTCGGCGTAACCTAGATTGAGCAGCGAGCGGTAGGCCGCGCGCGTTTCCGGCTTAAACAGCGCGTCGCCCTCCCAGGCGCCCGCGTCCCAGCAATCCTCATCGCGCGGGATGACGTTGTAATCGCCGGCAAGGATCGTGCGTTCTTCCAGCTTCAACAGATCGCGCGCGTGTGCTGTGAGCGCCGCCATGAAGTCGAGCTTGAGTCTGAACTTGTCGGTGTCCACCGGATTGCCATTGGGCGCATAGATCGACGCCACCCGCACCGGCCCGCCGGGCGCGGCGATCACCGCCTCGAGATAGCGCGCCTGGTCGTGATCGAACCCCGGCACGCCGCGCACGCACTCTTCGATCCGATGCTTGGAGAGCACGGCCACACCATTATAGCTCTTCTGACCGAAAGTCTCGATATTGTAGCCCAGCGCCTCGAACTCGAAGCGCGGGAAGCGGCCGTCCTCACACTTAATCTCCTGCAGGCACCAGACATCCGCGTCCACCGCCTCGAACGCTTGTCGCGCCGTCGCTAGCCGCGCGAGGATGGAGTTGACGTTCCAGGTGGCGATTTTCATGGAGCTGTGAACTCGGCTGCTCCCCCAGGGGTGGGGTGAGACGCCATCCTAGAAAGTTACAGCTAAACGCTCCAGCGCGATGTTTCGGAGCGCGGAGTTTCACCCCCCTGCCCCCTCCCCTCGCGGCGAGGGGAGTGTACGCGCGCTCGCGCGGAGGATAATGTGACCGGCATGACCATTGTCCTTTGGGCCTTCACTGCGTTCCATCTCTGCGTCGGCCTCGCCAGCCTCGCCCTGGCGATCCGGCTGCTGACGCCCGGCGAGCGAACGCAATGGCGTTCACAATCGGCGCTGCTGGCGGCGGAATTGCTGTGCTGGATCTATCCGGTGATCTCCGTGGTCAGCGTCAAGTCCGCGTGGGACGCCTATGGCGCCGACCACCACCTGGCCATGCCGATCCTGCTCGCGCCGATCGCCTGGCTGCTGTTCATGGGAGCGATTTTCGCCGTGGTAGATTTTCTGGAGGACGGCGTGCTAGGGAACGCGCGGGTGCGGAATGAGGGCCGATCCAATTGAGATGAAACACTTCGTTCTCTTCTATGACTACCCCGCTGATTTCCGTGCGCGGCGCGCGCCGTATCGCGCCGCGCACATCGCGCATGCCAACGCGTCCGTAGCGCGCGATGAGCTGCAGCTCGGCGGCGCGTTTGCCGATGACCCCCCTCAGGGCATGCTGTTGTTCAAGGCCGAGGGTGTTCACGTAGCGGAGGCCTTCGCGCGCGCCGACCCTTATGTTGCTAACAGCGTCGTCAATGAGTGGCGCGTGCGCGAATGGGTGACGGCGGTAGGGTCTGGGGCGCTGACGAAGCTGTAACCTTCATTCACAGTTTGTTCCGGGCTCACAATCACCCATCCCCGGATGGCGCGAAGCGCAAGTCCGGGACGATAAACTCAAGCGTTCGTGTTCTTGGGCCCCGGGCTCTCCGCTGACGCCTCGCCCCGGGACGGGTGGGTTAAGCTTGCACTTCGCGTAACCCCGCAAGCGACCTCGCGCCCTCTTGCGGCGACGCAATAAATCGGCCATGCGCGGGGCGCGAAAGCGGAACTTTTCATGACGAAAATTCTCGTCGACGGCGCCGAGGTCGACGTTCCTCCCGATTACACTCTGCTGCAGGCGTGCGAAGCCGCCGGCGCCGAGATTCCGCGCTTTTGCTACCATGAGCGGCTCTCCATCGCTGGCAATTGCCGCATGTGCCTGATCGAGGTGAAAGTCGGCGGCAAGCCGGGGCCAAAACCGGTCGCTTCGTGCGCGCAACAAGTGAAGGATTTACCGCCGCCGCGCGATAATTTGCCCAACGAATTAGTCACCAAATCGCCAGCGGTGAAGAGGGCGCGCCAAGGGGTGATGGAATTCCTGCTGATCAACCACCCGCTCGATTGCCCGATCTGCGACCAGGGCGGGGAATGCGACCTGCAGGACCAATCGATGGCGTACGGGCGCGGCGGTTCGCGCTTCGATGAAAACAAGCGCGCGGTCGAAGAAAAATTCATGGGGCCGTTGGTGAAAACGGTGATGACACGCTGCATCCAATGCACGCGCTGCATTCGCTTCGCCACTGAGATCGCCGGCGTGCCCGAGCTTGGCGCCACGGGCCGCGGCGAAGACATGGAGATCACCACCTATCTGGAGGCATCGCTGTCTAGCGAACTTTCGGCTAATGTGATTGATCTCTGCCCAGTCGGCGCGCTGACCTCCAAGCCCTACGCTTTCAATGCCCGGCCCTGGGAGCTCACCAAGACCGAGAGCATCGATGCCATGGACGCGCTGGGCTCGAACATCCGTGTCGATGCGCGCGGCGAGGCGGTGCTGCGGGTGCTGCCGCGGGTGAACGAGGGCGTCAACGAGGAATGGATTTCCGACAAGACCCGCTATGCCGAGGACGGGCTTTCGCGGCAACGCCTAGATCGGCCGTATATTCGCGAAAACGGCCAGCTGCGCGCCGCGTCCTGGGATGAAGCCCTGAAGGCGAGCGCCAAGGCGCTGTCCGGCGATGCCAAGAAAATCGGCGCCATCGCCGGTGACCTTGCCTGCGCCGAGAGCATGAAGGCGAGTTTGGATTTGTTCCGCGCGCTGGGCTCGCCCAACACCGATTGCCGGCCCGACGGGGCAAAGCTCGGCGGCGGACCGCGTCAATCCTATCTGTTCAACTCCACCATCGCCGGCATTGATGAAGCCGACGCGATCCTGCTGATCGGCGCCAATCCTCGGCTTGAAGCGCCGGTGCTGAACGCGCGCCTGCGCCGGGCTTGGTTGCGCGGCGCGGATATCGCGATCGTCGGCGAAGCCGCGGACCTGACTTACAGATACACCCACATCGGCGCCGGTCCCCAAGCGCTCGCCAAGCTCGGCGCCTTCGCCGACGTGCTGAAGAACGCACAGCGGCCCATGCTCATCGTTGGTCAGGGCGCGGTTGCGCGCGCTGATGGCGCGGCGGTGTTGCGCGCTGTTGGCAAGCTCGCGGCTGAATGTGGCGCGGTGAAAGAGGGCTGGAACGGCTTTAACGTACTGCACACCGCCGCCGCGCGCGTGGGCGGGCTTGACCTGGGCTTTCTGCCCGGCGCTAACGGCAAGGATTCGGGCGAGATGCTAAAGGGCGGGCTGGATACGCTGCTGTTGCTGGGCGTCGACGAAGCAGAGCTGCCGCAAGCGGGCGCGGTCATCTATCTCGGCACGCACGGCGATGCGGGCGCGCACCGCGCCGACATTATTCTGCCCGGGGCGGCCTACACCGAAAAAGACGCCACCTGGGTCAACACCGAAGGCCGCGTCCAGTACGGCCGCCACGCGACTTTTCCGAAGGGCGACGCGAAAGAGGATTGGACCATCTTGCGCGCGCTTTCCGCCGTGATGGGCAAGACCTTGCCGTATGATTCACTCCAAGCGCTGCGCGCCAGGATGATCGCCGATCATCCGAGTTTCGGCCAAGTGGATTACGCGCCGGGCGCGCTGGATGCGGCGGGCTTCGATCCAGCCGTGCTTGGCGCGGAAGGGAAGCTTTCCAGCAAACCGTTCCGCTCGCCAATCGCGGACTTCTACCTCACCAACCCAATCGCGCGAGCGTCGCGTACGATGGCGGAGTGCTCGCGGTTGAAGAACGCGCCCTCACGGGTGGCGGCGGAATGAGTGGGTTGCAGGCAAACGCCCCGGTCGCTGCGCGACCGACCCTCCCCGCAAGGGGGAGGATGGAGCTAGCGCCATGAACCCCGCGCTTGATTATATCTCCTGGTTCGGGATCGACTGGCCAGTCGAAATCGAGTGGGGGTTGGTGAAGGCGGGGCAGATCCTCGCCATCACGATCCTGCTCTTGCTGACGCTCGCCTTCATCCTGCTGTTCGACCGCAAGGTCTGGGCGGCGGTGCAGCTGCGCAAAGGGCCGAACGTCGTTGGACCGTTCGGCTTGCTGCAGAGCTTCGCGGACTTCTTCAAATTCGTGTTTAAGGAAATCGTGATCCCGGCGGGCGCGAACAAGACCGTGTTCATCCTCGCGCCCTTGCTCACTTTCGTGCTGGCCTTCGTGGGCTGGGCGGTGATTCCCTGGTCCAACGGGGTGGTGATCGCCGATCTTAACGTCGGAATCCTTTACCTGTTCGCGATCTCCTCGCTCGGGGTTTACGGCATCATCATGGGCGGGTGGGCTTCGAACTCGAAATATTCGTTCCTGGGCGGCCTGCGCAGCGCCGCGCAGATGGTGAGCTACGAAGTCTCGATCGGCTTTGTCATCATCACCGTGCTGCTCTTGGTGGGCTCGCTCAATCTCGCCGACATTGTCGAGAACCAGCGCGACGGCATCTGGATGTGGCACGGCTTCCGGCTGTTCAATTTCGCCGAATTCCCAAACAATCTGCTGGTCGGCATCACCATGTACGCCATGCTGGTGGTGTTTTTCGTTTCCGCGCTGGCCGAAACCAACCGCCCGCCGTTCGATCTGCCCGAGGCCGAGAGCGAATTGGTCGCCGGTTATCAGGTCGAGTATTCCTCCACGCCATACCTGTTGTTCATGATCGGGGAATATCTCAACATCGTGCTGATGTGCGCGATGATCAGCCTGATGTTTCTCGGCGGCTGGCATCTGCCCTGGGGCCCCGTGGACGATCCTTGGCTTGGGTTTGTCATTTTCTATGCGAAGATCTGGGCGGTGTTTTTCCTGTTCGCGATGGTAAAGGCGATCGTGCCGCGCTATCGCTACGACCAGCTGATGCGGCTTGGCTGGAAGATTTTCTTGCCGACTTCGCTCGTCGCGGTGGCCGTGATCGGCTATTACGTCACCTTCCTGGCGCCGCGCGCGGCGGCCAGTCTGGCGGGAGGGCCATGAGATGAGCCGCATCCTGCAATCGCTCAAAGGCGCGATGATGCTCGACATGATCGGCGGCTTCGCGCTGGGCATGAAGTATTTCTTCAAGCGCAAGGCGACGGTGAATTACCCGTTCGAGAAGGGCCCGCTGTCGCCCCGCTTCCGCGGCGAACACGCGCTCCGGCGCTACCCCAACGGCGAGGAACGCTGCATCGCCTGCAAGCTGTGCGAAGCCATCTGCCCGGCTCAAGCCATCACCATCGAGGCCGAGGAGCGCGAGGATGGCTCACGCCGCACCACCCGCTACGACATCGACATGGTCAAATGCATCTATTGCGGCCTGTGCCAGGAGGCCTGCCCAGTCGATGCGATCGTCGAAGGGCCGAATTTCGAGTACGCGACCGAAACGCGCGAGGAATTATACTACGACAAGGAACGCCTGCTGGCGAATGGCGATCGCTGGGAGCGGGAAATCGCGAAAAATCTGGAACTGGACGCGCCGTACCGCTGAGGCGGCGAAGGGAGAAGCAATGCTGGCGGCAATCGCCTTCTACGTGTTGGCGGCAATCGCGATCGCTTCGGCGTTCGCGGTGATCAGCGCGCGCAATCCGGTGCATTCGGTGCTGTTCCTGATCCTGACCTTCTTTAACGCCGCCGGCTTGTTCGTGCTGCTGGGGGCCGAGTTCCTCGCCATGCTGCTGGTGGTGGTCTATGTCGGCGCGGTCGCGGTGCTGTTTCTGTTCGTGGTGATGATGCTCGACATCGACTTCGCCGAGCTGCGCCAAGGTTTCTTGGCTTATCTGCCGGCCGGGGCGCTGGTCGCTTTGGTGTTGCTGGGGGAGTTGGCGCTGGTGGCGAGCGCGGCGACGTCTGGGGATGGCGCGCCGATCCCGCTCGCGCCGGCGCCCGCCAATGAGTTCACCAATGTCGAACAGATCGGGCGCGTGCTCTACACCGAGTATTTGCTGGTGTTTCAGCTGGCCGGTCTGGTGCTGCTGGTGGCGATGATCGGCGCCATTGTGCTGACGCTGCGCCGCCGCCCCGGCGTGCGCAAGCAGAACATCGCCGCGCAAGTCGGCCGCAAGCGGTCGGAGGGGGTTGAATTGAAGGACATCCGCCCAGGGCAAGGTCTCGGTTGATGGAAATCTCGCTCACCCATTATTTGATCGTCGCCGCCGCCTTGTTCACGATCGGCGTGTTCGGCATTTTCGTGAACCGCAAGAACGTGATCATCATCTTGATGTCGATCGAATTGGTGCTGTTGGCGGTGAACATCAATTTGGTGGCGTTCTCGGCCTTCCTACAAAACATCGAAGGTCAGATCTTCGCCATGCTGGTGCTGACGGTGGCGGCGGCTGAAGCGGCTGTCGGGCTTGCCATCCTGGTCACCTATTTCCGCAATCGCGGCGGCATCGCCGTCGAAGACATCAACCAGATGAGGGGCTGAGCCGGTGGCGTTTTCACCCGAAGTCCTGATCGTGCTCGGGCCGCTGTTCGCGGCGGCGTTGGCGGGGCTGTTGCAGAAGCAGATCGGCGACCGTGCGGCGATGGCGCTGACCACCGGCTCGGTTGGGCTGTCGCTAGCGCTATCGTTGCCTATCTTCGCCAGTTTCGTGTGGGGCGATGGCGAGAAGCGCGTCATCGAATTGTTCGAGTTCGTCGATGTCGCCGGCTTCACCTCGACCTGGAGCGTGCGCATCGACACTATGTCGGCGGTGATGCTGGTGGTGGTCAACACCGTTAGCTTCCTGGTGCACGTCTATTCCATCGGCTACATGGCCGAGGATCCGCACCGGGCGCGGTTTTTCTCCTATCTCTCGTTTTTCACCTTCGCCATGTTGGCGTTGGTCACCGCTAACGATTTGCTGCAGCTGTTCTTCGGCTGGGAGGGGGTGGGCGTCGCCTCCTATCTCCTGATCGGCTTTTGGTATCACAAGCGCAGCGCCAATGACGCGGCGATCAAGGCGTTCATCACCAACCGGGTCGGCGATTTCGGCTTCGCGCTCGGCATCATGGCGGCGTTCTTCTTTTACGGTTCGATCCAGTACGACGAGATTTTCGCCCGCGCCGCCGCGCAGCCGGACCTGATGTTCGCGCTCGGCGATTTCCAGGTGCCCGCGGTCGAGATGGTGGCGTTGCTGCTGTTCATCGGGGCCATGGGCAAGAGCGCGCAATTTTTCCTGCACGTCTGGCTGCCGGACGCCATGGAAGGCCCAACCCCGGTTTCGGCGCTGATCCATGCCGCCACCATGGTGACGGCGGGCGTGTTCATGGTGTGCCGCTGCGGGGCGCTTTACGAATTGGCGCCTTACGCGTCGGGCGTGGTCACGATTGTCGGCGCGGTCACGGCGCTGTTCGCCGCCACCGTCGGTTTGGCGCAGAACGACATCAAGCGCGTGGTGGCGTACTCGACCTGCTCGCAGCTCGGCTACATGTTCTTCGCCGCCGGCGTCGGCGCCTATAACGCGGCAATGTTTCACCTGTTCACTCACGCTTTCTTCAAGGCGCTGCTGTTCCTGGGCGCGGGCTCGGTGATCCAGGGCCTGCATCACGAGCAGGACATGCGCTACATGGGCGGGGTGCGAAAACCGATGCCCTATACCTGGGCGATGATGATGATAGGCACGCTGGCGCTGATCGGGTTCGGCATTCCCGGGCTCGCCGGCTTTGCCGGCATCTATTCCAAAGACGCCAAAATAGAGGCGGCCTACCGCACGCACGGCATCGGCGCGCAGTTTGCGTTCTGGTGCGGGGTCAGCGCGGCGATGTTGACCAGCTTCTATTCGTGGCGACTGGCGTTCAT
Organism: Alphaproteobacteria bacterium; assembly: GCA_031400895.1. Classification (GTDB taxonomy): domain Bacteria; phylum Pseudomonadota; class Alphaproteobacteria; order Caulobacterales; family Aquidulcibacteraceae; genus Vitreimonas. The sequence continues at coordinate 38,250 of JANNQT010000056.1, read as the reverse complement.
GACCTTCGAAGGCAAGTTCCGCCCCAACCCCCACGCGCATGGACACGAAGGCGAGGCGCGCCATGAAGTGCATGCGCCCGCTGACGGCGCCGCGCCGGCGCATGAATCGCCGTGGGTGATGTTGGCGCCGCTGCTGGTGCTGGCGGCTGGAGCGGTGTTCGCGGGTTGGCTGTTCGCGCCTTATTTCCTGGGCGAGCACGCCGAGGGCTTTTGGCGCGGCGTGATCCCGTTTCACCACGGTGAACACGAATTTCCGGACTGGGTGATATGGGCGCCGTTGACAGTGACGTTGATCGGCTTTGCTGGCGCTGTGATCTTCTATCTTTGGAACCCCGGGCTGCCGCGCCGTTTCGCCGGCGGGCCAGCGCATGCGTTTCTTTACCACAAATGGTTCTTCGATGAGATTTACGACTTCATCTTCGTCAAGGGCGCGCGCGCCATTGGCGATCTGTTCTGGAAAGTTGGCGATCAGAAGATCATCGACGGCCTCGGGCCCGATGGGGTGGCCTCATCCTCGCGGTTCCTGTCGCGGCAGGTGCGCAAGCTGCAAACCGGCTACGTCTACCATTACAGCTTCCTGATGCTGATCGCGGCGATCGGCTTTGGCGCCTACGCGATCTTCGCCGGCATTGGGGGCGGGCGATGAGCGGGGCGTTCGCCGGCTTGCTGGATTTGGTGCGCGATTGGCCGCTTTTGTCACTGGTGACGTTCCTGCCGGCGGCGGGGGCGCTGTGGGTGCTGGCGGCGCGCGCGATGCTCGCCGGCGAGAATCGAGGCTTCGACCGCGGCGTGCGCTGGATCACTTTGGTGGTGACGATCGCCACCTTCGCGCTTTCGCTGTTGGCGTTCGCAGCGTTCGATTCCACCGATCCCAGCTATCAGCTGCGCGAGCATGTCGAGTGGGCGTTCGGGTTTTCCTACAGCCTTGGCATCGACTCGCTGTCGATGTCGCTGATCCTGCTGACCACGTTTTTGACCCCGCTCTGCATTCTGGCGAGCTGGAGCATCGACAAGCAAGTCGCCGCCTACATGATCCTGTTTCTGCTGCTGGAGACGCTGATGATCGGCGTCTTCTGCGCCCAGGATATCGTGCTGTTCTATTTGTTCTTCGAGGGCGGCCTGATCCCGATGTTCATCCTGATCGGGGTGTGGGGCGGGGCGCGGCGGGTCTATGCCGCGTTCAAGTTTTTTCTCTACACTCTATTGGGCTCGTTGCTGATGTTGGTGGCGATCATCGCCATGATCGCGATCGCCGGAACCAGCAGCATCGAGGGCCTGACCCGCTACGCCGCCGAGACCGGCTTCGATCCCAATCTGCAGATCTGGCTCTGGCTGGCTTTCTTCGCCTCGTTCGCGGTGAAACTGCCGATGTGGCCGGTGCATACCTGGCTGCCGGACGCGCACGTCGAGGCGCCGACCGCGGCCTCGGTAGTGCTGGCGGCGATCCTGCTGAAAATGGGCGGCTACGGTTTCCTGCGCTTCTCGCTGCCGATGTTCCCCGACGCTTCGCACTATTTCACGCCGTTGATGTTCGCGCTGTCGGTGATCGCCATCGTCTGGGCGTCGCTGGTGGCGTTCCGGCAATTGGATATGAAGAAGCTGATTGCCTATTCGTCGGTGGCGCACATGGGTTTTGTCACGCTCGGCATGTTCTCCGGGACCGAGCATGGCATGCAGGGCGCCATTTTCCAGATGCTGTCGCACGGGATCATCTCGGGCGCGCTGTTTCTTTGCGTCGGCGTGGTCTATGACCGCATGCACACGCGCGAGATTGCCTTCTATGGCGGGCTGGTTCACCGCATGCCGGTCTATGCTGCAATCTTCTTGCTGTTCACGCTTGGCAATGTAGGTCTGCCCGGAACCAGCGGTTTTCCTGGTGAAATCTTGACTATGGTCGGCGCGTTTCAGGCCAATGTCTGGGCCGCGGCCGGGGCTTGTCTGGGCGTTATTTTCTCGGCGGCATACGCGCTTACGCTCTACCGCAAGGTTGCGCTCGGCGTGATCGAGAACAACAAACTCACCGGCATCGCCGATATTGACGCGCGCGAATGGATTCTGTTTGCGCCGCTGGTCGTCGCCACTCTGGTCATGGGGCTCGCGCCCGGCGTCGTGCTCGACTTCACCAGCGTCGCCGCGAAAGCGATTGTGGCGGCCTATGCGGGAGCCGCGCCATGATGTCGCCGCTGCAGGATCTGCTGGCGAGCACGCCGCACTTGTGGCCGGAGGCCATTCTGCTTGCGTTCGCGTTGGCGGGCGCGGGGCTGGCGGTGTGGTGGGGCGACAAGGTGTTCTCGCTGCTGACGGCGCTGGGCGTAGCCGCCTTGGTTGCGGCCGGTGTGGCGGCGCTGGTCAATGCGCCCGACGCGCCGGTTGAGGTATTCCATGGCGCCATGGTGATCGACGCGGTCGGTGTTTTCGCCAAGGCGCTCATCGCCTTCGCCGCGGCGGCAACGCTGGCGCTGGGCGGCGATTATTTTGGCCGCACCGGCGAACAGCGTTTCGAATTCCCGGTGCTGGTGGTGCTGGCGGTGATCGGCATGTTCGTCATGGTCTCGGCGCGGGACCTGATCACGCTTTATGTTGGCGTCGAATTGCAGAGCCTTGCGGCCTACGTGCTGGCGGCGTGGCGGCGAGACGATGCGGCTTCGTCAGAGGCGGGGCTCAAATACTTCGTGTTGAGCGCCATCGCCTCGGGGCTGTTGCTGTTCGGGGCCTCGTTTGTTTATGGGTTCACCGGCTCGATCCATTTCGACGTCATCGCCACAATTGCCGCTGACAATGCCGGCGTGGGCCTCACTTTCGGCCTGGTGCTGATGCTCTGCGCGCTGGCGTTCAAGATGTCGGCCGCGCCATTTCATATGTGGACGCCGGACGTTTATGAAGGCGCGCCCACTCCGGTGACCGCGTTCTTCGCCGCCGCCCCCAAAGTCGCCGCCGTGGCGCTGATGGCGCGTGTGCTGTATGGGCCGTTCGCCGACATGGAGATGCAGTGGCGCCAAGTGATCGCCGCCTTGGCGGTGATCTCGATGCTGTGGGGCTCGATCGGCGCGTTGCTGCAAACCAATCTGAAGCGGCTGATGGCCTATTCCTCGATCGGCAATATGGGATTTGTGCTGATGGGGCTCGCCAGCGGACGCGAGCAAGGCCCGGCCTCGGCTTTGGTTTATCTGGCGCTTTATCTGCCGGCCACCATCGGCATTTTCGCGCTGGTGCTGGCGATGCGCCGCGATAACGCGCCGGCGGAGACGGTCGCCGATCTCGCTGGTCTGGCGCGCCGGCGCCCGTGGATGGCGGGCTTGCTGACCATGCTGCTTTTCTCCATCGCCGGAGTGCCCCCGTTTGCCGGCTTCATCGGCAAATTCGTGGTTTTCAGCGCCGCGATCGACGCCAACCTGGTCTGGCTGGCGGTGGTTGGCGGGGTAGCGGCGGTGGTGGCGGCGGCGTATTATCTCAGACTGATCGCCTCGGTCTGGTTCGCTGCGCCCGCGCCGCAGCTTGCGCCTGCCTCGGCGACGATCGCGCTTACCGCGACGGCGGGCGCCTTGTTGACCTTCCCAATACTGGTGTTGGCGCTAGGCGCGCTTGAGCATTGGGCCGAAGCTGCGGTGAGGATGAGTTTTTGAGAGGGCCGATGATCGACGGCCAAGCGGCGGTTGAACAATTCGACGAAATCGACTCCACCATTCTGGAGGCGCGCCGCCGCGCCGGGCGCGGCGAGTTCGGCCCGGTCTGGCTGCTCGCCGGCCAGCAAACCGCAGGCAGGGGAAGGCGCGGTCGCGCTTGGATTTCGGGCGAGGGCAATCTGCTGGCGACTTACCTGTTCGACACCGAAAGCGCGCCGGGCGAGGTGGCGCTGCTGGGCTTCGCCGCCGGCCTGGCTATCGCCGAGTGCTTGGAAGCGTTCGGCACCGGCGCGCCGGTCACGCTCAAATGGCCCAACGATGTGATGATCTCCGGCGCCAAGGCGGCCGGCATCCTGATCGACAGCGGCGCCGCCGGCGGCGGCCGGATCTGGGTCGCGCTTGCTTTCGGCGTCAACATCGCCGCCGCGCCCGAAGGAATTGACCAGCCGACCACGTGCCTGCGCGAATGCAGCGCTATTGCAGCGCCCAGCGCCGCGGTTTTCTTCGCCGGCCTGCGCCCGCGTCTTGAAGCCTGGGCCGCGCGCCTGGGCGAGGAGGGGTTCGAGCCGTTGCGGCGCGCCTGGCTGGCGCGCGCACACGGGCTCGGTTTGGCCGCGCGCGTGCAACAGGGCGAAGCCATGCTTGAGGGCGTGCCCGCCGGACTCTCCGCGCGCGGCGAACTGGAACTCGATACGCCCGCCGGGCGTCGCCTCATCGCCGCCGGCGATGTGTATTTCTCCAACGCGGCTTGATCCCCATGCTCCTGGCCATCGACGTCGGCAACACCAATACAAAATTCGCCATCCATGACGGTGCAACTTGGCGAGCGCAGTGGCGCGCCTCCACCGATTCACGGCGCACCGCCGATGAATACGCGCCCTGGCTGTCGCAATTGATGGCGCTGGCGGGGATCGGTTTCGGCGAGGTCAAGGCGTGCATCATTTCCACGGTAGTGCCCCAAGCGCTGTTCAATCTGCGCAATCTGTCGCGCCGCTATGTCGGGGCTGAACCGATGGTGATCGGCGAGGCTGGCTTGAAGCTCGGTATCGAGATCCGCATCGACAAGCCGAGCGAGGCTGGCGCGGACCGCCTGGTGAACGCGGTTGGCGCCTTCATCGAATATGGCGGGCCGGCGATCGTCATCGACAGCGGCACGGCGACTACGTTCGACATTGTCGGCGCCGACGGCGCTTTCGAGGGCGGGATCATTCTGCCGGGCATCAATCTCTCGCTGCAGGCGCTGCACGATGCGGCGGCGCGGCTGCCGCGCGTGGAAATTCGCGATCCTGGCCGCGTCATTGGCAAGGATACGGTGAGCGCGATGCAATCGGGGATTTATTGGGGCTCCATCGATATGATTGAAGGCATTTGCAAGCGCATCCGCAGCGAGTACGCCAAGCCGATGAAAACCATCGCCACTGGCGGCGTCGCTGCCCTGTTTGAGGGCTCGTTCCCCTCGATCGACCATTTCGACCAGGACCTGACCTCGCGCGGGTTGCTGGAGATATTCAAGCGGAACGGCGGCGTGCTTTGAGAAAGCCAGCCGCCGGCGACGAGCTGGTGTTCCTGCCGCTCGGCGGTTCGGGCGAAATCGGTATGAATTTGAACGCCTACGGCTATGGGCCGCCGGAGGCGCGCAAATGGATCATCGTCGATATCGGCGTCACCTTCGGGCGCGAGGATTCGACGCCGGGTGTGGATTTGATCCTGCCCGATCCCGCCTATTTGGTGGAGCAGAGCGATCACATCCTCGGCATCGTGCTCACGCACGCGCATGAGGACCATATCGGCGCACTGGCCTGGCTGTGGCCGCAGCTGAAAGCGCCGGTCTACGCAACCCCTTTCACCGCGGCTTTGGTGCGCGAAAAGCTGAAGGAACGCAATCTGCTTGAGCGGGTTCCGCTGACCGAGATTGCGCTCAAGGGCCACCTCAAGCTGGGGCCGTTCGACATCGAATTCGTGACCCTGACGCACTCGATCCCCGAACCCAACGGCCTCGCCATTCGCACGCCCTTGGGCATGGTCTGGCACACTGGCGATTGGAAGATCGACCCCGATCCCATGATCGGCGAAGTCACCGACGAAGCAACGCTCAAGGCCATGGCCGAGGAAGGCATCCTCGCCATGGTGTGCGATTCGACCAATGTTTTCGTGGAAGGCAGTTCCGGCTCGGAATCGGATGTGCGCGAGAAGCTGGCCAAGGTGGTCGCCGGATGCACTGGGCGGGTGGCGGTGACGGCTTTTGCTTCCAATGTCGCGCGCGTGGAGTCCGCACTCTTCGCCGCGCGCGCTTGCGGGCGCAAGCCGTGTCTGGTCGGGCGCTCGATGCACCGCATCGTCGGCGCCGCGAAAAGCGTGGGCCTGCTGGCGGATGCACCCGCTATCATCGCTGAAGAAGAAGCCGCGAATTTGTCGCCTGACAAAGTGCTTTACCTTTGCACCGGCAGCCAGGGCGAGGCGCGCGCGGCGCTTTCGCGCATTGCGCGCGGTGAATTCCGCAACGTTGCGCTGCACGCGGGCGACACCGTCATCTTCTCCTCGCGGGTCATCCCCGGCAACGAGATGGCGATCCACAATCTCTACAACACCTTTCTCGCCCGCGGCGTCGAACTGATCACCGCTGACGATCATCCCGTGCATGTGTCCGGCCATCCGGCGCGCGACGAGTTGAAGCAGATGTACCAATGGGCGCGCCCGCGCATCGCCGTGCCGGTGCATGGCGAGCGCCGCCACATTCTCGAACACGTCAAGCTCGCGCATGAAATGCAGGTGGTTGAAGCCATCGCTCCCAATAACGGCGATCTGATCCGCCTCGCGCCGGGGCGGGCGGCCTTGATCGATGAAGTGCCTTCCGGGAGGCTGTTTATCGATGGCGGGGTCATGGTCGTGGCCGACGATGAGGCGCTGCGCGACCGCCAGCGTCTGGCTGCGGAAGGCGCCATCAATATCTCGCTGGTGGTGGGCGACAAAAAGAGCACCATCCTGGCCGGGCCGAACGTCTCGGTGCGCGGGCTCTCCATGATCGACGAGAACAAGCTCGACGCGGCCATCGAGGCGCTGGCGCAGGCGGCCGAGGCGGCGTTCGACCGGCTTGGTCTCGACCAGCGCCAGGAGGACGAGGCGGTGGAGGCAAGCCTGGTGCGCGCGGTGCGCAAGGCGGCCGATCGGCTCTGGGGCAAGCGGCCGCTGGTCGACGTCAGCGTGCTGCGGGTCTAGGATAAGCGCGGCAGGAGGCCAAAGCCATGATCGGCAGATTGAACCACGTGGGGGTGGCCGTGCCCTCAATCGAGGCGGCGAAAGCGACCTATCGCGATCTCTACGGCGTGCCCGCGAGCGCCATCACCGAAACCCGAGATTTGCCGGCGCAAGGCGTGCGCTTTGCCTTCGTCAATGTCGCCAACAGCCAGATCGAGTTGATCGAGCCGCTGGGCCAAGACTCGCCGATCGTGAAATTCCTGGAGCGCAACCCCAATGGCGGCCAGCACCATGTCTGCTTCGAGGTCGCCGACATCCATGCCGCGCGCGATGAGATGGTGCGGAAGGGCGCGAGCGTGCTGAACGAGCCGCGCATCGGCGCCCACGGCACGCTGATCGTTTTCGTGCATCCGAAGAATTCCAACGGCGTCCTGGTCGAGTTGATGGAAACGCCCCAAGCCCAAGCGAGCGCCCAGGCATGAACCCGTTGATGGGCTTTGCCATCTATTTCATTCTCTGGTGGCTGGCCTTGTTCATGGTGCTGCCCATCGGCGCGCAGAGTCTGCACGAGGCCGACGAGGCGGCCGCCCCGGGGGTCGAGCGCGGCGCGCCCCGGGTTCATCGCCTGGGCCAGAAGGCGGTCTGGGCGGCGGGCATAGCGGCAATTTTGTGGCTGGGCTTGGCCTGGGCGGTATCGGTCGATCTCTTCCACATGCGCGGCTGAGCGCTTCTATTTGCCCGCCGCCGCGCTCTGCTCTATCCACGCACGAAACTTGAAGGAACCCAGCCAGAATGCACGCCCTGCAGGTCACGCGCGCGGATTTTCCCGAATGGTACCAGGCCGTGGTTCGCGAGGCCGACCTCGCCGAAATGTCGCCGACGCGCGGGTGCATGATCATCAAGCCGTGGGGCATGGGGATCTGGGAGCGCATCCAGGGCGAACTTGACACCCGCATCAAGGACAGCGGCCACGAGAATTATTATTTTCCGCTGCTGATACCGATGAGTTTCATCGCCAAGGAAGCCGAACACGTCGAGGGCTTCGCCAAGGAAATGGCGGTGGTGACGCACCATCGTTTGAAATCCGTGGACGGCGTGCTCGCGCCCGATCCCGACGCGGAGCTGGCCGAGCCCTTGATCATCCGCCCGACCTCGGAGACCATTATCGGCGACGCCTTCAGCCGCTGGATCAAATCCTATCGCGACTTGCCTTTGAAGCTCAATCAGTGGGCCAATGTGATGCGCTGGGAGATGCGCACGCGCATGTTCCTGCGCACCGCGGAATTTCTCTGGCAGGAGGGGCACACCGCCCATGCCGACGAAGCCGACGCCATGGCGGAGACCATGGTGGCGCTGGAGATTTATCGCACCGTCGCCGAGGAGGTGCTGGCGATGCCGGTGGTTTGCGGCGAGAAGCCGGAGAACGAGCGCTTCCCGGGCGCAGTGCGTACATACTCGATCGAAGCGATGATGCAGGACGGCAAGGCGCTGCAGGCCGGCACTTCGCACTATCTCGGCACCCATTTCGCCGAGGCGCAGAACATCCGCTACCAGGACAAGCATGGCGGCCAGACGCTGGCGCACACGACGTCGTGGGGCGTCTCGACGCGGCTGATCGGCGGCGTGATCATGACCCATGGCGACGATGACGGCCTGCGCGCGCCCCCGCGCGTGGCCCCGCGCCAGGTGGTGATCGTGCCGATGCTGCGCGGCAAGCCGGAAGATGCGCAGATCCTGGAATATTGCGCCGCGCTCGCTGCCGAGCTGGGCAAGGCGAGCGCATTCAGTGCGCCGGTGCGCGCTTATGTCGATGTCAAGGACGCGCGTCCCGCCGACAAGCGTTGGGATTGGGTGCGCCGCGGCGCGCCGCTGATCTGCGAAATCGGCCCGCGCGACGCCGTCGGCGGGCAGGTGAGTTATCTGATCCGCAACGCTCTGCGCGAGGGCGATAGGATCAAGACGCATACAGCGCCGCGCGCCGACTTCATCGGCCAGGTTCCCGGCGTGCTCGAACGCACGCAGCAGGCGCTCTATGACGAAGCCAAGGCGCGTCTCGACGGCGCCATTCGCGGCGATCTGAACAGCTTCGCCGATGTCGAGGCCTATTACGGCGCCGACGAGAGCGCGGAGTTCAAGGGCTGGGCGCGGGTGCAATGGGCGCGGCCCACCGGGGCTGCCCTTGAGGCGGTTGGCGAGCGGCTTAAAGCGCTCAAGCTCACCATCCGCAACGCGCCGCTTCAGCAGCCCGCCTCGTTCGGCAAGTGCATCTTCTCCGGCGCGCCAGCGGTGGAAGAAATCCTGATCGCGAGAGCGTATTGACAATGGCCACCCGCGCGCAACCCTTCGGCCTGTTCGAGCGCATGCTGGCGGGGCGCTATCTGCGCGCCCGGCGCCAGCATGGCGGGGTGGCGCTGATCTCGGTGATTTCCGTTGCCGCGATCGCGTTGGCGGTGATGGCGCTGATCATCACCATGTCGGTGATGAACGGTTTCCGCGAAACGCTGCTGTCGCGCATTCTCGGCGTCAACGGCCACGTCTATGTCGAGACCCGCGGCCTGCCGGCATCGGCGGTCGAGGCGTTGGCGGCGCAAGCGCGCGCGGTTCCCGGGGTGCTGGAGGTGACACCGCTGATCAACGCCCAGGCGTTGGCGAGCGCCGACGGGCGCGCTGCCGGCGTCGTCGTGCGCGGCATTTCCCGTGAGCGCCTGCAAGCACTTCCGATTATCGCCGACAACATCATTGTAGGCGATCTCTCGGGTTTCGAGGGCGTGGATTCACCGACCATACTGGTAGGCAGCCGGCTGGCGGCGATCCTCGGGGTTGCGCCCGGCATGGCGGTGAGCCTCATTCCGCCGCAGCCGGCGGTGACCCCGTTCGGGCAGACGCCGCGGCGCAAATCGTTCCTAGTCGGGGGCATTTTCAACGTCGAGATGTCGGAGTTCGACAGCGCTTTCATCTACATGCCGCTGGAGCAGGCGCAGATTCTGTTCAGCCGCGGCGACGGCGTCGATGAATTGGAGCTGCGCATCAAGGACCCCGAGCAGGCGCAGGCCATGGTGCTGACACTGTATGACAAGCTGGGCGGCAACAATGCCATCTACGACTGGCGCGAGCGCAGCCAGGGTTTGGCCGATGCACTAGTGGTCGAGCGCAACGTGATGCGGCTGATATTGATGATTCTCGTCGCCATCGCCGCGCTCAACATCGTCACCGGGTTGATCATGCTGGTGAAAAACAAAAGCCGCGACATCGCCATTCTGCGCACCATCGGGGCGACCAAGGGCGCCATTCAGCGCGTCTTCTTCATGGCCAGCGCCAGCCTTGGTTTGCTGGGGCTGACGATCGGCCTGCTCTTGGGCATAGGGTTTTGCCTCAATATAGAGGCGATCCAGAATCTGATCGAGAGAGTCACTGGCTTCGATCCATTTCCGGGCACCGTATATTCGCTGGAAACTTTGCCTGCCAAAATCGAGTGGAGCGAAGTTGCGCAGATCTGTTTTTTTACCATCGTGGTAACCTTCGCCTCTACCCTGGCCACCGCCTGGTGGGCCTCGCGTTTCGATCCGGTGGAGGCGCTGCGCTATGAGTGAGGCGGTGCTTTCCATAGCCGGGCTGGAGCGGCGCTACAAATCTGGCGCCGGCGAATTGGTGGTGCTCAACGGCGTCGATCTGGAAATCCGCGCCGGCGAGATCGTCGGCCTGATCGGGCCGTCAGGCTCTGGCAAATCCTCGTTGCTGCACGCCGCCGGTCTGTTGGAACGGCCGAACGCAGGCGAGGTGCGCATTGACGGCGCCTCGGTTTGGGACCAGGGCGACGACGCACGAACCCAGATCCGTCGCAACCGCATCGGCTTTGTGTACCAGTTCCACCACCTGTTGCCGGAATTCGACGCGCTCACCAATGTGGCGCTGCCGGCGCTGATCGCCGGACGCAAGCGCCGTGAGGCGGAGGCTGATGCTAAGCGCCTGCTTGAGATCATGGGGCTGGCCCAGCGCATGCGCCATCAGCCGGCGCAATTGTCCGGCGGAGAGCAGCAACGCGTTGCCATCGCTCGCGCCATGGTCAACAAGCCGATCCTGATTCTGGCTGACGAGCCCACCGGCAATCTCGATCCCGATACTTCCAGCGTCGTGTTCGCCGCGCTGTCGGACCTGGTGCGCAACCAGGGCGCGGCCGCTTTGATCGCCACCCACAATCTCGAACTCGCGCGCTACATGGACCGGGTCATGGCGCTCGACCATGGCAAGCTGGTGCGGCGAAGTTAATATGGATCGCCGGCGCCTCGCCGGCATCCCCTGGCCGGCGAGGGCGCCGCCGGTCCATAATGCCTCCCGAGAATCACCATGACCCAGCCCTTCATCCATCTGCGCGCCCGGTCGGCTTATTCGCTGCTGCAGAGCGCGGTGCATGCGAAGGATCTGGTGAAGCTCGCCGTCAAGCATGGCATGCCCGCGCTGGGGCTCACAGATTCTAACAACCTATTCGGCGCGTTGGAGTTTTCCCAGGCTGCGGTCGAGGCCGGCGTGCAGCCGATTGTCGGCCTGACGCTGGAGGTGCGCGAGGAGGGCGTCGCCGGGCCGCTGGCGCTGCTGGCTCAGAACGAGGAGGGCTACGCCAATCTGATGCGGCTATCGAGCGCGGCCTATCTTGAGGGCGCGGATTTCGGCGATCCGCACCTGGCGCTGTCGCGGGTGCTGGAATTATCCGGCGGGCTCATCGCCCTCACTGGCGGGGCCGAGGGCGCGGTAGCTAACCTCATTCTCGCCGACAAACAGCCAGCCGCGCGCGAATTGCTGCGGCGCCTGGCGGGCGCGTTTCCAGGCCGGCTCTATGTCGAGCTGCAGCGCCACCAGGAGCGCGCCGAAACCGACAGCGAAGCGGCGCTGGTGGATTTCGCCTACGAGCTCTCGTTGCCGCTGGTGGCGTGCAACGACATCCGCTTCGCCAAGCAAAGCGACCACGCCGCCCATGACGCGCTGATGTGCATTGCGGCTTCCTCGTATCTGGGCGAGGAGGATCGCCCGCGTGTCTCCGCCGAGCATTATTTCAAGAGCGGCGAGCAGATGGCGGCGCTGTTTTCCGATCTGCCGGAGGCGATCGCCAACACCGGCGAGATCGCGCGCCGCTGCGCCTTCCGCGTCCCCGATAGAAAGCCGATCCTGCCGCGTTTCGACACCAAACGCGGCCGAGACGAAGCCGCAGAATTGCGGGCGCAGGCGGAGGCGGGATTGAAGGTGCGGCTCAAGGCGCTGGGCGATCGCGCCGCCGCGTCGGCGGAAGAGTACAAAAAGCGCCTCGCCTACGAACTTGAAATCATCACCCAGATGGAGTTTCCGGGCTATTTCCTGATCGTCTCCGATTTCATCAAATGGGCCAAGGCGCAGGGCATTCCCGTCGGCCCGGGCCGCGGTTCGGGCGCGGGATCGGTGACCGCCTGGGCGCTCACCATCACCGATCTCGACCCGCTGCGCTGGGGGCTGTTGTTCGAGCGCTTCCTCAATCCCGAGCGGGTGTCGATGCCGGATTTCGACATCGATTTCTGCCAGGAGCGGCGCGGGGAAGTCATCGAGTACGTCAAGGAGAAATTCGGCGAGGACCGCGTCGCCCACATTATCACCTTCGGCACGCTGCAGGCGCGCGCGGTGCTGCGCGATGTCGGGCGGGTGATGCAATTGCCGTTCGGCCAAGTCGACCGGCTGGCCAAGCTGGTGCCCGCCAATCCCGCCAACCCGGTGACGCTTGCCGAAGCGGTGGAAATCGAACCCCGGCTCAAGGAGGCGCGCAAGGAACCCGAGGTCCGCGCGCTGCTCGACACCGCGCTGCAACTGGAGGGGCTTTACCGCAACGCATCCACGCACGCCGCCGGCATCGTCATCGGCGACCGCCCGCTGATCGAACTGGTGGCGCTCTACCGCGATCCGCGCGCGGCGCTGCCGGCGACCCAGTTCAGCATGAAATGGGTGGAAGCCGCGGGGCTGGTGAAGTTCGATTTTCTCGGTTTGAAGACGCTGACGGTGATCGACCGCGCGCTCAAATCGCTGGCGCGGCGCGGCGTCAAGCTCGACCTCGACGCCACTCATTATGACGACGCCAAAACTTACGCATTAATGCAGTCGGGCCTCACTTTCGGGGTGTTTCAGCTCGAAGGTCAGGGCATGCGCGATACGCTGCGCAAAGTGAAACCCACCTGCCTGGAAGACGTGATCGCGCTGATCTCGCTCTATCGCCCAGGGCCGATGAAGAACATCGACCGCTTCGCCAATGTCAAGCACGCCCGCGAGCAGCCGGATTATCTGCACGACACGCTAAAGCCGATCCTCGAAGAGACCTACGGCGTCATCGTCTACCAGGAGCAGGTGATGCAGATCGCCCAGGTGCTTTCCGGCTATTCGCTGGGCGAGGCGGATTTGCTGCGCCGGGCCATGGGCAAGAAGCAACCGGCGGAGATGGCCAAGCAAAAATCCCGCTTCATCGACGGCGCCAAGGAGCGCGGCGTCGGCGAGGGCTTGGCGGCGCACATTTTCGATCTGGTCGAGGAATTCGCCGGCTACGGCTTCAACAAATCGCACGCCGCCGCCTATGCCGTCATCGCCTATCAAACCGCTTATCTGAAGGCGCACTACCCGGTCGATTTCGTCGCCGCCTCGATGAGCCTCGACATCTCCAATTCCGACAAGCTCGCCTCGTTCCATCAGGACGCGCGGCGCATTGGCGTCACGGTTCTGCCCCCCGATCTCAATGCCTCGCATGCCGACTTCGAGGTTGAAACGACGGAGGCGGGGTTGGCGGTGCGTTACGCCTTGGGGGCGGTGCGCAATGTCGGGGTGGCGGCGATGGAAGCGGTGGTGGCCGAGCGCATCGCGCACGGGCGATTCCAGGCGCTGCACGATTTTGCCGAACGCATCGATCCCAAGGCGATAAATCGCAGGCAATTGGAAAATCTCGCTAAGGCGGGCGCGCTGGACACGTTGGAGCCTGACCGCGCGCGTGCGTTCGCGGGCTGCGAGATCCTCGCCGCCTACGCCCAGCGCGCCGCCGAGGAGCGCGCCAGCTCGCAAGCCAGTTTGTTCGGCGCCGATGAGCCTGCGGCGCGCCCGAGCTTTCCCAAGGCGCCGGCCTGGTCCGGGCAGGATCGGCTCGACGCCGAGCGCGAAAGCGTTGGTTTTTATCTTTCCGGCCACCCTCTCACGGGTTTTTTCGCCGACGCTGGCGAGCGCTACGCCAGCATCGGCGATATTCTCGAAGAGGGCGAGACCGAGCCGCGCGCTTATCTGATGGCGGGCGTGGCGCGGCGCATCCAGTATCGCACCGCTCCATCCGGCGACACTTTCGCTTATGTGTCCATGTCCGATCCGAGCGGGGATTTCGAGCCGGCGGTGATGCCGGAGAATGTCGCCTTTGTGCGCGAGGCGGTGCAGGTGGGCAAGGCTTATGCTTTTCGCGCCCGCGTGCGCTACCGCGACGGCGATCTGCGTATCTCGGCGGATGCTTTCGAGTCGATCGAGGCGGTCGAGGCTCGCACGGGGGAGGATCTGCGCGTGGTGCTGAACGAGGGCGCGCCGCTCGACCTGCTGGCGCAGACGCTGAACGCGTTGCCCAAACCGCCCGCCGGCCAAGCACGACCATTGCGGCTAGTGCTGCGGCTCAAGGACGGGCGCGAGATCGAATTGGCGACCAGGGCGATGGTCGCCGCGACCCCAGCCGCGCGCGCGGCGCTGAAAGCGGCCAAGGGCGTTGAGCGGGTGATCTGATACTCGGAATCAACATTGAGTGAGACACTGGCGCCCGACCGAACCCTGGATTCTCCCGAAAGGCGTGTAAGCACTTGTCGGCCCCGGCCAAAGCCGCTCAGATGGCAGCCGGTGAGGGAACCCATGCGAATTCTATCCATAGTGGCGCTGGCCTCGGGGCTCTGCGCTTGCGCCAGCACGGACGGTGCAGGGCCAAACGCGGCCCGGCCCGCCGCCTATGTCTCAACCTACGCGCCGCGCGCGTCGGTCCCGACGCTGATCCGCGGCGCGACCGTGATCGACGGACTGGGCGGTGAGTCCGCCGGGGCCGATGTGCTGATGCGTGACGGGCGCATTGTCGCGGTCGGGCCAAACCTCGCCGCGCCGGAGGGCGCGATGCTGATCGATGGCGCGGGCCGCTTCGTCACGCCCGGCATCATCGACGTGCATTCCCATCTCGGCGTCTATCCCTCGCCGGGCATTCAAGCCACAGCGGACGGCAACGAGGCCACCGACCCCAACACCGCCGAAGTCTGGGTCGAGCATTCGGTGTGGCCGCAGGATCCGGGCTTTGGCCGCGCCGTCGCCGGCGGCATCACCACGCTGCACGTGCTGCCCGGCTCGGCCAATCTGTTCGGCGGGCGAGGCGTGACGCTGCGCCCGGTGCTGGGCGCGCGCACGGTGCAGGAAATGAAATTCCCCGAAGCGCCGCAAAGTCTGAAAATGGCGTGCGGGGAAAATCCCGCGCGCGTCTATGGCGAAAGAAACACTTCTCCCGCCACCGGCATGGGCAATGTCGCCGGTTATCGCGCCGCGTTCGCGCGGGCGGCGGAGTACAACAGGCGCGTGCGCGAGCAGCGTGAGAGCGGTGAGGGCGACCCGCCCGACCGCGATCTCGAACTCGAAACCCTGGCCGGCGTGCTCAACGGCGAAATCCTGCTGCAATGGCATTGCTACCGCGCCGATGAAATGGTCAACGCCATCGAAATCTCGCATGAATTCGGCTTCCGCATCGCCGCCTTTCATCACGCGGTCGAGAGCTACAAGATCGCCGATCTGTTGGCGCGAGAGGAGATATGCTCGGCGATGTGGGCCGATTGGTGGGGCTTCAAGATCGAGGCCTATGACGGCATTCGCGAAAACATCCCGTTCGTGCATGCGCGCGGCGCCTGCGCGATCGTGCATTCCGACAGCGAGGTCGGCATCCAGCGCTTGAACCAGGAAGCGGCCAAGGCGCTCGCCGACGGCCGCCGTGCTGGGTTGACGATTTCGCGCGCCGAGGCCTGGACCTGGCTGTCGCGCAACCCCGCCCGTGCGCTCGGCATCGAGGCGGAGACCGGCTCGCTGCAGGCGGGACGACGCGCCGACGTGGTGATCTGGACGGGCGATCCTTTCTCCAGTTACGCGGTTGCCGAGCAAGTGTTCATGGACGGCGCGCTGGTCTATCGCCGTGGCGAGGGGCAGGAGCATTTCTCCGATTTCGAACTGGGCCAAAGCTATCGGGAGCGTGGGCAATGAGGCGCGCGATTCTTGTCGCGGTGGCCTTGGCGCTGGGCGGCCCAGCATTGGCTGAGACCGTGCTGATCCAGAACGGCCGCGTCGTCACCAATGGCGCGGCGGGCGTGGTCGAAAACGGCGACGTGTTGATCGTCGATGGGCGCATCGCCGCCGTGGGCGCAGACCTCGCCGCGCCGCGCGGCGCGCGCGTGATCGAGGCGCAGGGCCGCTACGTCACCCCCGGCGCCTTTGCGGCTATGAGCGAATTGGGCCTGAGCGAAATTTCCGGTTCAGGCGCGCCCAACGATGCGGATATCGAGGGCGCGCTGGTCGCCGCCGCCGCCGACGCGGGCCGCGCTTTCGATCCGGGCGTGACCGCCATCGCCGTCACCCGGCTCGAGGGCGTCACCCGCGCGGCGATCGCGCCGTCGGGCACGGCGAGCCTGTTCGGCGGGCGCGGCGCGCTGGTGTCACTGGGCGGCGGGCCCGACAGCGTCTTCGGCGCGAGTGCGTTCATGGTGGTGGAGCTGGGCGAGACCGGAGCCGAGCGCACCGGCACTTCGCGTGCGGCGTTGTGGCCGGCGTTCGAGGCGGCGCTGCGTGACGCGCGCGAATACCCCGGGCGCTATCGCTCCGGCCAGGGCGGCGCGGTGCTGAACGAACTCGACGCCGAGGCGCTAGCGCCGTTCGCGCGCGGGCAGGGCCTGTTCCTGGTGCATGTCGAGGCCGCCGCCGACATCCGCCGGCTGATCGCCTTCAACCGCGCTAACCCGCAATTGCGCTTCGCCATCCATGGCGGGGCCGAGGCCTGGCAAGTTGCCGACGAACTGGCGCGGGCGCGGATCGCGGTGATCGTTGATCCATTATCGAATCTTCCGGACCGCTTCGAGCGGCTCTCGGCCCGCGCCGACAACGCCGCGCTGCTGCAGCGGGCTGGCGTGCGCATCGCCATCGCGCCCAAGCCGGGCGACGTCGACGCGCATCAGGCGCGGTTGGCGCTGCAACTCGCCGGCAACGCGGTGGCGAACGGCCTGGCTTGGAATGACGCTTTCGCCGCCGTGAGCCGCGGGCCGGCGGAAATATTCGGCGTCGGCGGCCAGCTGGGTCGGTTGGAGCGGGGCTATCTGGCCGACGTAGTGATCTGGGACGGGGATCCGCTCGAGGTGATGAGCGCGCCGCTCGCGGTGTTCATCGAGGGCGTCGAGCAGCCGCTGGTTTCCAGGCAAACCCGGCTGCGCGACCGCTACAATCCAGTCCATTGACGGTTGCGTGTTGTTGGTCGGGGCGGCGGGATTCGAACTCGCGACCCTTAGCTCCCAAAGCTAATGCTCTACCAGGCTGAGCTACACCCCGACTGGGCTCCTGTTGCCACTTCCGATGGCGCTGGGCAACCCGGGCGGTGTTGGCGCGGGAATTTTAGGCGCCGCCCGCGCCCATCTGGCGCAAGCCCTCGGCGAGGTCAATCACCGGGACGTAGCCCAATTCCGCGCGCGCCTTGTCGGCCTTGAGCACGCATTCGCGCGACATGATCATGGCCGAGAACCGCGTCAGTGGCGGCTCGCCCTTGAGGGCGAACGTCCGCCACAAGCCCTCGCTTGCCGCGCCTATGAAATCGGCGAGCCAGGCGGGAACGGATTTCTCCGGCAGCGTAATCGCGCGCGAGGCGGCGAGCCCGCTGATGATCTGCTTCATCGTCGTCACGCCATTGTCGAGCACGAAATAGGCTTCGCTGGCGCGGCCTTTGCTGAGCGCCAGATCGATCGCATGCGTGAGATTGGCGATGTGCGTGGTAGAAGTGCGCGCGCGGCCGTGATCGATCCACAGGAATTTGCCGACTTTCGCCATCGCTTCGATCACTGGCAACAGCGTGGTGTCGCCCGGTCCCCAGATGAAACGCGGACGCAGGATGATGGTGGTGAAATCCTTGGTCGCAGCTTCCTTCACCAACAGTTCGGCGCGCGCTTTGGTCCATGCGTACGGGTAAGGCGAATTGAGCGCGAGCGGATAGGTCTCATCCACATCGCGCAGGTGCTGGCCGCGCCAGAGCACGGATTCGGTGCTGATATGGATGAAGCGCTTGGCCCCGGTTTCGCGCGCGGCTTTCAGTACCGCCGCCGTGCCGTCGATATTGAAGCGCTTCCACGCCTCGATCGGCCCCCATTGCTCCACGAACGCGGCGCAGTGCAACACCGCTTCTGCATCGCCGACATGCGCCGCCTTCACGTCTTCAAGATCGCAGCGTACGGGCGCGGCGCCAAGCGCGCGGATGGCGGCGTCGGATTTCTCCGAGCGCGACATGGCGCGCACCTCATGCCCGGCGGCGACGAATTTGCGCACCGCCGCGCCTCCGACAAAGCCGGACGCGCCGGTGACGAAGATGCGCATCACGCTTTGCTCCTATTCGTATCGGCCTGCATCTCTCCACCCATCCCCGGATTCGCGAAGCGAAGTCCGGAGCCCATGAACACAAGCGGCTGGGTTTATGGGCCCCGGACTGAATGCTACGCATTCATCCGGGGATGGGTGGTGGGGATGTGTCACGCTCCGCCCCTTATTTGAGCCAGCGCCGCGGCCAGCTTGGCGCGCGCGGCGCTTTCCTGCTCGAGCCGTTCGCGCAATTCGTCCACGACTTCTTCTGGCGCTTTGGCCACGAAGTCGGCATTGCCGAGCTTGGCATTCATCTTGGCGATTTCCGCATCAAGCTTGGCGATGTCCTTGGCCAACCGCGCGGCCTCCGCCGGTAAATCCACTACGCCGTCGAGCGGCAACGCAACGGTCGCGCCGTCCAGCACGAACGTCACCGAACCCTTCGGCGCGTCCTTGGCGCTGGTGGAATATTCGAGCCGCGCCATGCGGTCGATCAGATCCTGATAGCGTTCGAGCCGCGCCTCCGTGGCGGAATCGGCGCCGATCAGCAGCAGCGGGATTTTCGCGCCGGCAGGGACATTAAGCTCGGAGCGGGTGGAGCGGGTTTCCTCGATCAGCTTCACCATCCAGTCGATTTCTGCCTCGGCCTCGGCGTCGATCATGTCCTCGGAGAGGCGCGGCCAAGCCTCGCTGATCAGCATGCCGGCGCGCTTTTGCCCGTACTCGCCGGTGCGCGCCCACAATTCCTCGGTGATGAACGGCATGAACGGGTGCAGCAGGATCAGGATCTGATCGAGCGCCCAGGCCGCCGTGCGCCGTGTTTCAGCCTTGGCGGCTTCGTCCTCGCCATTGAGCAGCGGCTTGATAAATTCAAGATACCAATCGCAATAGACATTCCAGACGAATTTGTAGAGCGCGCCAGCGGCTTCGTTGAAGCGCCGCGCTTCCAGTTCGCGCGTGACCGCGGCGGCGGCTTTGGCGGTTTCGCCGACGATCCAGCGATTGACGGTTTGCTTCGGGCTTGAGGGATCAAACTTGTCCCACACCGCGCATTCGTTCATCTGTGCAAACCGCGCCGCGTTCCACAGCTTGGTGCCGAAATTGCGATAGCCTTCGATGCGCTGCTCACTGAGCTTGATGTCACGCCCCTGCGCGGCCATCGCCGCCAGAGTGAAACGCAACGCGTCGGCGCCGAATTTGTCGATCAGCTCCAAGGGGTCCATGGTGTTGCCCTTGGATTTCGACATCTTCGCGCCCTTGGAATCGCGAACGAGGGCGTGGATGTAGACCTCGCGGAAGGGAACCTCCTTCATGAAGTGCAGGCCAAACATCATCATCCGCGCCACCCAGAAGAAGATGATGTCGTGCGCGGTGACGAGCGTGGATGTCGGATAGAAGCGTTTCAGTTCCGCCGTCTTCTCCGGCCAGCCCAGCGTCGAGAATGGCCACAGGCCGGAAGAGAACCAGGTGTCGAGGACGTCTTCGTCGCGCTTCAACGTAGCGGAGTGTTTCTTCCTGAGTCCGTCACCCGAGCCAACGAACGCGTATTCTCCTCGATCAATTTCAATCTCGACATCGGGTCCGTAATACGCGCGCGCTTCCTTCAGCATTGCTGCCTCAGTTTCAGCCACAAAGAGTCTCTTCTTGTTGCCTAAGTGCAGATCGCCATCGTCGCCCCAACCCGGCCCATACCACGCCGGAATCCGATGCCCCCACCAGAGTTGGCGTGAGACGCACCAGGGCTCGATGTTGCGCATCCATTGGAAGAAGGTTTTCGACCAGTTCTCAGGCACGAACTTGGTCTTGCCAGTTTCGACAGCTGCAATCGCCGGCTTCGCCAATTCCCCGGCGTTGACATACCATTGGTCGGTCAGCATCGGCTCGATCACCACGTTCGAGCGGTCGCCGAACGGCTGGCTGATTTTCTTGTTCTCGACCTTGATCAGCAGCCCAAGCGCCTCGATATCAGCCACCACAAGCTTGCGCGCTTCAAAGCGGTCCAAGCCGCGATATTTCGCCGGCACGTGCTCAGCGTCGGCCATCCGGCCCTTGCCATCCATCAGCACGTAGAGCGGAATATTGTGTGCGCGCGCGACTTTGTAATCGTTGAAATCATGCGCGCCGGTGATTTTCACCGCGCCGGAGCCGAAGTCTGGATCGGGATATTCATCGGTGATGATCGGGATATAGCGATCAGCCAGCGGCAGCAGACAGCGTTTGCCGACAATCGGCGCATAGCGCGTATCGCTCGGATGCACCGCAACGGCGCCGTCGCCGAGCATGGTCTCGGGCCGCGTGGTAGCGATGGAGATGTAATCGCGCGTTTCCCATTCGGTGGGTTTGCCGTCTTCGTCGAACGCGATTGGAAACTGATACGTCTCGCCATGCTCCAGCGGATATTTGAAATGCCAGAAATGGCCGGGGACTTCGCGGTTTTCGACTTCGAGATCGGAGATGGCGGTTTCGAAATGAGGGTCCCAGTTCACAAGGCGCTTGTCCTTGTAGATCAGCCCATCCTTGTAGAGCTGCACGAACACGCGGCGCACCGCCGCGGACAGCTCCTCGTCCATGGTGAAGCGCTCGCGTGACCAATCGCACGAGGCGCCCAGCCTGCGCAGTTGGTTCATGATCATGCCGCCGGAAGTTTCCTTCCAGGCCCACACGCGCTTCACAAACTCCTCGCGCCCCAGCGAGCGGCGATCTTCATTGGCGCCTGCTTGCGCCAATTGCCGCTCCACCACCATTTGCGTGGCGATGCCGGCGTGATCCATGCCCGGCTGCCAGAGCACCGATTTGCCGCGCAGCCGCTCGAACCGCACCAGCACGTCCTGCAACGTGTTGTTGAGCGCGTGGCCGATATGCAGCGAGCCGGTGACGTTGGGCGGGGGGATGACGATGCAGAACGCATCGACGGCGGGGTCGGTCTTCGGCTTGAAGGCGCCGGACTTCTCCCAAGCCTCACTCCAACGCGGCTCGACTTCTTTCGGATTGAACGTGGTTTCGATCATGCGGAAGCTATAGCAGGCTCAGCCCGCTGCGCGCGAGTGCCCGCGAAGGGGCAAAAGGCGCGGCTTAGCGCGCCATGCGGGCGATGCGCTCCAGTTCGGCTTCGACGCGGCTTTCCACGATCGCCGGCAGGTGGTGGTCGAGCCAGTCCTTTAGCATCGGCTTCAACAATTCGCGCACCACGCCTTCAATGGTCTGGTTTGGCGTGTCGGCAATACGCAGCGTTCCGGCCAAACGCGCGAGCGACCCGGCCGCGGCCGAGGCGGTTGGCGGTGAGATGATGGGCTCGGCGGGCGCATGCGGCGGCGCCACCACCAGCATGGCTGGCTGCTCGGGAGCGGTCTCGAAGACGAGGTCATCCTCAGGGTCCTCGACGGCGAGCTCGGGGGCGGACTCTTGCACCAGATCGAGCACCGGTGCGGGTTCGCCCTCGGCGGATTCTTCTTCGGAAATGATCCGCCGGATCGACGCCAGAATCTCTTCCATCGAAGGTTCGGCTTGTGGTTGCTGTACCGCCATTTCGAGCCTCACCAATTGCGCGCGAGTCGTTTGATCCGCGCAGCCTAAGCGCCGTGTTGATTCCCGTCCATGGGAAGGGAATCTCCTCGGCTAGTTTGAGCGCGGCGACCTATAAGGAAATCTTAACGGCTTGTTGCGTGGTCAGAACGCAAACGCCGGCGGGCGCGCCAAGCCCGGCGCCAGCGGCGGGGCGGCGTCGAAAACAGTGCGGAAGGCCACGGCCCCGCCCGAGCGGGTGTAGATTCGCGCCGAACCCGCCGCGCCCTGGCGCACGATAACGCCCAGCCGTCCGCCCGGCGCCAGCTGCGCAAGCCAAGCGTCGGGCACGAATTCGGCGGAACCGTTCAAAAGCATAAGGTCGTACGGCCCACCTTCAGCCCAACCTTCCACCGTCGCGGTTGAAACCGCCTTGGCGTTGCGTACGCCCACCGATTCGAGCGCCGCTCGGGCGGCGAAGGAGAGGTCTGGATCGGGGTCGAGGGCGATGATTTCCTTGCAGATCGAACCCAACACCGCCGACCCGTAGCCGGTGGCGGCGGCGATTTCGAGCGCGCGTTCGTGGCTTTGCGGCGCCAGCGCCTGGATCAGCTTGGCGATGTCGCGCGGACGCATCAGCGTGCGGCCAGGGGCTGCCTCCGGCTCAAGATCGGCATAAGCGAGCGCGCGTTTGCCTGCCGGCATGAAGCGCTCCCGGGGCAAGGTGCGCATCGCCCGCAACACCCGCGGGTCGGTGACGTCATTGGGACGAACCTGGGTTTCGACCATCAGGTCGCGGACATGCGCGTAATCCATGCGGGCGCCGGGGCCTCCTTGAGCGCCCGGTTAAGCCGCGCTGGCGCCCACCGCAAGGCGGCATTTTCACGCCCGCCGAAAGGCGGGCCAGGGACGCTTGCCAGCAGCGCCGCACCCCCTTATATGCGCGGGCGCCCTGTGGGTTCCGGGGGCCCTTCGTCTATCGGTTAGGACGTCAGGTTTTCAACCTGAAAAGAGGGGTTCGACTCCCCTAGGGCCTGCCATTTCTGGTCGCCGGCACGACTAACTGGAAACCGCCAGATCCACGATCTCGGCCTCGGCGCGCACATTGCCGTTCCACTCGTTCTTTTTCACCCGCACGGCGGCGTGGAACACGCCTTCGCGCTTCAGCAGCGCCTCTCCCAAGCCGCTTTTCATGGCGCGGAAGGCGATGCCGCCGATGCGGGCGCCGCGCGCATCTTCCAGCGTGAAGCGCACGTGTTCTTCCTTCACCAGCTTGGAAAACGAGACCCGCACGTCCGGCAGCGCGAACAGGGGCTCGGGATGGCCCTGGCCGTAGGGGCCAATGCGGTCGAGCGCGTCGATGAGGTTCAAATCTAGCGCGCCAATGGCGGCGCTGGCGTCCACCGAGAGCGCGCGCGCCTCGCCCGCCGCCGCCGCCATTTCGTCGGACAGCTGCTCCGAGAGAAAATCCTTGAGCGCCTCGACCTTATCCCATTCCACGGTGAGCCCCGCCGCCGCCGCATGTCCGCCGCCGCTGATCAGCAGTCCGGCTTGCTTGGCCGCCGCCACCGCGGCGCCGAGATTGACCCCAGGCGTCGAGCGGCCAGAGCCTTTCGCGGGCTCGTGTTCGCTGACCCCGCCCAGCACGATGGTCGGCTTCATCAGCCGATCCTTAAGCCGGCCCGCTGCAATGCCGATCACGCCAGGGTGCCAAAGATGCGAGCCGACGATCACCACCGCGCGCAGTTCCGCTTCCGCCAGCGCCGCGGTTTCCGCTTCCGCCAGCATTTCCGCTTCGCGCTGACGGCGTTCGGCGTTCAGCGCCTCCAGCGTGGCGGCGAGTTCGCGTGCTTCCTGCGGGTCCTCGGTGGACAACAGCCGCGTCGCCAGCGACGCATCGCCGACACGCCCGCCAGCATTGATGCGTGGCCCCAGGATAAAGCCGAAATCGTAGACGCTGGCCGCGCCCTTGCGGCCAGCGTTTTCGGCCAAGGCGACAAGTCCGATATTCTTGCCGTTACGCAGTACTTTGAGCCCTTGCGCAACGATGGCGCGGTTGAAGCCGGTCAGCGGAGCGACATCGCAAACCGTGCCGATGGCGGCGAGGTCGAGCATCGCCATCAGGTCGGGCAGATTGTTCGAACCGATCGAGCCGCGTCGGCGCGCCTCGCGATTCACCGCTGTCAGCGCCACCAGCACGACGCCGGCCGCGGTGAGGTTGCCTTGTCCGGAGCGGCAATCGAGGCGATTGGGGTTCACCACCGCGCGCGCCTTCGGCGGTGGCCCCGCCATCAAATGATGGTCGAGCACGATCACGTCGAGGCCAAGTTCTGCCGCCGCTTTAAGCGGCCCTTCGGCGGCGGCGCCGCAATCGACGGTGATAACGAGTTCCACGCCTTCGGCTTTCAAGCGCTCGAACGCCAGCGCCGAGGGGCCGTAGCCTTCCTTCATCCGGTCGGGAACGTAGATTTTCAGCGCGCGCCCGCGGGCGCGGAAATAGCGCACGAGTTGCGCCGCCGAGGAGCCGCCGTCGACATCGTAATCGGCCAGCACCGCGCACGAACGCCCGCTGACGATCGCGTCCTCGATCACGCGCGCGGCTTCGTCCATGTCGGCAAACGAGGACGGATCGGGGAACAGCGCTTTCAGCGTCGGCTCAAGAAAATTCGACGCGTCTTCCAGCGTGACGCCGCGCGCGGCCAGCAAACGCGCGGCGATCTCCGGCAATTGGAAGCGCCGCCGGAACGCCTCAACCAAGCCAAGCTCGGCCTCGCGCGTGCGCCAGCGCCGCCCGGTGAGCGATCGCTCCACGCCCAGGAAAGCGGCCTCTGACTTGGCCGAAATGATGCGTGCGGCGCCCACGAACCTTGCCTACCCCGAGTCGGGGGAGGTCACGCCTCAGTTTAGCTATTGCGTGGCGCACACTAGTCTGCTAGTGTGCGCTACACATTAGCTGACGGAGACGGGCATGCCCGAGACCGAGTGGACCTCACAATTGCGGCGCGGCGTGCTCGAACTCTGCGTGCTGCGGTTGCTGCGCGACGACGCCAGCTATGGCTATGAAATCGTGACCAAGCTCGCCGATTTCGGGCCATTGGCGGCGGGTGAAAACACGCTCTACCCGCTGTTGCGCCGGCTGAAGAGCGACCGGCACCTGGAGACCTTCGCGGTGGATTCTCCCGCGGGGCCGCCGCGCCAATATTACCGGCTCACCGCCCGCGGGCGCCTGCAACTCGCCACCCTCGAAAAAGAATGGACCCAAATGGCGGACGCGGTTGCGCGCTGCCTCGAAAAAGGAATTGCGCTATGAGCACCGAACAATCCAAAATCGACGCCTATATGAGCCGCTTCGAAGCAGCGCTGCGTCGCTACGCGCTCAAAGAGCAATCCGACATCGCCAACGATCTGCGCAGCCACATCCGCGAGGCGATCGAGTACGGCAAGCCCGTCGATGAAGTTTTGCACGCGCTTGATGCGCCGGAAGCATTGGCGCGCGCCTATGCGGTTGAACTGCTGGTCGATGCGCCGCCGAACCAACGGCCAAGCGGCGCGCTCCGCGCGCTCAAGCTTGTCGGCCTGCTCGCGGCCGGCGGCATCGTTACCTATGTCGTCGTTGTCGGGCTGGGCGCAATCAGCCTTTCGTTCCTGGCGTCGGGGGTCATACTGGTCGTCATTGGCGGTCTCGAAGCTGTCGGCGTACATCTGCCGCACGTCGAAACCAACAATCTGCCGCCGCTGCTGTTCGTGGCGCTCGGGCCGGTGTTCTTCGCGCTTGGGTGGGGCGCCGGTGGCCTGTTGATGCGCTATATCCGGTTTCTCACACGCACTATTCGGGCGGCGCTGCCGCGAAAACCCGCGCGTGCGGGTTAGGCGCTGGCGCGCCTCAAACGTCGATAAGCTCGCAGAACTTCTTCAGATCGATGTTACCGCCCGAAACGATGGCTACGATCGGCCCCGCACCCGCTTTGCCGCTCAGCGCCGCCGCAATCGGCAAAGCGCCCGCGCCTTCGGCGATGATGCGCGCCTTCTCCGCCATCAGCCGCATGGCTGCGCGTGTCTCCGCTAGCGTGACTACGATAACGCCGTCAACAACCGGCCTCATCCGCTCCCACATGCGCGGCATGAGGTTGCGCCCGCCGGCGCCATCGACGAACGAAGCGGTCCAATCCGGAAAATCCTGCGCCGAACCGGCGGCAAATGATCGCGCGAACGGCGCGGCGGTTTCAGGCTCGGCCGCGATGATCTTGATGTCCGGGCGCAGCGCCTTGATCGCACTGCCGAGGCCGGCGATCAGTCCGCCGCCGCCGACCGCGGCGATGATCGCTTTGGCGTCGGGCGCGTCCTCCAATATTTCCAGACCCATCGAGCCATGGCCGGTGATGAAATCCTGGTTGTCGAACGGATGGATCAGCGTGGCTTCCATGCCGGGGAATGCATGCTCCTCAAGCGCCTTCCAGGCGATCTCGAAGGGAACCGGCACAAGCCGCGCGCCGAGTGCGCGCATGCGCTCAAGCTTGGTGGCCGGCGCGGTCTCGATGACGACGACACTGCACGCGATGCCCGCCGCGCGCGCGGCGTAAGCCACGCCCTGGCCGGCATTGCCTGCGCTGATCGTCCACACGCCTTCGGCCCGCTCGGCGTCGGTCAAGTTGGCCACCGCGTTGACCGCGCCGCGAATTTTGTAGGCGTTGGTCGGCTGCAGATTCTCGAGTTTCAGGCGAATGTCGGGATAGTCTGGCCCCAGATCAAGCCGCACCAGCGGCGTGCGCAGAATAGTCCCAGCGATGCGGGCGCGCGCCGCCTCGATCTCGGCAAGCGTGATCGGCGCGACGGGCGGGGGCGCGGCAGGGGTCATGAACCAGCTTTCTAATCGCCGCCGCATGCTTAACAGCGGCGTTCACCCGGCCACGCCTAACTCGAGTCGCGGGCCGTCTGTGCGTTCCCTGGCAATCACAGGCCGGAGAACAGCGCCAAGAGGCGCGACCAGGCTCTGTCGGCCTGAACCTGGTCGAACACCTGGCTGTCGAGCGCGCACCAGCCATGCTGGGCAGGGTAGACTTCAATCTCGGCGGCAGTTCCCGCGGCCGCGAACGCCTCGCGCAAGGTGGTCTTGGCGGCGGGATCGCTCTGATCGTCGTTCTGGGCGATGGCGAACAGGTAATTGCCGCGCAGGCTGGGCGCGAGCAGATGCGGGCTATCGGGCGCGCTGGTCGCCAGCCCGCCGCCGTGGAACGAGGCGCCGGCGCCAACGCGATCGGGTGCGGCGGCGGCCGTGCGCAGCATGAAAGCGCCGGTCATGCAATAGCCCGTCACGCCGATCTTGCGCCGCGTATCGACGGCCTGACGCTGATCCAGGAAACGGACGAAGGCGGTTCCATCGATGCTCTGCGTTTGCGGGGTGAGCGCGCGCGCCAAACCCATCAGCCGCTCGCGCACCGGCGGATCGGCGAAGCTTTCGCCTGGCGCGATTACCGCGCCCTGCCGCTCGCGATAATACGGGTTCACCACCAGCACCGCGTAACCGGATTCGGCGAGCCTCCGGCCCATCGTCCGAAACGCCGGACGCAGCCCCCTGATATCGGGCCACAGCAACACGCCCGGATGGCGGCCGGACGCGGGGTGGACGAAATAGGCGTCCGCCGAGCCGTCGGGTGTTGCGACTTGCACTTCTTGCTCGCGCAGCGTGTGCGCATTGGCGGGACTGGTCGCGCACGCCGCCAAAGCGGCCGCCGACAGCATCGTGAAATTGCGCCGCGTGGTCTGCCCCGCGGGGTCGAGGAAGGCTTCGTCTTCCGCCATTGTACGATCGTCACACATGGCGCTCTCCCTGCGGGGCTCAAAACACGCTGTAGCCGCCGTCGATGCGGATGCAATCGCCATTGTGGAACGAACTGGCGTCGCTGGCGAGATAGATGGCGATGCCGGCGAACTCCTCGATCTGGCCCCAGCGCCTTTGTGGCACGCGGCCGATAGCGTTCTGGGTGAATTTTTCGTTGGCCTGTAACGGCGCGGTAAGCTCGGTCGCCACCCAGCCTGGCTCGATGGCGTTGGCGCGCACGCCGTGGCGGGCGAATTCAACGGCGATGCCGCGGACAAAGCCAAGCACCGCCGCCTTCGACGCCGCATAGTCCTGATTGCGCGCCGCGCCCTGGGTCGCGACCATGCTCGACACCGCCACGATCGAGCCGCCGGGATCGCCGGCCTCGGCGCGCGCCTGCATGTGCCGACAGGCCTCGCGCATGGTCCACATCATGCCATCGACGTTGATCGCCATCAGCCGGCGATAATCGGCGCCGCCAATGTCGAGGAAGGATTTCCAGATATTGGAAATCCCGGCATTGGCGAAGCAGGCGTCGATACGGCCCAGCGCCGACACCGCCTCGGCCATCGCCGTGACAACGTTTTCTTCCTTGGAAACGTCAACGATGCGAGCGCCGATGCGCGTGCCGTGGGCTTGCAGGCGTTCGACCGCGTGCGCGTTCTTCTCCCGATTGGTTCCCCAGATTTCGACATCGGCGCCGGCCCGCGCCAGACCTTCGGCCATGCCGAGCCCGATGCCGCCATTGCCGCCGGTGACCAGCGCCACGCGGCCGCGGAGATCGAACAGATTGGCCATTGCAGCCTTGGTGTTCCTATTCTGGCTTGGGCGCTGGTTCGTGCGCCTGGCGTGCGGCCTCGAGGTCGGAGCGCGCTTGCTCGACAAAGGCGGCGGGATCGTCGGGGGCGGTGTATTGCGCGCGCGGGTGCGCCCGCAGCGCCGCCGCCTCCGCCATCATTTCGCGTTCGACCTCGGACCAGTGCGCCGGGTCTGTGTTGGCGATGGTTTCGGTGGGCACTTCCCGCAGACTGGGGTAGCCGCGCGCGTCCGCCTCGGTACGCTCGGCGAACCAGGCCGGCTGCTGGCCGGCATTGCCGCCGCCGACACAACCGCCGACGCCCAAAAGCGCCAGTCCACCCACCGCAACCGCCAATCTTCGCATACCGGTGATTCCGTCGGGGCAATCCCCTCGAAACGCCTCTATACCAGAGCGAGGCTTTGCGCCACCACGGGCAGCGGCCTTACAATGGGGCAATGGGAGTGAATCCATGACCGAAGCCGATGGCGGCGCCCCTGGCGAGGCGGCGGTCGCAGCGCCGCCCAAGCGCAAGCGGCGGGCGAAAGCCAAGCCGGCGGCTGCACCGGCGCCCCAGCCCGCCGCCCCGGCGCCGCCGGTTCCAGCCCCGGCTTCGTCGCAGCCGCTAACGGAACTGATGATGGAGCAGACCGCCGAGAGCCTGGCGGCGCTGTCGGCCAACCTCACCCAGGCGATGACGCGCGCCAATCAGGTGTTTTCCACAGCTTTCCTGGAGCAGGCCAAGGAACCCTCGACCTGGCAGCCCGATCCCTTGGGGGTGCAGACCGCGCTCAACGATGTTTGGGCCAACCTCGCCAAGCAGCCGGAGACGCTGCGCGACGCGCACGCCCAGCTGTGGCAGCGCTACGCCGAGATCTGGCAGCGCCACACCGGCTATATGCTGACCGGCCAGGGCGCGGAGCAGGGTCCGGCGCGCGACAAGCGCTTCCGCGATCCCGAATGGCGCTCCAACCCGGCCTTCTCGATGTTGCGGGAATCCTACCTCGCCAACGCCGCCTTCATCGCCGATCTGATCGACAAGACCCAAGGCGTCGATGGGGCCACCAAGCGCAAGGCGCAATTCTTCATCAAGCAGGCGGTGGACGCGGCTTCGCCTTCGAATTTCCTGATGACCAATCCCGCGGCGCTGCGCGAATTGTTGCGCACCGGCGGGGAAAGCCTGGTCAAGGGCGTGGAAAACCTCGCCGCCGATCTCAAGCGCGGCCACGGCGCGCTCGCCATCTCGCAGACCGATCTCGACGCCTACAAGGTCGGCGTCAACGTTGCCACGACGCCGGGCAAGGTGGTGTTTCGCAGCCGCGTGTTCGAACTGATCCAATACACGCCGACCACCGAGACCGTGCACGCCGTTCCGCTGCTGATTTTCCCGCCCTGGATCAACAAATTCTACATCCTCGACCTGCAGCCGAAGAACTCGATGATCAAATGGCTCACCGAACGTGGCCACAGCGTGTTCCTGGTTTCCTGGGTCAATCCCGACGAGAATATGGCCGAGGTCGATTTCGAGGATTACTTGCGCGAGGGCGTCTACGCCGCCGTGCAGGCGGTGCAGGACGCTAGCAGCGCCGAGGCCATCAACACGGTGGGCTATTGCGTCGGCGGCACGCTGCTGGCGGCGGCGCTCGCGCATATGGCCAAACGCGGCGACCGCCGCATCCAGAGCGCGACCTTCTTCGCCAGCCAGGCCGATTTCAAATGCGCCGGCGATCTGCTGGTGTTTTCCGACGACGCCGGCATCAAATTCCTGGAAGCCAAGATGGACGAGCATGGCGGCATCCTCGATGCCCAGACCATGGCCGACACTTTCAACGCGCTCAGATCCAACGACCTGATCTGGAATTACGTGGTCGATAATTATTATCTGGGCAAACCGCCGCCGACCTTCGATCTTCTGTATTGGAACGCCGATCAGACCCGCATGCCGAAGGCGCTGCACCTCTATTATCTGCGCCGCTTTTATCGCGACAACGCGCTGGCCGAAGGCAAGCTGACGCTGGATGGCGAGGCCTTGTCGCTCAAGGACGTGAAAGTCCCGATCTTCATGCAAAGTTCAAAGGAAGATCACATCGCGCCCGCGCTCTCGGTCTATCGCAGCGCGCAAGCGTTCGGCGGGCCAGTGGAATTCATTGTCGCCGGATCGGGCCATATCGCCGGCGTCATCAATCATCCGGCGGCCAATAAATACCAATACTGGACCAACAAGAACATGAAAGGCGCGATCGAGGATTGGTACGCGTTCGCGCACGAAACCCCTGGTTCGTGGTGGCCCTATTGGGATGCCTGGCTGCGCCAACGCGCCGGCCCCGATGTCGCCGCGCGGATCCCCGGTGAAGGCAAGCTCAAACCGATTTGCGATGCGCCGGGGGAATATGTGAAGGTGCGCTCCGGCGCCTGAGGAGAGAAACGCATGCCATTTTCGCTCTACGACATCACCGTCCCCGCCTTCCGCCAACAACTCGGTGCTATCGCCGGGCTACTCAACAAGGCCGAGGCCCATTGCACTGAGAAGTCGGTGGCGCCCGCCGCGTTGATCGAAGCCCGCCTGATCGAGGGCATGTTGCCGTTCAATTATCAGGTCAAATCGACGGTGG
This sequence comes from Alphaproteobacteria bacterium, assembly GCA_031400895.1. Taxonomy (GTDB): domain Bacteria; phylum Pseudomonadota; class Alphaproteobacteria; order Caulobacterales; family Aquidulcibacteraceae; genus Vitreimonas. Next base: position 7,110 of record JANNQT010000056.1, on the reverse strand, counting down.
TGCATTCGGTCGGCGCGCTCGGCGCGCTGGCGGCGGGCGTGTTCTCTCCCGACATGACGCCGCCGCCCACCAGCTTCGCCGAACTGAAGCACAAAATTGCCGGCGCGCTGCAAGCGCTGGAGGCGTTCACGCCCGCCGACCTCAATTCTTACGAAGGCCGCGACATGCGCTTCGAGTTCAAGGAGTTCAAGCTGCCATTCACCGCCGAGAATTTCCTGCTCTCGTTCTCGCTGCCGAATTTTTATTTCCATGCGACCACGGCGTACGACATCTTGCGCCACAAGGGCGTGGCCGTGGGCAAGCGCGATTTTACCGGGCAATTGCGGCTGAAGAGCTGAGACGGCCCGTTGGCCCGATAGCGTCGTTGGCTCAGCCTCCGGGCTCACCGCCTCCCGGCGCTCGGGGGATGGGTGGTGTGTCTATCAGCGCGGATTACGCTCGTGCGGCTGGCTCAAAGTCCCGCGCCTTCGTCCAAGCCGAGCATGAGATTGAGGTTCTGCACTGCCGCGCCGCTCGCGCCCTTGCCGAGATTGTCCAGCAGCGCCACCAGGCGCACTTGTTCATCATTGCCAAACACGAAGAGCTTCATGCGGTTCGTACCGTTGAGCCTTTCCGGGTCGAGCGATTTGATTGCGTCGGCTTCCGGTAACGACGCGACTTCGACAAAGCGCTCGCCGCGATAGCGCTCCGCAAGCACGGCATGGATGTCGGCGCGTTTAGGGTGGCCGGGCAATTCCCAAAGGTGCAGCGGCGCTTCCACGATCATGCCTTGCCGATAACGCCCCACGGACGGAGCAAACAAGGGTGGCGCAAACAGCCCAGCGTGTTCCTGCATCTCGGGGACGTGCTTATGACGCTGTGTCAATCCGTAGATTCGAAACGGCGCCTGCGTGAAATTAGGCGAAGTTTGGTCCTCGAACTCGGCGATCATCGCCTTGCCGCCGCCGGAATAGCCCGAAACGGCGTTGACGCACACGGCGTGATCCCATGCTAGCAGCAGCGGATCGCTTTCCAGCAACGGACGCACCAGCGCTATAAAGCCGGTCGGGTAACAGCCGGGATTGGACACGCGCTTCGACGCGGCGATCTTGGCGCGTTGGCCTTTGGCCATTTCCGGAAAGCCGTAGGTCCAGTCCGGCGCGACGCGGTGGGCGGTGGAAGCGTCGATCACTTTCACGTCGGCATTCTCGATCAGCGCCACGGCTTGCTTCGCCGCCTCATCCGGCAAGCAGAGGATCACTACAGCAACGCTATTCAGCAGCGCCCGACGCGCGTCCGCGTCCTTGCGCTTGTCTGGAGCGATCGAGACCAGCGTGAGGTCGCGTCGGCCCTCCAGCCGCTCACGGATTTGCAGGCCCGTGGTGCCGGCTTCGCCGTCAATGAAAACCTTGACCGCCACAATCATATCCCCAACACGGACGTTTGGTCGTCATAGCAGAATTGGTGCATGCCCCGGTACAACGGGCCTCATACGAGGTGCGGGTTCGAGCCCGCGGGCGGCCAACTCCAAAACAAAACGGGCGCTTCCCGTCAAGAAGGCGCCCGTTCAGACCAGAAGTGAAGCAGTTTAGCGCTTCGAGAATTGGAAGCTTCTGCGGGCTTTCTTCTTGCCGTATTTCTTGCGCTCGACCACGCGGCTGTCGCGGGTGAGGAAGCCGGCGTGCTTGAGCGCGGGGCGCAGCGGCGGTTCATAGTCGGAAAGCGCCTTGGAAATGCCGTGGCGCACCGCGCCCGCTTGTCCGGAGAGCCCCGAGCCGACCACCGTGCACATGACGTCGAACTCGCCTTCGCGGTTGGTGATCTTGAACGGCTGGTTGATCATCATCCGCAGCACCGGGCGGGCGAAATAAGTGTCGCTCTCCTTGCCGTTGACAACGATCTTGCCCTTGCCGGGCTTGACCCAGACACGGGCGACCGCGTTCTTGCGCTTGCCGGTAGCGTAGGCGCGGCCGAGTTTATCGACCTTGCGCTCGCGCAGCACGGCGACGTTTTGCTCGACCGGGGCGGGCGCGCCGGTGATCTGGCCGAGGGATTCAAGGCCTTGGGCAGTCTCGCTCATGTTAGGCAACCCTCGAATTCTTGCGGTTCTTGGACTTGAAATCGATCGTGACGGGCGCCTGCGCCGCATGCGGATGCTCGGCCCCGCCATAGACGCGCAACTTCGCCAATTGCTTGCGCGCTAGCGGGCTTTCTTTCGGCATCATCCGCTCGACCGCTTTTTCCAGCACCCGCTCGGGATGCTTGCCGCCCAGCACCTTGCCGGCGACCCGCTCCTTGATGCCGCCCGGATAGCCGGTGTGGCGATAATAGATTTTGTCGGTGAGCTTCTTGCCGGTCAGCGCCACTTTCTGGGCGTTGACGACGACGACATGATCGCCGGTATCGACGTGGGGGGTAAAATCGGGCCGATGCTTGCCGCGCAGGCGCAGGGCGATGAACGAGGCGAGACGGCCGACCACCACGCCCTCGGCGTCAACAACGATCCAGCCGTTGGTGATCTCCGAAGCCTTGGCCGAGCGCGTCGATTGAGTGCGCATGGGATTGGGTTCCTGAAAGCGAAACGAAGGCGCGGCGTTTAGAGGAGAGGCTAATGTGCGTCAAGAGGGTGTGTTTTAGCGCCTAGTTTCCATAGCTTGTGGTGGCGGTAACATATAACCGCCAAGGTATGCCAACGTCGCCGCGCCAATCCAAAGCAGCACCGCGCCCGCTTGATGGGCGAGACTGAACGAAAGCGGCGAACCGGTCGCCACCGTCGCGACGCCAAGCGCTGCCTGGAGCAGCGCCAACGCCGCCAGCGTTAGCGCCGCCCATCGCGCCGCGCCGCGGCCCCGGAACCACACCAGCACGCCCAGCCAAAGCGCAAACGTCGCGGTCAGATAACCCAGAGTGCGGTGCAGCAGCTGCTGGCTGGCGTGGTGCTCGGTGAAATTGCGCCAGAGCGGCTCCAGCGAAAACGCGCGCGCGGGAACCCATTCGCCGCCGATTGTGGGCCAGTCAGCATAAGCAGGCCCGCCATTGGCGCCGGCCAGCAACGCCCCCGCCATCGCCTGCGCGAAGATCAGCGCCATCAGCGCCACCGGCGTCCAGCCCGGCGCGCCCAGCTTGGCAGCGCGCGGCACGGCAAGCGCATCGAGCGCGAGCCGCAGCGCCAACGCCAAAATGATCAGCGCCAAGCCAAGATGGATCGCCAGCCGCAGCGGGCTGACGTCAAGTCGTTCGAACAGCCCGCTGGTCACCATCCACCAGCCGACGCCCCCCTGCACAGCGCCCAGCACAAACAGCAGCAACACCGCGCGGAAACGGCGCTGAAGCCGTCCCGTCGTCCAGAAGAAAATAAACGGCAGCGCGAACGCAAGCCCGATCATCTTGCCCAAGAAGCGATGGCCCCATTCCCACCAATAGATCGCTTGGAATTCCGCCAGGCTCATGGCGCTATTCTGCAGCTGGTATTCGGCGGTTGGCCGATACAGCGCGAATTCCTCGGCCCAGCGCTCGGCGCTGATCGGCGGCATCAACCCCTTGCTCAAATTCCATTCCGTAATCGAGAGCCCGCTGTCTGTTAGCCGCGTCGCCCCGCCGACCAGGATCATCGCCACCACCAGAGCGGCGATCGCCAGCAGCCAAACGCCGACAGCGAGGTCGCGACGGGGCAGGGTGCTTGCGCTCATCATCGCCGCTCCCATAAGACTTGGCGCGGCGCGCGACTAGGCGGCGGAGCGCCGCGCCAAACCAGATCTCGGGGTGCGGATGAAAACGCGTACGCGCAAGGCGATCGGCTGCTTGGCGCTGCTGTTCTATGTCGGGCTCTACGCCGCCGCCGCCGCCGCGCTCGGCGCCTGGCTGGCCCCGTCGCTCCCGGACTGGGCCGAACTGAGCTTCTACGCCATTGCCGGGATCGCGTGGGTGTTGCCGCTGAAGCCGATGTTCGCCTGGATGAATAGCGCCCCTTGACGCATTGCCCGCGTCAAGGCGGGGAGCTAAGAGAGCGCTCCCCGTTTCCAGATTTGCCTTTCGAGGCATGTCCCGGAACCTAAAGTCGGAGCGTGGCGCAGCCCGGTTAGCGCACCAGTCTGGGGGACTGGGGGTCGAGAGTTCAAATCTCTCCGCTCCGACCATTTGTCACAATTCGAATTCATGCCCGCGCGCTGACATGGCGACATGAGCGTGCAAAGTGGTCGGCGGTTTCGCCCCCCTTGGGTGGCCTCACGCTCTTCGCCGAGAGCGGACGGGTAGCCGTCAGAGACAACCCGCTTCCGACACACGAGCTTCGGCGCTGGCGAGCACATCGCCCGATGTCTTTGCCCACCTGATCTCGACTGCCTCGTTGCAGGGCAAACCACGTATCAGCCGGCTCGCCTGATCGGCGTCACGGTCAACTGTAAATTCGGTAGTGCACCCTTTTGAAATCGGGCTGGCTTGACTCCGCCTTGATCTAGCCCGCAATGCGACCCATGCTCAGCGGTGAGCATGGAGGCCAAATGAACCCCGCAGAATTGGACCTGGCGTTGCAACTATTTCGAGATGAGGTCGCGGCGCTCGACGGCGACGGCCTTCTCGACAGGTGGATCGCGCTCAAGGGTAGCGACGAAGTGAAAGTGCCCGATCTGGGGATCGGCAAGAGCCTTTATCTTGAAGCTGCTCTCATCGGTAAGTTCGGCATCGAGTATCATAAGGCCGTCGAGGCCAGGGCGAAGGCGAAGTCTGACAATGCCTAAAGGCCCCAAGGGCGAGAAGCGCCCCGCCGACGTGATCGGAAACGCCGTCAAATCCATGCGCGTCCTTACCGGCGAAGAGCCGGAGGATATCGACACGCCGGAGAGTCAGGGAAAGAACCCGCACGCCAGCGCCATGGGCAAGCTGGGCGCCGCCGCGCGCGCGAAGAAGGTCAGCGCTAAGAAGCGGACAGAGATCGCGAAGAAGGCGGCGGCAAAGCGCTGGAAGAAGTAAGGAATTCTTAACCTTCTCGCAGCTATATGGCGATTCATCTTGACTTATAAGTCAATCATCGACATATTGGGTGGCTTGGAGACAGCCGGTCGAATTGTGCGCTTTTGCCCCGAATATGACCCCGATGAATCGGAAAAGCGGGAGCTTTGGGTGACACCCAAGCTGGATGAATGGCTGCGAAAGAGAGAAGGAAGTCCGGACTTCAAACCGCGCATTCGACAATCGCTAAAGCACTATGTGATCGGCGGACTCATGGATGACCAAGATCGCATGAAATCTTGGCGCGACGACGTGTTTGAATTTCGCATTCAGTTCGAGCCGAAGATTCCGGCGAACACCCGCGTTTTCGGCGGCTTCATGCAACAAGACAAATTTGTCGCGACGCGGTGGAAGCCGCGCGCGCATTTCAAGACAGACCAGCAATGGGACAAGGAAATCGATGGCGTGCTCAATGATTGGGCCGCACTCTTTGGCGCTCGCGCCAGAGTGCCAGCGCGTCCGTTCCGAGGCTGCATTTGTGAGAACGGTTGGGACCCCATGAAAGGAGAAACGTGGTGACGCAAGCGCGGATTACCGAAGATCGTCTCGCTGACAGCTGGTTCGGCTTTATGCAGAAGCTTCTAGCGAGCATGCAAAGAGCATTCATTGATCAAGGCATAACTCAAAAGGATGTCGCCGAGCGTCTTGGCAAAGACCCCGGCTATATTTCTCGCTGTTTTAGCGGGCGTCAGAACATGACCGCTCGAACGGCGCACGACATTGCGCGGGCTATGGATTGCCGTTTGGACCTTCAATTTGTGCCTTTGAAATCCCTCGTGCGCGTCAACAACCAACCGGCGCCATTGTCCCAGACCAATGGCGCCGGAGGCCGCTCGTTCGCTAAGTATCTTGAGGTCAAAGCCGCGTGAACTATGACCGACCAAACATAGCGATTGCATCGGTGATCATCTGCGATGACGTTCGCACTGAGATCAACGGCAAGGAAATCCTAATCGGCGTCTATAATCAGGCGCTGATTGTGAAGGAGCTTCCCTTCACAATGCGACTGACATTCAGAGTCTCGCTCACTCTAAAAATGCCGGATCAAAGAACGTGTTCGTTTGCTGTGTCTGATCCGGACGGCGAAACTTTGCTGTCACTTGAGGGCACTGATCTCCCTGTCACTACCCTTGGCGAATCTTTTGTTTGCGGATTTGCCGTTCAGAACATCACCTTCAAAAAAGAGGGCGAATACAATTTTCACTTCGGTGTTGACGAACCGGCGGTCCCAACTTTGGGGTTCAAGGTCGTGCTTCCTCGAAACGCGGAGGAACGGGCTCGCGTCGGCGTTTGATGCTTGACGCTGAGCATAAAAGTACCTATCTAAATGGCATGCACAAGCTGCCAACCGCCAAGCGCGTCCAGGTCCTGAAGTTGCTCTGCGAGGGCATGTCGATGCGCGCCATCACCCGCGCCGCTGACGTGTCCTTCAATGCGGTGGTGAAGCTACTAGCGGATGCCGACGAAGCGTCGCTCGCGATGCATGACGAACTGGTGCGCGACGTAAACGCCAAGCGGTGCCAGGCCGACGAGGTTTGGAGCTTCTGCTACGCCAAACAGAAAAACGTCGCTACGGCCAAGGCAGCGCCTGAGGGCGCCGGGGACGCTTGGACTTGGACCGCTTTGGACAGCGATTCAAAGCTCATCATTTCCTACTTTGTCGGGGATCGCTCGTCGCAGTCCGCGATTGCGCTCATGGACGATCTGCGCGCGCGCGTGACGAGCCGAATGCAGCTTACGACGGATGGCTATCGGCCATACTTGCAGGCCGTTGAGGGCGCATTTGGCGATGATGTGGACTATGCGCAGCTTGTGAAGCTTTACGGCCCGGCACCGGATGGCCCCCAAACGCGCTATTCGCCGCCGGCCTGCATTGGGGCTCGGAAGACCCGCGTCACCGGCTCGCCCGATCCAGCGCACGTCTCGACCTCGCACGTCGAACGCAGCAACCTCTCGCTTCGCATGCACAACCGCCGCTTCACCGTAAGCGTAGCTCCGTCACCCTCATGAATGGGGCTTGACGGTTTTGGCGCGCGGTTTTCGGCGTTTTGGCCTCCATTTGTCCGCCAGCGCATCGACGGCGTTCTCAAGCGCACTGCGGTCGAAGCGATCAGGATCGTAATC
>JANNQT010000055.1:0-6445 GCA_031400895.1 Alphaproteobacteria bacterium | reverse complement strand
AATTGGGGGCCCGCCCCACAAAACCGCGGCCCCGGGGGCTTCCCGCGTGATTTTTGCCCCCCCCCCAACCAAAAACGCCGCGGGCTGCCCCCCGCCGGTCCGAGAGGCTGAGATTTAACGCCGCGCCCACGCCAGCAATTCCAGATTTCCCTCCCCGCCGCGGATGGGAGAATCCGTTGCCCCGGCAAGGTGGAAGCGTTCGAGGCCGTCGAGCGCGTTCAGCGCGGCGCGCGCCGCCTCCCGTGCGACCGCTTCAGCCAACACGCCCGCCTTGCCTACGCCGGGGCCGGCTTCGAATTGCGGCTTGATCAGCACCACCAGGTCGGCGTGTTCGGCTGCCAGCGCGAGCGGAGCCCCGAGCGCTTTGGCGGCGCCGATGAAGCTCACGTCGCAGACGATCAGGCTTGGCGGCTCTGGGATCAGCGCCCGCGTCAGCGCGCGCGCGTCGGTGCGTTCCAAGCTCACCACCCGCGGATCGGGGCGCAGGCTCGCGTGCAATTGGCCATGACCGACGTCCACCGCGTACACAAGCCGCGCTCCGCGCGCGAGCAGCACTTGCGTGAAGCCCCCGGTCGAAGCGCCGACATCCAGGCACACCCGGCCCGCCGCATCGATCCCGAACACACCCAGCGCGTGCGCGAGCTTCACCCCGCCGCGCGAAACCCAGGGATGCGGCGGGGTCAGCTCCAGCGCCGCGCCCCCCGCCAGCAAGTCGGAAGCCTTGGCCACTACCACGCCATCGGCGCGCACCCCGCCCGCCTCAATCGCCGCGCGCGCCTTGGCCCGGCTCTCGGCCAAGCCGCGGGCGACAAGCAGCAGATCGGCGCGAACGCGGGACATGGGGTTGTGCCTCACCCAGCGTCGCCGCCAAGGCAAGCCTTTCCACTTGATCGCCGCCGCCCACCCGCGCAAATGAGGGTCCAACAACAAGGGGAGGACGCTTCATGGCGCTTGAAATTTCGCGGCGCGCGGCGATTGCCAATACGGCGGCGGTCGCCGCGCTCACCGGCCTCGGCGGCTGCGCCAAGGGAGCGGCCAGCGGCGACGCGCTGGAGGATTTCGACGCTATTGGCGTCGCCGCCCGCATCGCCGCCAAGGAGATCACCGCCGCCGAGGCGCTCGAGGCCGCCATCGCCCGGGCCGAGAAGGTCAACGGCCAACTCAATTTCATCGTCACCCCCGCCTTCGATTACGGCCGCGCCCGCGCCGCCGGCGCGCTCTCGGGCCCGTTCGCGGGCGTGCCGAGCTTGATCAAAGACCTGCTGCCGGTGACCGGGCTGCCGCTCAAATATGGCTGCCGCGCCTTCGCCAACAACATCGCGCAGGAGCAGCCGCCCTACACTGACGCGATCCTCGCTGCCGGGATTGTGCCGTTCGGCAAATCGGCGACGCCGGAGTTCGGCCTCACCGCCACCACCGAACCGCTGCTCGGCGGCGCCACCAAGAATCCGTGGGACGTAACCCGCTCTTGCGGCGGTTCTTCCGGCGGCGCGGCGGTGGCGGTGGCCGCGCGGGTGATCCCGATCGCGCATGCGAGCGACGGCGGCGGCTCGATCCGCATCCCCGCTTCATGCAACGGCGTGTTCGGACTGAAACCGTCGCGCGGGCGCACCTTCACCACCGGGCGCGACGAGGGACCGTTGCCGATTTCGGTCAATGGCTGTGTCAGCCTCACCGTGCGCGACACCGCCCAATGGCTCGCCGCCACCGAGCAAAGCGGCGACGGCGCCACACTCGCGCCGGTCGGCATGGTGGCGGAAGCCAGCAACAGGCCCCTGCGCATCCGCCTCGCCATCGCCGACGCGCGCGGGCGCGAGCCCGACGCGGAAGTTCGCGCCGCCACCGAAGCGGCGGCCGAACTCTGCCGCTCGCTCGGCCACGAGGTGCGCGAAGGCGCGCCGGTGATAGACGGCCAGCGTTTCACCGACGATTTCATCCTGCTGTGGGCCGCGAGTGCGGCGGAAGTGGTGGCGATGGTGCAGGCCAATGCCGGGCAAACCCCACTCGACCAATTGTTCGAGCCGCTAACACTCGATCTCGCCCAGCATTCCGCAAAAGCCGGCCCGCGTGCGCTCGGCGTCGCGGTGGCGCGCTTGCTGCAAGTGGAAGCGGCTTATTCCGCGTTCTTCGCCGATGTCGATGTCTTGCTGACGCCGGTGCTATCGAAGCCGCCGCTATTGTTGGGCGAAATCGCGCCGACGCTGGGCATGGAAGTCGGCTTTGCGCGGGTGCTCGATTATGTCGGCTATACGCCGCTGCAGAACGTCGCCGGCGCGCCGGCGATGAGCGTGCCGCTGGGCTGGAGCCAGGGCGGCTTGCCGATCGGCGCGCACTTCGCCGCCGCCAAGGGCCAAGAGCGCACCTTGCTGGAGCTCGCTTACCAATTGGAGGCATCTCAGCCGTGGCGGTCGCGCAAGCCGGGCGTGACGGCGGCGTGAGTTTCCACACTCCCGCCCCGATTGCGCGCTAACCGCCATGGGCATGGCTCTTCGCTTCGCTTGTTGCGCCTTGATCTTGGCGGCGTCGGCCACGCCGGCCGCGGCTCAACCGCCGCCGCGCCGCGGCCAGGAGGCGACGCCGCAGCCGGTGGCGCCGGGGCCGGTGCGCGGGGAAGCCTGGTATCGGGCGCAATTGGAGGAACTGGCCGAAGTCCTTGGCGGCGCGCATTATCTGCGCCGCACCTGCGACGGGTCGCGCGATCAGCGCTGGCGCAATTACATGCGCGATGTGATCGACCGCGAGCCGCAGCACGAAACCGAGATGACCGACGCTTTCAACCGCGGCTACCGCGCCGAGGAATCGCGCTTCGCCGCCTGCGAGCCCGCCGCCCGCCAGGTGGAAGCGGAATTGCGCGCGCGCGGCCTGCGCGTCGCCCGCGGCTTGAGCGCCCGCCATGGCGAATGAAAGCGCCGAGGATACGCAAAAGCGGCGTGCGCTCGATTTGGTGCTCGACGCCTGGGAGAAGGCGCTTGCGGAAGGGGCCGAGCCGGAGGTGGTCGCCTCCGTGGCGATCTACGCCGCCCTCGCCGACATGGTCGATCGCCACGGCGCGGAAGCCGTCGCCGAATTCTGCGCCACCCTTCCGGACCGCGCCCGCAACGGCGAGTTTACGCTGAAATAACGGGATCAGAGCATCGCGAAACACCTGTCCACCCGTCCCCGGATGCGAGCGCCGGGCGAGCAGTCCTGGGGCCGTATACTCAAGCGTTCGTGGTTATGGGCCCCGGGCTTGCGCTTCGAGCAATCCGGGGATGGGTGATGAGCCAGTTCAGATAAGCGGTACAAGCGCGGCGATGGAACTCAATTCTCCCGGCCCCAATTCGGCGCTGGCGTATCTTGGCCCGCTTCGATGACTTCGCGGCGCATGCGGCGGGCGCGGTCGAATAGATCGTACAACAGCTTGCCGTCGCCCCAGCGGATCGCCCGCTGCAGCGCCGCCAAATCCTCGGTGAAACGCCCCAGCACTTCCAGCACCGCTTCGCGATTGTGCAAGAACACGTCGCGCCACATGGTCGGGTCGGAGGCGGCGATGCGGGTGAAGTCGCGAAAGCCGGAGGCGGAGTATTTCACCACTTCGCTCTCGGTGACGCTTTCCAGATCCTCGGCCATGGCGACGATGTTAAAGGCGATCAAATGCGGCAAGTGGCTGACCACCGCCAGCACCACGTCGTGGCGGCCCGCGTCCATGCGCTCGACTTCGGCCCCAAGCGCGCGCCAGAAGGTTTCGAGCCTGTCGACCGCTGCCGCGTATTCGGGGCGGGGGTCGTCGAGCGGCGTGAGCAGATGCCAGCGGCCCTTGAACAAGGTCGCGAAGCCGGAATCGGGTCCGGAATACTCGGTGCCGGCGAGCGGGTGGCCGGGAACCAGAAACGCGTGCGCGGGCAGGTGCGCGCGCAGCGCCTCCACTACCGCGCCCTTCACCGAACCGACATCGCTGACGATGGCGCCGTCGCGCAAGCCGGGCGCAGCGGCAGCCAACGCTTCGCCCATCGCCCCCACCGGAACCGCCAGGATCACTAGTTCCGCCCCGGCAGCGGCCGCTGCGGCGCTGTCGCAGACTTCGCCCAGGCCAAGCTCGCGGCAACGCTGGCGCACGATGGAACTGGAATCATAAAGCGTGATCTCTCGCGCCGCCCCAGCCGCGCGAGCGGCGAGCGCGATGGAAGCGCCAATCAGGCCGACGCCGATGATGGCGATGCGCTCAAACACCGGCGACCTCAAATCCGCGCATAGGCGCCGAGCACGCGCACGCTCTCGAGTCCATATCGCACCAGCGCGCCGGCGCGCGGATCGTCGGCGCCAAGGAAGCCCTCGATCCGCAACAACACGCGCGGCTCGGCGCGCGCCACCTCGACGCCCTCCATGCCGCTATCCTTCAGCGCCCGCTGCACCCGGTGGTGGGGATCGAAGCCGATCAGCAGCGAGATGTCGCCGCCGGCGGCCTCGGGCGGGGCGGCGGCGAACACGCAAGCTTCCGGCGTCTCGCCCGCCTCGCCTAACAGCGGCAGGCCGGCGACCATGTTCAACTCGTGAAAGCGCCGCTCGCACAAGGCCGGCCACCAGGCGCCAAGGCCGGGCGCGGCTGGCCACGGCGTCACCGCCACACAAGCTTGCGGCCGCTCAAGCGCGCGCATCAAGGCGGCCTGCGGCTCGCCCAGGTGCTGGATGCGGGCGCGGGCGCCGAAATGGCGCCGGGCGATGTCAACCATACGCGAAGGGTCGCCGCGTCCGCCGCCGACCGCGACCTCGATCGCCCGCTGACGGCCAACGCTGGCGCCAATCAGCGCGCGCCAAACATCGTGAATGGTTTCACGCTCCAGCGAGGGCGGCGCCGCCGCCATCAGCTGGCGCAGCAACACCACTTCGCGGCCCGGGCGCAGCGGCGGGCCGGCCTGCGGCTTCAGCGCAATCATGCGCTCGGCCAGTTCAAGCCGCTGCGCCAGCAGCGCCAACAGCGCCGCATCGACCCCGTCAATGTCGCGACGCACCGCTTCAAGCGAATCAGCGGGCGCGGAGGCGGAGAGATCGTCCATGACTTGAACCATACGGATATTTCACCAAAACGCCAATGCGCCGCGCCTGCGGCGCGCGCACGGCGATCGGCGCGAACCTGAAACGATCCAACATAGCGTGCAAATTAGGCATACGCGGCGCGCGACGCAGTTTATGACGTCGGCTTATGATTCATTCGGGCGCAGCGCGAGTGCAGGCGGCGGGAGGCCTGCGCACGTTAAATTTTGATTCGACCCATAAGCTCCAGCTGGCCAACGGTGAAACGCTGGCGCCTTTAACCATGGCGTTCGAGACCTATGGCGCGCTCAACACCGAGCGCAGCAACGCGGTGCTGGTCTGCCATGGCCTCAATGGCGATCAATTCGTGGCCAGCCCCAATCCGCTCACCGGTCGGCCCGCCTGGTGGCCGCGTATCGTCGGCCCCGGCCGGCCGATCGACACCAACCGCTTCTTCGTGGTTTGCGCCAATGTGCTCGGCGGCGCCATGGGCACGACCGGCCCGGCCACGCTCGCGTCCGACGGCCAGCCTCACGGGCTGCGGCTGCCGCCGGTCACGGTCGCCGACATGGCGCGCGCGCAAGCGATGTTGACCGAGGCGCTTGGGATTGACTCGCTGTTTCTGGTCATTGGCGCCGGCTTCGGCGGCATGCAGGCGCTGCAATGGGCGAGCGCCTATCCCAAACGCGTGTTCGCCTGCGTCACCATCGCCGCGGCGGCGCGGCAATCGGCTCAGAATATCGCGCTGCTTGAGCTGGGCCGGCAAGCGATCATGGCCGATCCCGACTGGCGCAATGGCGGTTACCTCGCCCACGGCGTGCGCCCGCAGCGCGGGGCCGGCGTCGCCCGGCTGGCGGCGCAGATCGCGGCCCTGCCCGGCGACAGCGTGCGCGCCAGGTTCGAAGCCGCCAATTCCAGCGAGCGCTTCGCCTTCGGCGCCGGCTTGCTGGAGGGCGGCGGCGAGCGCTTCGACGCCAATTCGTATCTTTATGTCACCCGCGCCGTTGACGCCTTCGACCTCGCCGCGGATTTCGGCGGCGCGCTTGCCAACGCCTTCCGCGGCGGCGAGACGCGTCACGGCGTGTTCGCCTTCTCCAGCGACTGGCGCTACCCGCCGGCGGAAAGCCGCGCCATCGCCCGGGCGCTGATGGCGGCGGGCGCCGACACCGCCTTCCTGGAAATCAAAACCGACAAGGGCCACGACGCCTATCTGAGCGAAGAGCCGGCGCTGGAAGCGGCGCTGACCGGCTTCATCGACGCCGCCGCCGCCGCCCGCGGCCTGGCGCTGCAGGGAGGCATTCCATGAGCGCGCCGCTGGAACTGGTCCGGCGCGCGCCGGCCGAGCAAAGCGCCCCCCGCGGCGACCATGAAGTGATCGCAAGCGTGGGTCTGGGCAGCCACGCTGTCGTGGCACCGACGCAGGGTGTCCAGCGCC
>JANNQT010000054.1:0-14813 GCA_031400895.1 Alphaproteobacteria bacterium | reverse complement strand
GCGCTCTACCACTGAGCTACCGCGGCGATCTTGAAGAATGCGGGCTTCTAGCGCGCGTCGCCCGGCGTGGGAAGCCTGCCCTGTCTTGCCTTCCCCCCGGGGGCAACTCGGGACAGGAAAGCCTAATCTGGCCTTTACCCTCTGGCTTGGCCCGATTTTAACGACGCCGGTGCTAGAAACGGCGTTCGCTCATGAACGTGGTCCCCTTCCCCCGCCCGCAGGCCGCGCCCGAGCCGATGGCTTTCACCATCGGCGCGCGCGTCGATCTGCGCGTTGGCGCGCTTGCCGCCGGCGTAGTGCGCCCGCGCGGGGCGAGCGCCGAGACCTTTGCCTATTCCAACCTGACCCGCCTGCTGCGCGCGGCGCGCATGACCTGGCGCGAGCGCGGCGCCTATGCTGGGCTGGCGCTGGCGATCGTTCCCGCCGCCGGCGAACTCGACCCCGAGCTGCTCAGCGAGGCGGCGATCGAGGCCGGTTGCACCCGCCCGCTGTTTAATTTCGAGTTGGACGAGCGCCAGCTGGCGGCCTCCGACCAGGCGCTGGCGGAGGCGCTAAAGGCGCGCGGCTGGGGCATCATCCTGCGCGCCGACCCGGCTTGCCTGCTGCCATTGGGCGCGCGGGCGCGCGCGCTCTATAACGAAATTACTCTGGAAGCGCCGGCCGCCGACAACCCCTATCTGGCGATCGACGGCGACCCCTCGCCGCTTGGTCAGCGCATCCTCGCCGCCAAGGCCGCCGGCATGATTGTCACCGCCGAAGCGGTTCACAGCGCCGCGCAGGCGCGCAAACTGGCGATGGCGGGCTTTGACCGCGGCGGCGGCGCCTTCGCCGAAGCCAATCTGCGCTAAAGCGCCGCGGCGCGCGCCGAATCCAGCCCCGACATGTCGAGCTTTTCCAAGAGATAATCCAGATCGTCCTTGGGGATTGACTGAAACAAGGTCAGCGTGCGTTCGAGCATACGGCGGCGGAAAACCACGCGATCATCGGCGCCGCCTTCACGGTCGATGCCGTGATAGACCTCGATCGCCGCGCGGAACGAGGGAAACAGACGCGGTGGCAGACCCGCGCGGTCGAACGCCGCCTTCAGCCCCAGCGGGCCGCCATCGTGCAACAACAGCCACAGCCGCGTGTGCGGCATGCCGGACAGCTCCGCCAGCGCGTGCTCGACGAATTCCATGTGCCCAAGGCAAAGCCCACGCATCAACAGCGACGGCGTCAGCCGCCCATTGATATTGAGTTGGCGCGCAAAGCCGGCGAGATCCTTCTGCCGGCCCGCCTGCTCGACGATATCGACGGTGGCGCGCTCGCGCGCGCCAAGCGCCAACTCGATCGCCAGTTGCGGCGGCAATTCATGATTGTTGACCAAATGGTCGAACAACTCGCCCGACACCATGGTCACAAGTTTCTCGGTCACCGACACCGGCAACTCGCCGCGGTGCACCATCGCCGACATGATCCCCGATACGCCGGGGAAGCGTTCGAGCGCGGTGTTGAGCGCGCCGGCCTCGAACTTGGCGTTGTCGTTGGCGAGCGCCCGCTCGACCGCCTCGGGCGCGGCGTAGCTGGCGATGGCGCCGGTCACCATGGTCGACAATGTCTCGCGGCTGGCCACCGCGATCTGCTTGGCCGGCGGGCACGAGCGTACGATCGCCACCAGATCCGCGTCGGTCAGCACTGGTGAATTGAGGATCACCGGCAGGGAGATCGACTCGACATCGTTGGCCAATTTGTTGGCAATCTCGCGCGGCAGATTGGGCGAAGCCTTCAGCGCCACCGACAGCGCCCGCCGCACCAATACCGCCGCGTCCTGGGCCATGATAGCCATGATCGACTCGGCGTGGGCGCGTTCAGCCGCCGTGAGCAGAGGTTCGTCGATGCAGCGGCAAATCTTGTGCGCGGCGTGGGCGCGGTCTTCCTCGGTTGGTCCCTTGATGAGGGTGCGGATGTCGCCGTCGGTGAGATGGGCTCGCATGGTGACGATCGACATCGGCCTCTCGCAATAGAAACATCGCAGGCGACTCGGGCGCCTACCTCTAGCTCAGCCTTGGGCGGGGAAAATTAAGGAACACTTGATGATGGTCGTTACCGAGGCGAAACTATAATGGCTTAGGCGCGGCTCAAACGCGCGTAAGTGTTGAGCGCTTCGTTGGGGTCGCGCCCCTCGCTGTCGCCGCCGCTGATCAGCGGCAGCAGCGCGATGGCGAACAGCGCGCGCGCCAGTTCCGGCGACATCGGCGTCTCTTTGCGCGCCTCGCCCATCGCCTCAACCGGAGCGGCGGCGCCCAGGCTGGCGGAAGCGTCGAGTTCGAGTCGGGCCAGCAAGGCTTGCGCCGAGCGCGGCTCGCCCTTGGCGTAGAAAAGCCCGCGATTGGCCGCGGCTTCGCGTGGAAACAAAGCAGCGGCGCTCGGCGCGCCCTGCGCTGCGGCCTCAATCAGCCGCAGCGCCCCGCCCGCGCCCATCACATGCGCCGCGTAGAGTTCGCCCGCGCCCGGCGCGCGCCCCAGCCGCGCCTGCAGCGTTGCGGCGTTCTCTCGCGTCAGCTCCCCTGCCATGCGCGCGGAAATCTCCGGATCGTTGCGCAGCGCCAGGATTTGCCGGCGCGTGGCCGCGTCCGCGCCGCCGCGCAGCGCCGCCGCCTCGCTCGCCAGCCCGTGGTCTCCGCCGTGGCGGTTCACCATGTCGAGCCAGGTGGAATCGATAAATTGGAACAAGCCGGTCGCCGAGGAGGTCGCGGCCCGCGCATTCGGATTGAGCGCGCTCTCGCGGCGGGCGGTTTGCACCAGCAGCGAGAAGTCGACGCCGGTGGCGTGCGAGGCGCGCGCGATGGCGGCGCGGACGTTGTCATGGGAAACTGGCGCGACGGGCTCAGCCATAGCTTCGGGCTCGGCCGATTTGGTAAAGCGTAAGTTAACTTCCGCGTCGCTTGATCCAGCCCAAACGATACGGAAACAAAACGAAGCCGGCGAGGACGACGATCAGGCTGGTGATGGAAAACGCGATCAGCAGCCCGGTATTGAAATCATCGTGGTCGCGCCAATCCATGATGTGCAGCGCCCACAGCGCATCGTAGAGCCGCCACAGATCGGAGCGGCGCGCGCCGACGCGGCCGGTGTCGGCGGCGACGTAGACAGCGAGACCCTCCCCGTCGTCGAAAGCGATGCGCCAAGCCGGCAAGGCGCCGCGGTATTGCGGCGTCTCCGCGGTAACTAAGCGGGCCTCGCGCACTGCGGGCGCACGCTGAACATAAGCGCTGGCGATGGCGCGCGCGCTTGCCTCATCAAGCGGTGATATCACCCGCAATGATCCAAGATCGATCAGCGCGGGCGCGCGCTCAGCGAACTCGGCAATGGCGACCGGCCTGCCCAGCACGTCACGCTCGTAGTTCAGCTTCGTCGGCCGCTCGGCGACCAAAGCCATGATCGCTTGCGGCGGGGGCATTTCCGCCGCCGTCAGCGCCGGATATTCATGCGCGGCGATGCGGTGTTCGCTGCGCACCTGCGCGATCGGGTACACCGCAAAAAACAACCCCGATGCGACCCAGAACAGCACCTGCACGCTGACTATCAGCGCGAGCCATTTGTGTAGCCACGAAGCGATTGCTGCGATTTTCAAATCCCGCCCCCGTAAGTCGCGCGTCAGTAATCACTATCGTTGAAGCATGATGCACAACCACCCATCCCCGGATTCGCGGCACGCGAAGTCCGGGGCCCATAAACCCAAGCGTTTGTGGTTATGGGCCCCGGACTGAATGCTACGCATTCATCCGGGGATGGGTGGGATGGCGTCTCACTCAATTATGCTCCCAGAGTCAGTATGATTTAGGCAGCCCCAACACGCGCTCGGCGATATAGTTCAAGATCATCTCGCGCGACACCGGGGCGATGCGCGCAAGCATGGCTTCACGGAAATAGCGCTCGACGAAATATTCCTTGGCGTAGCCCATGCCGCCGTGAACCAGCACCGATGTTTCGCAGGCGTGAAAGCCCGCTTCCGCACCAAGATACTTCGCCGCGTTCGCTTCCGCGCCGCAATCGCGGCCCGCATCGTAAAGCGCCGCGGCCTTGAAGGCGAGCAAATTGGCGGCTTCAAGTTCCGCCCAGGCTCTCGCCAGCGGATGCTGGATGCCCTGGTTCTGGCCGATCGGGCGGCCGAACACGATCCGCTCCTTGGCGTATTGCGCCGCCCGCCTCAGCGCCGCGCGCCCCAAGCCGATTGCCTCGGCGCCAAAAAGGATGCGTTCCGGGTTCAATCCCGTGAGCAAAATCTTGAAGCCCGCGCCCTCTTCGCCGATCAGTTCGGCGTTGCTGACTTCCAAATCCTCGATGAACAGCGTGTTGCACTCCACCGCTTTGCGGCCCATTTTCGGGATCGGGTTGGCCTCGATCTTGGTGCGATCGAAATCGGCGTAGAACAGCGACAGGCCCTCGGTCGGCTTCTTGCATTGCTCTTTCGGCGTGGTGCGCGCGATCAGCAGAATTTTGGTGGCGCGCTGGGCGCTGGTGGTCCAGATTTTGCGCCCGGTGATGCGGTAGCCGTCATTGGTGCGTTCGGCCTTGGTTTGCAGGCTTGAAGTGTCAAGCCCCGAGTTTGGTTCGGTGACCGCGAAGCAGGCTTTGTCCTTGCCGGCGATGATCGGCGGCAGGAAACGCTGCTGCTGCTCTTCCGTGCCAAACTTCACGATCGGCATCAGGCCGAAGATGTTGAGATGGATGGCGCTGGCGCCGGGAAAGCCGGCGCCCGACTGCGCCACGGCCTGCATCATCACCGCCGCTTCGCTCAAACCGAGCCCGGCGCCGCCGAAGCGCTCTGGCATGGCCACGCCGAGCCAGCCGCCAGCGACGATCTCATCGACAAACGCTTCGGGAAACACCCCGCTCTCGTCGGTCTTCAGCCAATAACGATCGTCGAACTTGGCGCATATCTTGGCGATCGCTTCCTGGATAGCGGCCTGGGCTTCAGTGGGTTCGAGGGCAAATGTCATGGCGGACCAAATCTCTGCGGCGACAGCGCGGCCCATTCAGGCGGGACGGCGAGGCCGAACACATACGCCGTGACGATCTCGGCGGTAAGGGGGGCGAGCAACCAGCCATTGCGCGAATGCCCGGCGGCGACCAGCACGCCGGCGCCGCCGTCGCCGATCATCGGCCAGCCATCGGGCGACATCGGGCGGATGCCGGTCCAGGCTTTTCCCGTGGGCTGTAAAGCGACGCCGAGCCGCTTGGCGGCGGCGTGGGCGATGCTTTCGGTCTGGGCGGGATCGACGCGGCGGTCGAACTTGCCGGGCTCAAAGCTCGCGCCCAGCACCGCGCCACTCAGCCGGCGCGCCAGATAGAAGTCGCTGCCGCGCACATTGGCGTCGAAGCCGGCGGGAAGCGCCACCGGCAGCAATTGGCCCTTGGCTGGGCTCACAAGCGCCAGCGCCGGCGCTGCCTGCTTGAGCGCATCGCTCGCCCACACGCCGGGCGCGAGCACGACCGCGTCGGCCTCGAGCGCGTCGCCTTCAAAAGTGCGCACCAGATTGGGGCGCGCCTCGCAAACGTCGCGGCCATAAGCGAGGGCGACACCCAGCAGGCGCGCCTGCATGTAAAGGCCAGTCAGCACCCGGATCGGGTCGGCAACGCCTTCGTCCTCGGTGGAAACCACAAATTCCGGCTTGGCGTCGAAGCCGCAGCGGCGGCGAAAACCGCCCGCCGCCAAAGGCTCGGCGCGGCGGCCGTGTCGGCGCGCGCAGGCGAGGATGCGGTCAGCTTCCCCGGCATTGTCAGCCAGCAGCACACCGCCGCCGAAGCGCACGCCATCGGCCCATTCCGCGCCGGCCTGGCCCGCGCGCCACAAATCCAGCGCTTGAAACCCCAGCGCGTCGTGGGGCGTGGCGGCGTGCGCGAGTGGGGCAAGCATGCCCGCCGCCGAAGCCGAGGCGCCGGGCCCCCAAACCTCTACGTCGGCGCTCTCCGCTTCCACCAAAGTCACGCGCGCGCCGGACTTCGCCAAGCGCACCGCGCACCATAGTCCGACCACGCCGGCGCCGACGATGACGACCTGCTTCATGCCACGCGCATTTCCGGCGGCCGCACCGTGCGCGCGAAACTTGCCGCCAGCGCCTCATGCAGCTTGCGCCGAAACGCGCCGCCGCGCGGCAATGGCGCGGGGCCGACCAGCTTGGTCGCTCCGCCCTGCGCCGGGATCCACAGCACCAGGCCGCCTTTCTCCAGCATCAGCGCCGCGACCTCGGAGGTTCCACCCGGCCCCTTCGGCGGCAGGCCGTTCCAGATGCAGAGCAAGAGGTCGGCCTTCTCAATCAGCATGCGCCCGACCGCCGCGTACGGCGCCGCGCCGCCGCCGCCGACTTGCTCGATCAGTTGCTCCGGCGCTGACGACACCCGCCGCGAAGCCCACAACAGCCGCTGGAAATGCTCCTTCGAATCCGGCTCGGGAAAGTCCTCCAGATAGCGTTCGACCGTGAACGGCAACGGCGTCACCAGCCGCCAGCCGCGCGCCAAAGCCGCGTCGGCGGCGAAGCGGTCGGCCCCCTCGGCGATGGCGGAGTGCAACACGCAGCGCGCCGGTGCGCCGGTGGCCGCGCGCGTCGCCTGTTCGCTGGCTTCAAGCGCAAGCGCGATCTCGGCCTGGATGCGCGGCCGCTCGGCTTCCGGCAATTGGTTGAGCCGATGGCCGCTGACCGCGACAATCAGCGAACGTGCGCCGCTCACGCCGCCCGCCATTGGCCAAGATCGAACTTGGGATCGGGATAGGCGGCATCGATAAAAGTTCGTCCCACGCCCTCGCCCAGCTCCAACAGCAATTCAAGGTTTTCCGGTTTGCCGTTATCCATGAAATCGAGCGCCTCCAGCGTCCGCGCGTCTAGCTCGCGACCGAGGATGCGTTCAAGCGCCGTCATCGGCGGCTGCGGATCGCCGCGGCGTTTTGGCCTGGGTTTGGTGTCGAGCCAAACGTCCATGCGCTGGTAGTCCAACAATGGTTGGCCGCTGATGCAGATTCCGGCCATGTCGCCCAGTTCGGAATTGACCCGCCACGGGCGCTTCGGCGCCGACAAGGCTTGCAGCATGGTGACGCCCTGCACCTGGCTGTCGTAGATCATCGCCCGCAGCGCATGCACCGCCCGCAACGCCGGCGGCAAGCCCTGGTAGCCGCGCCCGCTGATCACCGGCCGCCGCGAACCGGTTCCGCACGAGGTCATCATCAGCCTGTCCGCGCCCGCGGCCCAGCCAAACTTGTAGGCGGGCGCCAGCGCCAGCATCAACAACAGCTGACCCGGATTGTTGCTGGCGGCCATGGCCCCATCGACGAAATAGCCCTTCTGCAGCGGCCGGCGCTTTTCGTCGAAGCTCACATCGATCACCACTTCGTCGAAAAACGTCGGCGCGCCCGCGCTCGCCAGCACCAGATCGACCAGCCGGTAGCGTTTGTTCGGATAGATTCCGCCCTCCGGGGGCGGATCGTAATAGGCGCCAAGCGGGTGGTTGGTGACGATCCAGGCCGAGCCGGTATCGATGCGCTTGGCCACGATGGCGAGCCCGGTGCGCAAATCCTCGCTGCCAAGCGTCTTGTTGGTCATCACCGCTTGCAAGGCGCGGCGGAGCTTCCTGGAATCGTAGCGCGAGCGCAGCAACAGCCCGTCGCCGCTGCTGCGGCCGAAAACCTCGGGCCCCAGGCGCAGGTAGAACGCGGTCAATTCCTCGACGCTGAGTCCCAATGCCAGCCCGGTGGCGATGATCGCTCCGGTGGAGACGCCGCCGATCAGGTCGTAATAATCGCAGAGGCGCAGGTCAGGCTCGCCGGCGCGACGGCGCAGCTCCGCCTCCAGCGGTTTCAGCATGCCAAGCGTGAGCGCGCCCTTCACCCCGCCGCCGTCGAGCGACAGGATGCGCTTGGCGCCGGTGTCTGGCGACAGGTGCTCGAACAAGGTCCTGGACATGAGGCGTTCCCTGGACCCCTTCTAGCCGGTCCCCGCCCAGCTTGGACACCGCTTTCGCGCAGCACACGCAGCTTAACCATTTGATTGTAAACAGACGCGGGCTAGAAAAACGCCAACAATTGGGGATCAAGCCCGGCCGCGGTCGCCTTGAACTCCGCTGCCAGGAACAGCCCTCCGGCCACCAGCACCGCCCCGCCGATCGCGCGCGCCCGCGCCTGGGCGATGGTGCGCGCTTCGCTAACGCTATCGGCGACGATAATCTCGGCCTCGGGATTGGCGCGCGCGGCGATAGCGGCGATGGCGGCGGCGGGCGCGCCCTTGTGGTGGGCCGAGGCGCAGACGACGACGGCAAAACCGCGCGCCAGCGCGGCGACCAGCGCCTCGGCCTGCTTGTCGTGCGAGGCGCCGCATACCAAAACGCCGGCGCGTCCACCGCGCATCGCTTCAAAGCCCGCCAGCGCCGCCGCCACCGCGCGCGGCGTGTGGCCGACATCGACGATGGTGAGGGGATCGGCGTCGATCTGTTCGAGCCGGCCCGGCCAATTTGTCTGGGCAAACCCACGCCGCACCGCCTCGTCGGTGAGCGGGGCCAAATCTCGCGCCAGCTTGAGAGCAAGCGCTGCGTTGCCGCGCTGGTGCTCGCCCGCGAGCGGGGGGTCGAACGCACGCAGCGGCGCAACCGGCTCGACGCGGACACCGCGCACGGCGCAATGGGCCGCCAGCGCTGTCTGGGCGCCATCGTCAATGGGGCCAACGAAGATCAGTCCGCCCTCGGGCGCGGCATCGGCCTTGTCGCAAGCGATCGCTTCGAGCGTGGAACCCAGCAATTCGGTGTGTTCGAGATCGAGCGAGGTGAGCGCGACGCGATACGCCTCGACCGACCGCACCGGGTCGAAGCGCCCGCCGATGCCCGCTTCCCAGATCGTGTGCGCGCAGCCGCGCGCGGCGAACCAATCGGCGGCGATCAGGAACAAGAACTCGAAACCGCCAAACCCCTCCTCGAGGCCCAGCGAACTTATGGTGCGCTCCACCCGCTCCCAGTGATGGGCCAACTCCTCATCGGCGATATCGGCGCCGTCGATGCGGAAGCGCTCGTTGAGACGAAGCAGGTGCGGCGAGGTGAACAGCCCGACCGGCGCGCGCACCTGTTGCAGCAGCGCCGCACACATCGCCGCAGTCGAGCCCTTGCCGTTGGAGCCGACTATCACCGCGCCGCGCGGGCCGAACTGGGCGCAGTCAATCCCAAGCCTGGCCGCGACTGTGTTTACCCGCTCCAGCCCCGGCCCGTTGCCAAACCTGGGATACAGCGATCGCCAGATTCTCATCGCAGCGCCGCGGCGAAATTGGCGCGCCAGATCGCCTCGATCAGGTCCCAGCGGCCGTGTTCCTCCAGCGTGGCGATCATCGGCGCGGCATTCACCTCAATGATCATGGGCCCATCGGCGGCGGCGAACAGGTCCACGCCAGCGAACCGCAAGCCAAGAAGATCAACGGCGGCCAGCGTCAATTGCACCAGTTCCTCGGGCGCACCATCGCGCAACTCCGTCGCCCCACCGCCGCGCGCACGGTTGGCGGCGCCTTCCAGCGTTGCGCGCTCGCCCAGGCGCAGCACCGCGCGCTCCTCCAACAGCGCGCCGCTCTGGTCGCGAGCGCGCACGCCGGCGCGGCCAGCAAGCGCGCTCAGTGTGCATACACCGTCCCCCACCAGCGTCGCCGGCTGCTTGCGGTAGCAACACAGCACCGCCCCCTCCAGCACGAACAGGCGATATTCCGGCGCACTGACGTAGGGCTGCACCAGGATCGCGTAATGCGCCGCCGCCACGGCGCGCGCATAGGCAGCGAAGGCCGCAGGGTCGGCGATAATCTCCGCGAACTCGCCCTTGGAGGCCGAGATTGGTTTGCAGAACAGCGGATAATTCGCCGTGCGCGCGAAAGCGAGCGCATCCGCCAACTCACGCCCGGGCGAACGCAATCCCTTTCCCGCCTCGGTGACGAAAAACATCCGCCCCGGCACGGTGGCCAGGCCGGCGCGTTGCAGCGCCAGGGCGGCGAAGGCCTTGTCGCGCGCCAGCGCCGCCGCACGCGCGTCGTTCAAGGCATAGGGCGAACCCGCCGCACCGGAGAACAGGGCGCGGCGCTCGCCCGCGCGCACCTCAAACAAATAGCCGTCCGCGCCGTCCAGCGATTCAAACGCATAGCCGCCAGCCAGGGCCGTATGGCGCGCATAACGCGCGTGGGCGTTTAGCAAGCCACCTCCCTCGAGAAATGGTACCGCCTGTTGGGCTCGAACCAACGACACCCGGCTCCACAAGCCGATGCTCTACCAACTGAGCTAAGGCGGCGCACGCTCCGGCTAACCGGGACGCGATACCTAGCCCCGCCCCTGGCTGGACGCAAGACAAGCTCAGACCGGACCCCAGCCCTGGGAATTGATATGGGCGCGAATGCGCTCGATGCGGTTGGCAGGGTCGGGGTGGGTGGACAATAGTTCAGGCGGCCGCGAGCCTCCGCTCGCCGACATGGCCGCCCAGAACGGGATCGCCTGCTTCACGTCATAGCCAGCGGCGTGCATGTAGTTGAGGCCGAGGATGTCGGCTTCGCCCTCCTGGTCGCGCGAGAACGGCAGGCTGACGCCGACCTGCGCGCCGAGGCCAAGCGCGGCCATGGCGATGCGGCTGTTGATTTGCGTGCCTGCCGCTTGCAGCACGGTTTGCGTTGCGATTTCGCGGCTGTAGCGTTCGGCGGCGTGGCGGCCGCTGACGTGGCCGACTTCGTGGCCCAGCACCGTGGCCATCCAATCGTCGCGCTCCGACATCTCATAAAGGCCACGGAAAAAGCCGACCTTGTTGCCTGGCAGTACAAACGCGTTTTTCTGCGGGCTGTCGAACAATTGGAATTCCCACGGCTGCGAGGCGCGCCCGGCCCCCGCAGCGATGCGCCGGCCGACGCGTTCAAGCCGGTCCTGCGCGGGCCGGTTGTTCCAAGTCGGCGTCTGCTGGCGCATTTGCGCCCACGCCTGCAGCGCCGCCTGCGCCATTTGTTCGTCGCTGACGATGATGAATTGGCCGCGCCCGGTTTCGGAATTGGTGGTGGTTTCGCACGCCGGCAGCGCCAGCGCCGCGGCCCCCCCGGCGAGCGCGCGCATCATATCGCGGCGTCCCCAGTTTGATGCTCTAGGAATTCCGGCTATTTGATCACGGATTTTGCTCATCTGGCGTCTCCCAAGGCTATGGCTCGGCTTTGTTATCAAGTTCCAGGCGCGCATGCCAACCCGGCGGCGGCGCCCGCGCGGGCTGGCGTGGACAGGGCCAGCGGCTGCCGCTATAGAGCCCCGCGCCGTATGGACTAGAAAGCGAACGAACGCCGGGAAACCGGGCTGTAAACCGGCTCGAACGTTCGGTCGCTCAAACGCCCAAGCGGTTGATTTTATAGGTTTGCCTGGGTAGCTCAGTCGGTAGAGCAGCGGATTGAAAATCCGCGTGTCGCTGGTTCGATTCCGGCCCCAGGCACCATTCACCCTTGGCGCGCCAGGCGCCGCCCACTGCCCGTTCAAAAATCCAGGCTCAAGAATGCACACTCCCCAAGATGGCATGTCGGCATGGTCCGCAGAGGTGGAGATGGCGCAATGATCGCCGAACTGGGACGCTTCGCTTTGCTGCTGGCGCTGATGGTCTCGATCGCGCAATCGATTCTGCCGCTGGTTGGCGCGTCGCGCGGCGACGCCCGCGCCATGGCGTTTGGCGATAGCGCGGCGGTAGCGCAGGGCGCGTTGCTGATATTTGCGTTCGCCTGCCTGATGTATTGCTTCGCGGTGTCGGACTTCTCGGTCGAGCTGGTGGCCACCAATTCGCACACCGCCAAGCCGATGATCTACAAATTGTCGGGTACCTGGGGCAATCACGAAGGCTCCATGCTGATGTGGACTTTGATCCTCGCCCTGTTCGGGACCACGGTCAGCTTGATGGGGCGCGCCATTCCGATCGAGCTGCGCGCACGCGTGCTGGCGGTGCAGGGCCTGGTCGGCGCTGGTTTCCTCGCCTTCTTGATTTTCACTTCGAACCCGTTCGCGCGGCTTAACCCGGCGCCGTTCGAGGGCCTGGGGCTCAACCCGTTGCTGCAGGACGCCGGGCTCGCCAGCCACCCGCCGCTGCTTTATCTCGGCTATGTCGGCTTCTCGACCACGTTTTCCTTCGCCGTCGCCGCGCTTCTCCAGGGACGCGCTGACGCCGCCTGGGCGCGCTATGCACGGCCATGGATCTTGGCGGCCTGGGTGTTTCTCACCATCGGCATCGCCCTCGGCTCGCTGTGGGCCTATTACGAATTGGGCTGGGGCGGCTGGTGGTTCTGGGACCCTGTCGAGAACGCAAGCCTGATGCCGTGGCTTCTCGGCACCGCTTTGTTGCATTCCGCGCTGGTGATGGAGCGGCGCCAATCGTTCGTACGCTGGACGCTGCTGTTGGCGATCCTGACTTTCTCGCTGAGCCTGATCGGCACCTTCGTGGTGCGCTCGGGCGTGTTGACCAGCGTGCACGCCTTCGCTGTCGACCCCACGCGCGGCGTGTTCATTCTGGCGCTGTTGGGCTTGGCGACTGGCGGCGGGCTGCTGCTCTACGCGTTGCGGGCATCGAGCCTGCCATCGGGGGTGCCGTTCGCCATGGTCAGCCGCGAGGGCGGGCTGGTGCTCAACAACGCATTCTTGGTCACGGCGACGGCGACGGTGTTCATCGGCACTTTCTATCCGCTGCTGATCGATCTCATCGGCGGCGACAAGATTTCCGTCGGCGCGCCGTTCTTCGCGCTCACCTTTACACCGATCGTCTTGCCGGTGCTGGCGGCGATGGCGATCGGCCCGAATTTGCGTTGGCGCGGCGACACTCTGTCGAGCGCCCTTAATCGCATGGGTTGGCCTGGGATCGCGGCGGTTTTGTCCGGGCTGCTGGCGCTGCTGCTGACCGGCGCGAACAACCCACTTGCCGCGCTCGGCATGGCGCTTTCTGGCTGGGTCATCGCCAGCGCCGCAATGATCGTGCTGAAACGCGTCCGCGCCGGCAAGGCGCCGCTGGCGGAAACGTTGCGGCTGGCGTCGGCGCTGCCGCGCGCCACCTACGGGGTCTCCATCGCCCATCTCGGCGTCGGCCTGATGCTGGCGGGACTGGTGGCGGCCAATGTCTGGAAACAGGAGCTCACGGTCGGACTCGAGCCCGGCGGCGTGGCGCAATTTTCTGGCTATGAAGTACGGATGCTTTCGGTCGAGGTCGGCCGGGGCCCGAACTACCAACTCGAACGCACCGCGCTCGCCTATTCGCGCGACGGCCAGGACCGCTTCGTGCTCAATCCGGAGCGGCGCTTTTATCCCGAACGACAGATGCAAACCACCGAGGCTGCCGTAAGCAGCACGCTGATCGCCAACGATTACGCCGCCGTCGGCGAGCGCGGCCCCGATGGGCGCTGGAGCGTGCGGCTCTATCGCCATCCGCTGGCGATCTGGATTTGGCTGGGCGCGACGATCATGGCGCTCGGTGGCGTGTTCGCCTGGTCGGACGGGCGCTTGCGCACCGCCACGGCGAGCGAGCCCAAACCGGGCGCTGTTCCGGCGCCGGCCACCAGTTAGGCGCCGCTCATGCAACGCCTCATCTGGTTCCTGCCGCTCGCGATCTTCGCTGCCATCGCCTATGTGTCGTGGCTTGGGCTCGGGCGCGACCCTGCGGTGTTGCCTTCGGCGCTGATCGATCAACCGATGCCGGCGTTTGAACTCGCGCCGGTGCGCGAAAACGATCCCGGCTTCACGCGCGCAGACCTCGAAGGCAAGGTGGCGCTGGTCAATGTTTTCGCCAGCTGGTGCGTTCCGTGCCGCATTGAGCACCCGATCCTGATGGCGCTGGCGGCGCAGGAGGGCGTAGCGATCTACGGCATTAACTGGAAGGAGAGCCCCGCCGATGGCCGCGGCTATCTGGCCGAGGCCGGCGACCCCTACATCCGCATCGGCAGCGACGAGAACGGTCGCTTTGCGCTCGACCTTGGCGTCACCGGCGCGCCGGAAACCTTCATCGTCGATCGCGCCGGGCGCATCCGCTACAAACAGGTCGGCCCGATCACGCCGGAAGTCTGGAACCAGATTATCGCGCCCATCCTCAATCGGCTCGAGAGCGAACCATGAACATGTTCAAGGCAGCGCTCGCGGCATTTGTACTGATGGGGGCAACGCCAACGCCCGCGCTCGCGGTCGAGCCCAGCGAAATGCTCGCAGATCCGGCGCTGGAGGCGCGCGCGCAGGACATTAGCGGACAATTGCGCTGCGTGGTGTGCCAGAACCAGTCCATCGACGATTCCGACGCGGCGCTGGCGCACGACATGCGCCTCTTGGTGCGCGAACGCTTGCTGGCGGGTGACAGCAATGAGCAAGTGGTCGGCTACATCGTCGATCGTTACGGCAATTTCGTGCTGTTGAAGCCACCGTTTCAAGCCAACACCTGGCTGTTGTGGTTTGCTCCGTTTGTAGTGCTGGCGCTGGCGCTGGTGGGGCTGCTGACGCAGATGCGCCGCCGCGCCGCGCCGGCGTCCGCGCCGCTGAGCCAGCAGGAACAAGCGGCGCTGGCACAGCGGCTAGGGCAACCCCCTGAGAAGGAAAACGGCTGATGCTGTGGTTTGCCCTTGTCGTGCTCGCCGCTTGCACCGGCGTGTTGGTGGCGCTGCCGTTTCTGCGCACCCGCGCGCAGGCCCAGACCCCAAGCACGCCGATCGACATCTACAAGGCCCAGCTCGTCGAACTACCCCCCGAACAGGCCGCAGGCGCGTTAGACGAAGCCCGCGCGAGCGAAATACCCGGGGTAATAGAGCGCCCCATACACGCGGCGCCCGTTGCCGCGCGGGCCAGGG
>JANNQT010000053.1:0-30747 GCA_031400895.1 Alphaproteobacteria bacterium | reverse complement strand
AATTGCCGGGCTTTCGGTTGACTTCCCCCCGCGCCTCGCCCAAAAGCCCCAGCTTCTCACGGTGCCCCTGGGGTTTGCCGCGCATACTGGGTGACGGGCGAACCGCCAGGGTAGTCGTGGTCTTGTTTGTAAGACCGCCGGGCCCCGTCAGATGAAGAAGGGGCCGCTAGCCCATGACCAAGCGTATCCAAGCCAAATACAAATCCGACCGCCGTTTCGGCCAGAACCTTTGGGGCCGGCCAAAGTCTCCGGTCAACAAGCGCCAATACGGGCCCGGCCAGCACGGCCAGCGCCGCAAGGGCAAGACGTCGGATTTCGGCCTGCAGCTGGTGGCCAAGCAGAAGCTCAAATTCTATTACGGCAACATCACCGAAAAGCAGTTCCGCAAGACCTACGAAGAGGCCGCGCGCCGCAAGGGCAACACCGCGGAAAATCTGATCGGTCTGCTCGAGAGCCGGCTCGACGCGGTGGTGTACCGCGCCAAGTTTGCCCCGACGGTGTTTTCCTCGCGCCAGTTCGTGAACCACGGCCACGTCAAGGTGAACGGCAAGCGGGTGAACATTGCATCCTACCTGGTCAAGGCCGGCGATTTGATCGAAGTGCGCGACAAGGCCAAGTCGATGGCTATCGTGCTGGAAGCGCTGCAAAGCGGCGAGCGCGATACGCCTGACTATATCGAGGTCGATCCCAAGGCGATGGCGGCGCGCTTTGCCCGCGTGCCGACGCTCTCGGATGTGCCCTACGCGGTGCAGATGGAGCCGAATTTGGTGGTCGAATATTACGCCAGCTAGGGATTAGGCAACAGGCAATAGGCAATAGAAAGCCCGATTGCCGATTGCCCATTGCCACCCCCTATGCCCCACGGCCGCTACCTTCTCACGCTGCACTGCCCTGACGCGATCGGCATCGTCGCGGCGGCGGCGACGTTCTTGGCGGATCGCGGATTGTCGATCGAGGAGAGCGACCAGTTCCACGATCAGCCGCACTTCTTCATGCGCACGGCTTTCTCCAAGCCGAGCCCAGGCGCGGCGAGCCTGGCGGAACTGGAAGCGGGGTTCGCGCCGATCGCGCGCCGCTTCGGCATGGACTGGGCCATCCATGACAGCGCCGCGCGCCCGCGCATTGTCATCGCTGTGTCGAAGCTCGGCCATTGCCTCAACGACCTGCTGCATCGCCAGGAAACCGGCTGGATCAATTGCGACATCGCCGCGGTGGTGTCGAACCATCCCGACATGGAGCGCGCCTGCGCCTGGCGCGGCGCCCCCTATCATCTGCTGCCGAGCGCCAAGGCCGAAGCGGAAGCGCAGCTGCTGGAGGTGCTGAGCGAGACCGGCGCGGAATTGCTGGTGCTGGCGCGCTACATGCAGATATTGTCGCCGCAAACCTGCACGGCTCTGGCCGGGCGCTGCATCAACATCCACCACTCGTTCCTGCCTAGTTTCAAGGGCGCCGGCCCCTACAGCCAAGCGCATGCGCGCGGAGTGAAGATCATCGGCGCCACCGCCCACTACGTGACCCCCGATCTCGACGAAGGCCCGATTATCGAACAAGCGGTCGAACGCATCGCCCACCACCACACCCCGCGCGACCTGATTGAGATCGGCCGCGACGTCGAATGCCAAGTGCTCGCCCGCGCCGTGCGCTGGCATCTGGAGCGCCGGGTGGTGATCACCGGGAACAAGACCGTGGTGTTTGCGTAGGCGCGAGTTCTCGCCAGCGCCTACAAGTGCAGCGTCAGTCCCGCCGTGACGCGCAGGTCGGTTTGCGCCTGCTGGCCGTTCAGCTCCTGGGCGATCGGCGCGCCTGGGCAAACCCCGACCGGCGGGGGCGCAATCCGCTCAGTACCGGGCCATTGTGCAGCGGCGGCCCCCCAAGTCGCGCCCCTTCCAGCCCTGGGCGAGCGCTTGTTCCCCTCCACAAGGGTTCGCCCCGCGCGCGCGAGTCGGCCTATAAGGGCGCCATGTCAGAGACGGCGCAGGTCGCCCCCGCCAATTCCAACCTGCCGGAACTCACGGTTTCCGAGCTGGCGCAATCGGTCAAGCGCACGGTCGAGCGCGATTTCGACCGCGTGCGCGTGCGCGGCGAATTGGGCCGGGTGCTGATCGCCAAGTCCGGCCACCTCTATGTCGATCTGAAGGACGAGAACGCCTCGATTTCCACACTGATGTGGAAGGCCAACGTGGCGGCGCTGAGTTTTAAGCCGGAGGAGGGCCTGGAGGTGGTGGTCGAGGGAAGGCTCTCGACCTATCCCGGCCGCTCGCAATATCAGCTGATCGCCGAGCGCATGGCCCCGGCGGGCGTCGGCGCGCTGCTGGCGCAGCTGGAGAAGCTGAAGGCGAAACTCAGCGCGGAGGGCCTGTTCGCGGCGGCGCGGAAGAAACCAATCCCGTATCTGCCGCGCATCATCGGTGTCGTCACCTCGCCCACCGGCGCGGTGATCCGCGACATCCTCCACCGCCTGGGCGAGCGGTTTCCACGCCGCGTGCTGCTGTGGCCTGTGCTGGTGCAGGGGCCGGAAGCGGCCGGGCAGATCGCGCGCGCGATTGCCGGCTTCAACGCGCTCACGGGCACGCTGCGTCCGGATGTGCTGATTGTCGCGCGCGGCGGCGGCTTGATCGAGGATTTGTGGGCGTTCAACGAAGAGATCGTGGTGCGCGCCGCCGCCGAGAGCGCCATCCCGCTGATCAGCGCCGTCGGCCACGAGACCGACACCACGCTGATCGATTTCGCATCCGACCTGCGCGCGCCGACGCCAACCGGCGCGGCGGAAAAAGCCGTGCCGGTGCGGGCGGAATTGATCGAGCGCGTCGCCACGCTGGAAGCGCGCTTGAAGGGCGGGCTGGTGCGCGGGCTGGAAAAGCGCCGCACCGAGGTGCGCGCCGCCAGCGCGCGGCTGCCGCGGCTGGAGACATTGTTCCAAATTCCACAGCAGCGCTTCGACCGCGCCGCCGAGCGGCTCAACGCCGCTCTGGTGGCCAACACCCGCGCCGCGCAATCCAAGCTCGACCGCATCGCCGCGCGACTCAGGCCGCAAGCGCTCGCCCACGACCTCGCCCGGCGCCGCGAAACGCTGGCGCGCGCGGCGGCGCGGTTGCTCCCGGCGATGAAGCGCACTTTGGAAGCACATAAAAAGCATGTGGAGGCCGCCGCGCGCATGCTGGAAAGCCTGTCGCACAAGAGCGTGCTGGCGCGCGGCTTCGCCCTGGTGCACCGCGCCGACGGCACGCTGGTGCGCGCCGCAAAGGAGCTTTCCGCGGGCGATGAAATCGAACTCACCTTCGCCGACGACAAGCACAAGGCCGTGATCGATCCGCCGAGCGAATCCAAGCCGCGGTCCAAGCCGAAGCCCGGCGGCGGGCAGGGGAGTTTGTTTTAAGCGCGGTAGTCGGCAGTCGATTTTTGTTGCGTGGTTGAACGACGACAATCCCAATCACAGCCGACTGCCGATTGTCGCCCCTGGCGCTGCCGTCCGCCGCGGCGTAGAAACGAAGCCATGAACAAACACGACCCCGGCGGCCCCGAGGCTAAGCTGCATTACGGCGACAACGAGGTCACCATCCTGCGCCAGGGCTTGTTCGTGCGCTGCGCGGTCACCGGCGATCGTATCGTGCTGGATGAACTGCGCTATTGGAGCGTCGATCTGCAGGAGCCATATCGCGGCCCCAAGGAAGCGGCGGCGCGGCTCAACAGCTTGCGCAAAGTTAAGCCATGAGAGCGCTGGCGCTGTTGCTGCTGCTGGCCGCGTGTGTAGCCGGCGAGGCCCCCGCCGAGGCGCCCGCTCCGGCGAGCGTCGTTCAGGTCGAGGCCGGTGCGCCCGCTGGAGCGCCCACCGAACTGACGCTGCGCTGCGCCGGCGCGTTCACCCAAGGCGGCGTCGCGCTCTGCCGCACGCTGCCGGGCGCGGCGATCAACATTGACGGCGTCGAGAGCGGGCAGGCGGATGCGCAGGGCTGGGCAGTGATCGGCTTTACCCGCGATCACGCGGGCCAAGCGCTGGTGAGCGCGCGCGCCAGTGGCGGCCAAGTGGCGCTGAGCTTCGCCATCGCGCCGCGCGAGTTCGACATTCAGCGCGACGATGGCTTGCCGCCGGCGACAGTGAACCCACCTCAGGACCCGGAAACGCAAGCGCGCATTGCGCGCGAGTTTGCGCAGAAGCAGCGAGCGTTCGCCAGCGTCGCCGACCTCGAAGGCTGGCTCGACGGCTTTGTCCAACCGGTGAACGGCACGGTGACCGGCCGCTGGGGCAATCAGCGGGTGCTGAACGGCGAGCCGCGCGATCCGCACTTTGGTTATGACATCGCCGCGCCCGAAGGCACGCCGGTGCGCGCGCCGGCCTCGGGGGTGATCACGCTCGCGAACCCAGACATGCATTTCGAGGGCGGGCTGGTGTTCATCGATCACGGCCAGGGGCTGATCACCATGTATCTGCATATGAGCCGGCTTGATGTGCGCGTCGGCGATCAGGTCACGCAGGGACAAATCATCGGCGCCGTCGGCGCCCGAGGCCGCGCCACCGGCCCGCACCTGTGCTGGCGCATGCGCTGGCGCGGAAGGCAGCTGGATCCCAGCGTGGCGCTGGAGGCGCTGGCGGCGGCGCGGACGGAGTTGGAACGCTAATCCCGGTGGAGGCTCCTAGTGTCCCGAATTTCGCTACAATCCCGCTGGGGGAGCAGGGACGCTAAAATGTCACCGCGTCACAAAATGGCTCACCAGCACTACCGCTTCCGCGTCGCTTTCATTGCGCCACGAATGCGCGGTGGCGGCGTCTTCGATGGCGACATCGCCGGCGCGGTAGAGGATCGGATCTAAGCAGGAATTGCGCAGCTCCACCAATTCGCCGGCGACGATCAGCGCCATGCCTTGGATCGCGGTGTGATCGTGCCAGGCGATCACCCCGCCCGGTTGCACCACAATGCGCCGCAAACGCAGCGCGCGCGTGGGATCGCTGGCCAGCGGGGTGATGGCGATGTCTTCGCTGGCGACGCCGCTGGTTGGCCCAAAGCCTTCGCTGCGCGCCCCCACTTGCACGCGCTCGGCCGGGCAGGCGCGCACGCGCGCCTGCTGCACCGCCGCGAGCGCGCCATCGAGGCGCGGCGCGCTTTCCTCCACGCTGACCGAAACGCAGGCCGAGAGCAGGGCCGCCGCACCAAAAATCGCCGCACGCATGCTCGCCTCCCTCACGCCACGCCCGCCTTCGCCCACGCGCTCTTCGGCCAACGCCGATGCGCCCAGAACCATTGCGCCGGCGCTTCGCGCACGCGCGCTTCCATGAATTCGTTGATGCGCTTGACCCCGTCAAGCACGCTCTGCTCGTCCTCGGGCTTGCCGTAATCGAGCGCGATCGGTTCGTAGGCCTTAGCGAGGAAGCGTGCGCCCTCGAGCCGCCGCCCGGTGATCGGGATCAGCGGAACCTTGAACTTGAGCGCCAGCCGCGTCGGGCCATCAGCGGTCATGCAGTCGTGGCCGAAGAACGGAACCGAGAGCCCTTTGTTGTACTTCTGGTCGTTCATCAGCGCGACGCTGCGGCCGCGTTTGAGCGAACGCAGCAGCCCCATGCCGCCCTCCTTGCCCTTGGCCGCCTGCAGCGCCAAGCCGAAGGCTGCGCGGGTCTCGACGATATATTTGTCGATGATCGGATTGTTGGCGGGGCGGTAGGTGAAGTGGCAAGTCTTGTCGGTCTGCGCCAGGCAAAGCGAAGTGATCTCCCAATTGCTGAAATGGCCGCCGATGAACACCGCGCCCTTGCCGAGCGTGGCTTCGACGCGCTCGCTGCCCTCGAACACCACTTCGCCGCCGCGAAATCTGTCGAGGAACTTTCCCATGTGCGGGAACTCGCCCGACATGCGCCCGATCTCGCGCCACATCTGCGCGCGCAAGTCGCGATGCCAGGCATCGCTCTCCGTGGGAAATGCCAGCTTGATGTTGCGCAGCGCGGTCTTGTGGGCGCTGGTAAAACGACCCACCATCGGCACCAGCCCCGCGCCCCAGCGCGAGGCGCGCTCCAGCCCCAACGCGCCAAGCCCGCCGACATAGGCGTTCCAGGCCAGCGCCTCGAGCTGGAACATCAGGCTGAGCGGCTTCGGTTTAGTCATAGATTGTGCGCGGACATGGCGGCGCGGATGGGCGCGAGCAGAAGCGAAAGCGCGGCCTCGTCTTCGAATTGCGCGCTCACCGGCAGCACCGCCACGCGCGCGCGCCATTCCGGCGTCAGGCGCGCGGCGTCTTTTTCGGTGGTGATGAGCTTAGCGCCTTGCTCATCGGCCATGCGCGTCAGGAAAGCGAGGTCGCCTTCGCTGTAGGGGTGGTGGTCGGGGTAGTGCGCGCAGTCGGCGATTTCGGCGCCGCAGCTGACAAGCGTGTCGAAGAATTTCTCCGGGCGCGCGAGGCCGGCGAAGGCGAGCAGCTTGCCGGGCGGAGGTTCGCCAATTGGGTCCAGGCGTGCGCGCAGGATGGGCTTTTCGAAATCGGTGAGCCAGCCTGGAATGCCTCCCCCCTCGGGGGGAGGAGGGTAGGGATGGGGCGGGGGAGAATTGTACAACATCACCACCGCATCCGCGCGCGTCAACCCGTCTTGCAAACGCTCGCGCAGCGGCCCGGCGGGGAACACCTCTCCGTTGCCGATGCCGAAATCGGCATCGATCACGATCAGCGACAGCGTCTTCGCCAGCGCCGGGTTCTGAAAGCCGTCGTCCATGACGATCGCATGCGCCCCCGCTTGCGCGGCCGCGAGCGCACCGGCGAGGCGGTCGCAGGCGATCCAGGCGGGGCCGTCACTGGCGTGCAGCAGCGGCTCGTCGCCGACCTCGGCGGCGACCATGTCGGGGGTCACGCGCAACGGGCCGGGCAGGCGCCCGCCATAGCCGCGCGAAAGCGTGTGTGCATAGGGCCCAAGTTTTGCGCGAATGGCGCGCGTCACCGGCGTCTTGCCGGCGCCGCCGAGCGTGAGATTGCCCACGCACAGCACCGGGATCGGCGCGTGCCGGGCGATGGTGGTGCGCTGGCGTTGCGCGCCCGCCCAGGCATAGGCCCAGGCGATAGGACGCAACAACGTGCGCAGCATCGGCGCCGCGTCGCGCCCGCCTACCTCGGCGTTCCAGAATTCAGGCGGACGCATGCACGCTCCCGGTTCGCGCCGGCGCCAGCGCCAGCGCCAGCAATTGCGCCACGGTCTGGTCGAGCGCTCCCGCGCCGGCCGCCACCACCGCGCTGGCGGCGCGGATTTGCTTTTGCCGCGCGGGTTCCTCGCGCCACAGCCGCGCCAATGCGGCGGCGATTTGCGCCGCATCGCGCACCAGGCTCGCGCCGCCCTCGCGCAGCAGTGCGGTGAACACCGGCTCGAAGCTCTCCACGTAAGGCCCGGTCAGGATCGCCGCGCCGAGCTTGGCCGGCTCCACCGGATTGTGCCCCTTGAGCTGCGGCAAAAGCGAGCCGGCCACAAGCGCCGCCGACGCGAGATCGTAGAGCGTGCCCAACTCGCCCATGGTGTCGGCGACAAACACCGCCGCCGCGCCGATCTCCTGTCGCAGCGAGCGCCGCGGCGCGCCCGCGGCCAGCGCCGCCACCGCGCCGCCGCGTTCAGGATGGCGCGGGGCGATGATCAGCAGCGCGTCTGGGAATTCCGAGCGCAGCTTTTGGTGGGCGGCGAGCGCGATTTCGTCTTCGCCGGCATGGGTGGAGGCCGCAAGCCATAGCGGGCGCGCGCCGATTTCAGCGGCGAGCTTGGCCCGCAATGGCAGATCTACCCTGGGAGGCGGGGCGGCGAGCTTGAGATTGCCCAGCAGGCGCGCTGGCTCGCCGCGCAGCGCCGCCAGCGTTTCCGCAGTGCGCGCGTCGGCGGCGGCGGCGAACGCGAAC
This sequence comes from Alphaproteobacteria bacterium, assembly GCA_031400895.1. Lineage (GTDB taxonomy): Bacteria > Pseudomonadota > Alphaproteobacteria > Caulobacterales > Aquidulcibacteraceae > Vitreimonas. Next base: position 22,893 of record JANNQT010000053.1, on the reverse strand, counting down.
GCGCGCAGCAGCCGCGCCCCGGCGATTGGCCAATTGCGCCAGCGCGCCAGCGTGCGCGGACTCATGCGCGCGTTCACCAGCGCCAGCTTCACCCCGGCCGCTTGCGATTCCAGGATCAGATGCGGCCACAACTCGCTTTCCACGAACACGCCAAGCTCGGGGCGCCAATGGGCGAGGAAACGGCGCACCGCGTCGCGCCGGTCGAGCGGGGCGTAGACGTGTAACAGATTGGCGCCGGTGCGCCGCGCCACCAGATCGGCCGAGGTACGGGTGCCGGTGGTGAGCAGGAAATTGAACCCCGGATCGCGCGCCGCCAGCGCCTCGACCAGCTGCAGCGCCACCCCGCTTTCGCCGACGCTGGCCGCATGCAGCCAGATCAAGGGGCCGACGGGGCGCTTTTGCCCATAGCGGCCGAAGCGTTCTTCGAGGCGCAGCTTGTCCTCCTTGCCATCGCGCGCGCGCGCGCCGAGCCAGAGGCCGGCAAACGGCCCGAGCGCGGCGGTAGCGGCGCGGTAGCAAAAGAGAGCCGGCGAGAAGCTCACGTCGCGGCGGCTTCCGGTTGCAGGCGCGGCTGGCGCAGCGGCGCCGGTTCGATGACCGGCACCCGCGCCAACCGGTCAGCTTCGGCGCTGAGTCGGTTGAGTTCGGTTTCGAGCTTGGCCCGGCACGCTTCCATTGCTTCGGAATCCGCGTCGGGCGCGGGTGGGGCGATCGGGTCGCCCCACACCAGCACGCCGCTCCCGAACGGCAGCGGCAGGATGGTGCGGTCCCAGCTGTCAAAGACGATGCGCCAGCGCGTCGACCAGGCGCCCGGCAGCAGCGGCGCTTGCGCCAGCTTGGCCAGCTGGATCGGTCCCAGGCGCGCGCGCATGCGCGGCCCGCGCGGGCCATCGGGGGTAAGGGCAATGGCGCCGCCGCCCTCGATCTGGCGCACCGATTCTCTGCCAGCCTCGAAGCCGCCCTTGTCCTGCTTGCCCTTGGCGGCGGAGCCGCGGATCAATTTGGCCCCCACTGTACGCGCGGCATGGGCGACCACGTCACCCTCGATCGAGCGCGAAACCAGCATTTTGGCCGGCGTGGTCCCCGGTCCGAACGCCCATAATTTGTGAAACTGGATGAAGCGACCGTGCCAGGTGCAGAGCAGCACCCGCCCGTCGCCACGCCAGAACGGCTCGGCCGCGGCCCGATTCACCCGCCGCCAGCGTGTGGTCACCCCCACCAGCAGCATGTAAAGGCCGATGGAGCGCCCCAGTACGAACTGGACGATTGGGTTGGCGAAAAGCGATTTCATGTCGGCTTGGGAAACCTCTGGTCGCCGCGCTTCCCGTGCGCGCGCGGGCCCCTTATAGAAGGCCGCGCCCGCTTTCCGCCAGCACCCGATGAGATCCCATGTCACAGGCCGACCAGCCACAGGCCGAGCCGGCCCAGCGTTTCAACCTGTCCACCCCCGCCGGGCGGCGGCGGGCGGAACGCGACCTGATCTGGACCGATCACGGCTTCCTGCGGGCGGCGTTTTCGAATTTCTACTGGATCGAAGAGGGGGTGATGGCGCGCGCTAACCAGCCTTCTCCACAGGCGATTGCGCGCTATGCGAGCATGGGGATCAAGACCATCCTCAACCTGCGCGGCAGCGCCGATACCGGCTATTACGCGCTCGAGCGCGAAGCCTGCGCCGAACACGGGCTCACCATGATCGATGCGCGCATGCAGTCGCGCGAACCGCCGAGCCGCGAGCAAGTGCGCCGGGCCAAGGAGCTGTTCGAGAGCATCGAGTATCCGGCGCTGATGCATTGCAAATCCGGGGCCGACCGCGCCGGGGCCATGGCGGTGTTGTACAAGCATCTGAAAATGAGCGCGCCGATCGGTGAAGCGCTCGAGCAATTGCGGCTGAAATACCTGCACGTGCGCCAAGGCAAGACCGGCATGATCGACCACTTCTTCGAAACCTACCTCGAAGCCGGCGCCGGCAAACCATTCCTGCAATGGGTCGAGGAGGATTACGAAAAGGAAGCAGTCAAAGCCTCGTTCCTGAGCTCGTGGTGGGGAAGTTTGCTTGTCGATCGTGTGCTCAAGCGCGAGTAGCGCGGCGAGCCGGAACGAGCACGGTTTGGGAGTGTTGCGATACGCCCACCCATTCCCGGATTGGCGCGCAGCGCCAAGTCCGGGGCCGGCGCCTCACGCCAACCTGATCTCGCGTAGGCGCTCGCGTAGATAATCTTGCGAGGAGATCGGTGTGGAATAGCGGTTGGGATTGTCCGCCGCGATGCAGCTGGGCAGGGTCTCGATCAGATAATCCGGGGCGAAATGCAAAAAGAAGGGGATGGAATAGCGCGGCAGGTGGGCGCGTTCGGGCGCGGGGTTGACGACGCGGTGGGTGGTCGAGCGCAGCTTGTGGTTGGTCAGCCGCTGCAGCATGTCGCCGATGTTGACCACCAGCGCGCCCGCCGGCGGGTTGACCTCGATCCACGCGCCCTCGCGGGTCAGCAATTGCAAGCCGGCTTCCTCCGCGCCGAGCAGCAGCGTTATGGTGTTGATGTCCTCGTGCGCTTCGGCGCGGACGCCTTCGGGGTTGGGCGGGGTAGGCGGATAGTGCAGCAGGCGCAGGATGGAATTGCCGTCGCGCACGGTGGCGTCGAAGAACTCACTCGGCAAATCCAAGAACGCCGCGATCGAGCGCAGCAATTCCACGCCCAGCTTATCGAGCGCGGCATAGAGCGCGTAGAGGTCGTCGCGAAAACCGGGGATTTCCTCCGGCCACACATTGTCGGCCATCTCGGCCTTGAAGCGGTGCCCGGCGGGCAGTTCGCGCCCGACATGCCAGAATTCCTTGAGGTCGACTTTGTCGGCGCCCTTGGCCGCCTCGGTGCCGAACGGCACATAGCCGCGCTGGCCGCCGCCGGGCGCCTGGTAGCGGCGCTTGGCCGCTTCCGGCAGCGCGAACAAAGCCTTCGTCGCCTTGAGCGCGCGCGCGATCAGCGCCGGGTCGAGCCCGTGGTCGGAGACGATGGCGAAGCCGTAGCGGGCATAGCTCTCGCCCATGGCGCGGGCAAAGCCCGCCGGATCGGCATTGCGTTGCGTAAGCGAAAGGTTGTGCAGGCTCATGGCCGCGAAATTGCGCCACCGCGCGAACGCGCGCAACATCAAGTTAGGCTTGCGTTAACGATTCCCGTCCGAGCCTTGCGCGACATATTTTGCGGAGATGGCGATGTTCTTGTTCGGAGGTCGTTCCTGGCGCGGCGAAAGCGGCCAATCCTACCGTTTCCGCTGTGTCCTGACCAAGAAGGACCTGCCCGTGGAGGGCGTGGGCGGCATCTACATTTTCGTGCGCCGGCGATGGGTGTTCTTCCTGGAGACGCTTTATGTCGGCAAGGCCCACGATCTGCGCGGGCGGCTGATGGGCCACGAGAAGTGGCCGCGCGCGTTCTGGTATTACGGCGCCACCGAACGCTACGTGCACGGGCCGATCCACGACGAGATCGACCGCCGCCGGGTCGAGGAGGACCTGATCCGGGGCCTGAAGCCGCGCATGAACGACATGGAAATTCCCCAACCCAAGAATGCCAAGGCCAAGCCGCAGGCGGCGACGACCCGACTGGCGGGCGCTAGCGCCAGCCTGTAGCGGGCGGCTTGACCGCGACGGCGGGGAAGGCCAAGGCGGGACGGCAATGAGCCCCGCCGACGATCCGCCGCCGAAACCCAAGGGCGTCTCGGCCCAGCTTGCCGACTTTGTGAACAACATGGACGCGCGCGCCTGGACCGCGCTTGGGGTTTCGGTCGCCATGCTAGTGGTGGCGGCGATCATGCTGGTGATCGGGCGGCTCTATTACGGCGTTGAAATCGCCGCCTTTATCGACAGCACCCTGGGGGAGGCGCGGCGCACCGATCTCGGCTTGCCGGCCACGATCCTGGTGTTCACGCTCACCGCCTATCTTGGCGCGCCTCAGTTTATCCTGATCACCGCTTGCGTGGTGGCGTTCGGGCCGGAAGTTGGTTTTTGGTATTCCTGGGCGGCGACCATTGTTTCGGGCGTGGTCACCTATTTCACCGGACGCCTGGTCGGCGTGCACACGCGCAAGCGCCTCAGCGGCGCCACCGGCGGGCGCTTCACCCCGCTTCATGGGGAAGAACGGTTTTCTCGCCAGCCTGATCGTACGCAATCTGCCAACCGCGCCGTTCATCGTCGTCAACACCGCTTTCGGCGCCGCGCGGGTGAATTTCTGGGCCTATATTTTGGGGCTGACGCTCGGCGTCTTGCCCAAGACCGCCATCATCGCCTTCGCTGGCGACGGCATCATGGACGCCTTGGAAGGCGATCTCGGTTCCGCCGCCCTCGGCGGCGTGATCGCCATCGCCGCCTGGCTGTTGTTGGCTTATGGCGTACGCCGCTGGGTGAGGCGGAAGACAAATCCTGAGGGGTCGATAATGCGAAAGCTCGCGTTCGCGCTTGTGTTGTTAGTGGCCGCCTGTGGCGGCAAGTCCGCGCCCGATTCCGGCTATGGGCCCAATCCCAATTTGCCTGCGCCGGAGGCAGGGGTGCTGCCCACCATCAACACCGCACGCGCGGTGGGTTGGGCCGAAGCGGCAGCGCCGGTCGCCGCCGCGGGGCTGGCGGTGACGCGCTATGCCGATGGCCTCGGGCACCCGCGCTGGCTTTACCTCATGCCCAATGGCGATGTGCTGGTGGCCGAGAGCGCGACGCAGCCCTCGCGCGGCGCCGGCGTCGCCGGCTGGGTCGCCAACAACGTGCAGCGCGGCGCCGGCGCCTTTGCCGAGGGCGCTAATCGCATCGTGCTGCTACGCGACAGCGACCGTGACGGCGTGGTCGAAGCGCGCCACGTGTTTGCGGAAAATTTGAACCAACCGTTCGGCATGGCGCTGGTAGGCGAATATTTCTACGTCGCTAACACCGACGCGGTGGTGCGCTTCCGCTACAGCGCCGGCGCGACGCAGCTCGCCAGTGAAGCCGAGCTGGTGCTGAGCTTGCCGTACCGCGCCGGCGATAACGGCCACTGGACCCGCAACCTGATCGCCAATTCCAACGGAAGCAAACTCTATGTCGCGGTCGGCTCGTCCAGCAATATCGCCGAAGAGGGCATCGAGGCCGAGGAGGGGCGCGCCGCGATCTGGGAGTTCAATCCCGACGGCTCGGGCGCACAGGTATTCGCCTCCGGCTTGCGCAATCCCGTTGGCATGGACTGGGCGACCACCGGCGCGCTCTGGGTCGCGGTCAACGAACGCGATCTGCTGGGTGACAATCTGGTGCCCGATTACATGACCAGCGTCCGCGAGGGCGGATTCTATGGCTGGCCGTATTCCTATTTTGGACAAAACGTCGATGCCCGCGTGCGCCCGCAACGACCCGACTTGGTGGCCACCGCGCTCGCGCCCGATTACGCGCTTGGCGCGCACACCGCTTCGCTGGGCCTGCATTTCTATCGCGGCGAAGCGCTCGGCGCACGCTATAGCGGCGGCGCCTTCATCGGTCAGCACGGCTCCTGGAACCGGCGCGAACCGGCGGGCTACAAGGTGATCTTCGTGCCGTTCGCGAACGGCGCGCCGGCGGGCCCGCCGCAGGATTTCCTCACCGGCTTCCTGAATGACCGCGACCAAGCCCAGGGCCGGCCGGTCGGCGTGGCGGCGGACGCAACCGGCGCGCTGCTGGTCGCCGATGATGTTGGCGACATCATCTGGCGCGTCGCCCCCACCCGCCAATTATCGGACTAAAGCGTCTGGCCTTAAATGCGACTCAGTGCTTGGATCGATCTGGTTGTCGCATTTAAAGCCAAGAAGACGCTTTAGATTCAAAAGTTTCTAAAGCAACTTTGGGACTTTAAATTCGCTCCGCGATCGCCATCAAACTGAGGCGAATTTAAAGTCCGTTGCTTTAACCAGCAAAGCCGCCAGCATCGAGAAACGCCTGCTCCTCCGCCGTACTGAGCCGCGCCAGCGCCGTGTTGCGGTGGGGAAAGCGGCCGAAGCGGGCGATGATATCGCGATGCAGGCGGGCGTATCTGGCGTATTCCGCGTCGCCGGCGGCTTCCGTCAGCGCCATGCAGCGCGCCTGCAGACCGATATTTTCCGCGTGCTCAAACGGCAGATAGAAAAACACTCGCAGCGGCATCGCCGTGGCGCGGTCGAAACCGGCATTGACGGCGCGGTCGGCGCTCGCTTGCGCCAGCGGATCGGCCGCGAACGCATGCGCCGAGCCGCGATAGATGTTGCGCGGGATTTGATCGAGCAGCAGGATCAGCGCCAGCGCGCCTTCGGCGCTTTGCTCCCATGGCGCATATTCTCCGCGCGCGGCGCAATGGTGGGCGGCCTCGAAGCGCGTGCGCAATTCCTGGTCGAAGCCGGAATCCTTCTTGAACCACGCGCTCGGCCCGGCGGCAGACCAAAATTGCACGATCGGTTCTGGATTCATGGGTGCAGGCTAGACCATCGCGCTGGCGGAAACAAATTCGCGCTTTTACCCGATGGTGTCGAACCGGCCCGACATCCGGCTCAGCGCCAGCTCAAGCCGCGCGCACCAGTCTTCGTCAGCGCTGGCCGCGGCGAGCGTAGCGAGTTGCAACAGCGCCTGGGCCAGTTCCGGCTCCTTGTAGGCGTCGGCGAGTTCGGCGACGGCGCGGGTGCGGGCGAGGAAGCTCTCGACGCCCTTGCGCGTATCGGCCGCGGCCGCGTGGACCCGCAATTGGCGCAGCGCCGCGCCCAGCGAGGGGGCGTCGTCGGCGGGGCCGTTGAGCCGGCGCTCGCCAAAGCGCAGCACCGGGCGCTGCTTGCGCCGGTCCAAGCCGAGATAATCCTTCCTGTCGATCCAGCGCATCGCCGCAATCCCGTCACTTGACATCAGCCAACAGCTCAAATGATTGAGATATTATGAACGGCGTCGCGCCGTAGCGGTGGCGGCGTTGGTGGCAACGTCCTAACACAGCTGACGCAAAGTCAGCGCAACAAAGGAGCCATCATGCCCACCCCGCAACGCCCGATCCCGTCCGGTCTCGGCCCGCGCACCGAAGCGCCGGCGGCGCTTGAGGGGCGGCGGCTTGACGGCAAGCTGGCGATCGTCACCGGCGGTTATTCGGGGCTGGGGCTAGAGACCACTCGGGCGCTGGCGGCGGCGGGGGCGCAGGTGATCGTGCCGGCGCGTACGCCAGAGAAGGCGCGCGCGGCGCTGGCGGGGATTGCGAACGTCGAACAAGAAGTGCTTGATCTCGCCGATCCCGCCAGCATCGACGCCTTCGCCGAACGCTTTTTCGCCAGCGGCCGCAAGCTCGACATCCTGATCAACAACGCCGCCATCATGGCCTCGCCCTTGATGCGAGATACGCGCGGCTATGAAGCACAATTCGCCACCAATCATCTGGGGCATTTCCAGCTCACGGCTCGGCTTTGGCCGGCGCTCACGGGCGGCGCGCGGGTGGTGTCGCTCTCGTCGATCGGGCACCGGATTTGCCCGGTGGACTTTGACGATCCGAGCTTCGAGCGTGCGCCGTATCACAAATGGGTGGCGTACGGCCGCGCCAAATCCGCCAATTCGCTGTTCGCGATCGGTCTCGACCAGCGCGGCGCAAGCTATGGCGTGCGCGCCTTCGCGGTGCACCCGGGCGGCATCATGACCGACCTGCAGCGCTTCATGCCGGAGGAAGAAAAGCGCGCGATGGGCTGGATCGACGCCGACGGCAAGGTCGATCCGCGCTTCAAGACGCCTTCCCAAGGCGCGGCCACCAGCGTCTGGTGCGCGGCAAACGCCAAACTCGATGGCATGGGCGGAATCTATTGCGAGGATTGCGACATCGCCGAACTGGTCCCCGACGACGACAAGGGTATGCGCGGCGTGCGCGCGTGGGCAATCGATCCAACCGCGGCCGATCGGCTCTGGGAACTGAGCGAACGGATGACGGGCGTGCGGTTCGCTGTGTGAGGCGTCGCCGCGTTTTACAAGCGCAATGTCGCGCTTGGCGCGCACAGCGGCGACAGCGCTTCACCGGCGGCGGCGTCGCGCTTGTCGGCCCATTGCCCGGCGCTGGGGGCGCGGTGAATTCTGGCGCTGCGCTTGACGGCGTGAAGCGCCCAATATTCCGGGATGGCGAAGGCGGCGTATTTCGCGGCCTTCGCCCTGGTGTCATAGCTCCAAGAAGAATCGGCCACCTTGATCGCCAGCCGGATATCGCCGCCCATAAGTGGCGCATCGGCGATGCGCCGCGCCGCATCGTACAGCAGGAAATCAGGTTCCAGTAGCGTGCCGTCGTCGAGCTTTAAGGTATGTTCGCGGATGATATTGAAGGCCTGCGTCCAGGGCTGGCGGAGCCAATCCTCGATCTGTTCGCGCATGACTTCATGGTGACGGCCCTTGGGTGACATCGGCACGATCTCCCCGTCCAGCAGCTCGAATTTCGCCTCCGGATCGAACAGTCCCGCTTCGAGGAAAAAATAGATGTCGGCGGCGCTGTATTTGCGCGGTGCGGGCGGCAGAGGGACGAACGGGGGGGCAGCGGACAAAGTCATTGCGACAAGTCTAACACGAGGGCCGTCGAAGGGAAAACGGCCTACGGGGCCGGTGCGGCCAGGAGCGGGTCGAGCCGCGCGGTTCGGCGCTAGCGGTCGGTCGCCGCGGCCAGCGCGTTGTAGCCGCCGTCAAACTCAAGGCCGCCGATCTGGTCGGCGCGCCGCCAGAGGGTGATCGCGGCAGCCGTCAGGCCCAAGCCCGCGACCGCCGCGAATACCGTCCACGCAACGCTCCAAATGTCCGCGCCCATCGTCCGCACCAAACCCCATTGCCTTCGAGGCATCTTCTATGTCGCGACTATGGCAGGCAGGCATGAACGCTCGGTTTCCGAAACAAAAACAAAAGATTGAAGCGGGGGCTTCGGGCGCGTAAGCGTGCGCCCGCGTCCAGCTCGTGACGGGGAGATGCCGATGCCTCTGATCAAGGTCGCCGCGCTTTATGCCGGCGTGAATATACTCATCCTGCTGGCGCTCGCGCTGCTGGTGGTCGCGGGACGGCAAAAGCACAAGATCGTGTTGGGCCAGGGGGAAAACGAGGGGTTCGCCCGCGCCGTCCGCGCCCACGCCAACGCCGCCGAATACATCCCCGCCGCACTGTTGGGGTTGTTGATAATGGCGCTGTTGCCGGCCCCGGCGGCGTTGCTGAACGGCTGGGGAATGCTCGTGCACGCCGCCGGCTTGTCCTTGACCCTGGGAAGAATTTTACACGGCCTGGGGCTACACGCCGGTGTTCTCAATATCGGCCGGGTGGCGGGCACGCTGCTCACTTTTCTTTCATACCTGCTGATCGGTGGCGGGCTGCTCTACGCGGTGCTGGCCTGGCCGGCTTGAGCTTCGCCCCGTTGCCCCGCGCGCCAGCCGGGGCCATGTAGGGGCGCATGGCTTTCGACGTTGATTCCCAGGGCGCGCTTTCGGCGCTGATCGACTACGCCCGCCAGGCTGGCGCGGACGCGTCCGAGGCATCGCTGGCGGCGCGCGAGGCGATCTCGGCCGAAGTTCGGATGGGCGAATTGGAGGGCATGGAGCGCGAGGAGGGCCGCTCGGTGGCGCTGCGGGCGTTCCTGGGCAAGCGCCAGGCCTCGGCCTCCTCCACCGACCTCTCCGCCAAGGGCCTCAAGGCGCTGGCGGAGCGTACCGTGGCGATGGCGCGGGCCGCCCCAGAAGACCCCTATTGCGGCCTGCTCGACGCCAGATACCGGGCAAGTGCGCCGCCGCGCGAGCTCGACCAGGCCGATACCGCCCGCCCAAGTCCCGAGCGCCTGCTGGAGCTGGCGCTCGCCTGCGAAGCGGCTTCGCTGGCGGTGCCTGGGATCGCCAATTCCGGCGGTGGCGGCGCCTCCAGCGAGGCCTCGAGCTTCGTCTACGCCACCTCCGATGGATTCCGCGGCGTGGAATCGGCCACCTCCTACAGCCTCGGCACGCAGCCGATCGCCGAGCGGGGCGAGGACATGGAACGCGACTATGAGTGGCGCACCAGGCGCTTCTTCGCCGAATTGCCGAACCCGGAAATTATCGGCCGCATCGCCGGCGAGCGCACCGCGCGGCGGCTTGGCGCGCGCAAGATCGAAAGCCAAAAGGCGGCGGTGATTTTCGAGAACCGGCTGGCCGGGCGCATCCTCTCGCCCTTCCTCGGCGCCATATCGGGCGCAGCGGTGGCGCGCGGGGTTTCGTTCCTGAAGCACAAGCTGGGGCAGCGGATCTTCGCGCCCGGCTTCCGCTTGCACGAGGATCCGTTCGTGGCCCGTGGCATGGGCAGCCGCCAGTTCGATGGCGAGGGCGGCGCGGTGGCGGCGACGACGCTGGTCGAGGACGGCGTGCTCGGGCAATGGCTACTCAACTCCGCCGCCGCGCGGCAATTGGGGCTTGAGCCGAACGGCCACGCCACTTCCGGCCATGGCGGCCCTCCAGGCATCGGCGCGGCGAACTTGTTCGTGAAGCCGGGCGCTGACGATCTCGCCGCGCTGATGGCCGGCGTCGGCAAGGGGCTCTATGTCACCGACATGTTCTCGCCCTCGCTCAACGCCAATAGCGGCGATTGGTCGGTTGGGGTGGCGGGCTTCTGGTTCGAACACGGCGCCATCGCCCATCCGGTCAGCGAGGTCACCGTCGCCGGCAATTTGCTCGAGATTTACGCGCGTCTGATCTGCGGCGCCGATCTCGATGACCGCGGCGCGCTCGAAATTCCCAGTCTGCTGGTCGATGACCTTGCCATCGGCGGCGTCTGACCTCGCGCTCCTGGAGGCCGCCGCGCGCGAAGCCGGGGCGCTGACGCGGGAATTGATGCGCAAGCCCTTGGACATTAGATCCAAGGGTGCCGCAGGCCCGGTCACCAATATCGACCTCGCCGTCAACGCGCTGCTGGAACAGCGCCTGCTCGGCGCGCGTCCGGATTATGGCTGGCTGTCAGAAGAAACCCCCGACGATCACGCCCGCCGCTTCGGCAAGGCCCGCGTATTTCTGCTCGATCCGATCGACGGCACCGCCGCTTTGATCCGCAATCTTCCCCAATTCACCGTCAGCATCGGCATCGCCGAACAGGGCCGCGCCTTCGCTGGCGCCATCTACAATCCGATCACCGACGAGATGTTCGTCGGCGCGCCGGGCGAGGGCGCGGCGCTCAATGGCAAATCCGTGCAGGTCAGTTCGCGCACGCACCTCGAAGGCGCGCTGATGGTGGCGCAGAAAAGCCGGTTTGCCGATTCCAAATGGAAGCGGGCTTGGCCAAGCCTGGAATTCCTCGATCGGCAATCGATCGCCTATCGCCTGGCCGCGGTCGCCGCCGGGCAGGGCGACGCCGCCCTGCTATTCGGCTTCAAGCACGAATGGGACATCGCCGCCGGCGCGGCCATTGTCGAAGCCGCCGGCGGGCTGGTCAGCGATCTCTGGGGCGAGGCGCTAGTGTTCAATCAGGCCAACCCACGCGCGCCCGGCGTGGCGGCGTCTGGCGCGGGCCTTCACGCTTTGCTAATCGAGCGCACCCGCGCCATCCCCGATCCGCGGCTCGCGAGTTGAACGCCATGCCCCAACGCCAATTGCTGCACCTTGTGATCGGCGGCGAGTTGAACGATCTCGACCGGCCTGAATTTGAGAATTTGGCGGCGCTCGACTTCGTCGGCGCCTATCCGAATTATCGCACCGCCTACGATGCCTGGAAGGGCGCCGCCCAGCGCACCGTCGACAACGCCCGCATGCGCTATTTCATCATCCACGCCCACCGCCTGCTCGATCCGGGGAACGATCCGGAAGGCGAGCTGTGAGCGCGGCGGGAATTTCCCAATTGCTCACCCTCCGCTTGAGAACCGCGAAGCGGTTCGGTGGGATGGGGGACGCACTATCACGAGACTTTTCGCAGTCCCCTCGCGGGGAGGGGAAGTCGCCCGTGCGCCGATGCGCATGAAACAGGGCGCGTCGTTCGCGCGGCTTTGGCGGGACTATGTTTCGCGGCATTTGCGCGAGGTGGTTCTGCTTGCGCCGGCGCTGGCGCTGGTGGCGGCGGCGGGCGTTTCCTACGCTTTCATCCTGAAATACGTCGCCGACGGGCTCGCCAGCGGCGATGCCAATGTGGTCACGCTCGCCCCGCTCGCGGTGCTCGCCGCGGCCGGCGTGCGAGCGCTGGCGATGTGGGCGCAGGCGGTGCTTTCCCAGGAACTGGCGCTTAAATGCCTGCGCGATCTGCAGGGCGCGATGTTCGCCAACCTCACCGGCGCCGATTACGCGCGCCACGCCCGCGAGGCCCCAGGCGCGCTGGTGACGCGCTTCACCAACGACATCAATTTGGTCAGCGAAGCCATCGTCCGCGGCGGCCAGGCCATGATCCGCGACACGCTGACGCTGGCCGGGGCGCTGATCTCGATGCTTTGGCTGGATTGGATGCTGACGCTGGTGGTGATCGGCGTGTTCGCGTTGGCCGGTCCCGCCCTGGGGGCGATCGCGCGGCGAGCTCGCCATCAGACCGAGGCGGCGCAGGTGCAGCTGGGCGCGCTCTCGGCGCTGCTGGCGGAATCTTTCGGCGCGGCGCGCTTCGTGAAAACTCACGGCTTGGAAGCGCACGAGAACGCACGCGCCCAGGCCGCGTTCGAACAGCGCCGCAAGCTCGCCCGCAAGCTGGCCTACAACCGCGCCAGCACGGTGCCGCTGCTGGAAGTGCTGGGCGGGGCCGCGCTGGCTGGCGTGCTGGCGATCGCCGCCTGGCGCATCGGCGCGGGCGCGATGACGCTGGGCGACCTGTTGGGGATCATGGGCGCGGTCGGCGTCGCCACCCCGGCGGCGCGTGCGCTCGGCCAGTTCAACACGCTGGCCAACGAAGCGCGCGCGGCGCTGGCGCGCATTTTCGGCATCATCGACGAAGCCAATCTCATCGCCGACAAGCCCGGCGCCAAGCCACTGACCATCAGCGCTGGCCGCGTCGCCTTCGAGCATGTGGATTTCGGCTACGGTGCCGATTTGGCGCTGCGCGGCATGACCTTTACCGTGGCGCGCGGCGAGACGGTGGCGCTAGTGGGGCCGTCGGGGGCGGGCAAATCCACCGTCTTCAATCTGCTCGCGCGCCTATACGACGTCAGCGCGGGCGCTGTGCGGATCGACGGCCAGGATGTGCGCGAGGTGACGCTGGAAAGCTTGCGCGCGGCGATATCCTTGGTCTCGCAGGAGGCGGTGCTGTTCAACGACACTATCCGCGCCAATATCGCGCTGGGGCGCGCGAGCGCCACCCATGCCGAGATCGAGCAGGCCGCGCGCGCGGCGGCGGCGCATGAATTCATCATGGCGCTACCGGAGGGCTACGGCGCCAATGTCGGGGAGCGCGGCGGCAGGCTTTCCGGCGGCGAGCGCCAGCGCATCGCCCTGGCGCGCGCGTTCCTGCGCAACGCGCCGATCCTGCTGCTCGACGAAGCCACCAGCGCGCTCGACGCCGAGAGCGAAGCCCAAGTACACGAGGCGCTGGCGCGGCTTTCCTCGGGGCGCACCGTGCTGGTGATCGCCCACCGCCTCGCAACTGTCCGCAACGCCGACCGCATCCTGGCGATGGAGGCGGGGCGCATCGTCGAAACCGGCACGCACGAGGAATTGATGGCCAAGGGCGGTCTCTATGCGCGTTTGGCGCGGCTGCAGTTTCAGGAGCGCGCGTAGCCGCGCAGGTTCCGGTGTGCGGCGTGGCAGAGCGCCACCCCCAGCGCGTCCGCCGCGTCGGCGCTGACTTCGCCGGCCGTCGGCAACAACCGGCGCACCATGAAGGCGATCTGGTCCTTGTCGGCCTTGCCTGTGCCGACCACGGCTTTCTTGACGGTGGCGGGCGAATATTCGGCCACGACCACGCCCCGGCGCGCGGCCGCCGCCAGCGCGACGCCGCGGGCTTGGCCGAGCGCCAGCGCGGCGCGGGCGTTGTTGTTGACGTAGGTTTCCTCGACCGCGACTTCGTGGGGGCCATGGGCGTCGAGCACCGCCCCCAGCTCCTCGAACAGACACAGCAGGCGCGAGGCCAATTGCTGTTGCGGCTTCGGCATGATCACGCCGTGGCCGATATGGCTGATCCGCGCCCCCTCGCTGGCCACCAGGCCCCAGCCGCAGCGATTGAGGCCGGGGTCGATGCCGAGAATGAGAATGCCGCTCATGGGCGAGATTCGTGCACCCGCAAGCCTTGCCAAAATGCTAAGCCGCTTCCAGCATGGGTCGAAACGATGGGGATTATGATGCTTGGACACTTCTGCGCGCGCCTGCTCGGCGCTTTGTTTTTTCTCAGCTTCACCGCCGCTGCGCAGGCGCAAGCCCCAAGCCAGGCCGAGCGCTCCCAGGCGCTGGAGATTTACCGCACCATAGTCGGCATGGACACCTCGATCGAGGGTGGACAGACGCCGGCGATGGCGGCCTATCTGGCCCAGCGCTTCCGCGCCGGCGGGTTTGCCGCCGAGGACGTGCACGTGCTTCCGTTCGAGCACACCGCCAGCCTGGTGGTGCGCTATCGCGGCGACGGTTCGGGCGGGCGGCCGATCCTGCTGCTGGCGCACATGGACGTGGTGCCGGCGCGGCGCGCCGATTGGGAGCGCGATCCGTTCACGCTGATTGAGGAAAACGGCTTCTTCTTTGGTCGCGGCGCCAGCGACATCAAGTCCGCGCTGGCGCTGATTTCGGCCACGTTCCTGCAATTGCGCGCCGAGGGCTTCCGCCCGACGCGCGATCTGATCATCTGGTTCTCCGGCGATGAGGAAACCACCGGCGCCACCACCGTCGACCTGCTGGCCAATCATCGCGCCCTGCTGGGTGAGGCGGAATTCGCGCTCAACGGCGACGGCGGTGGCGGGCTGCTCGCGCCCGATAACACGCCCACCGCCTATTTCATGCAGACGGCGGAGAAGACCTACGCCGACTTCACCCTCACCGCGCGCAATCCCGGCGGTCATTCCTCGCTGCCGCGAGCCGACAACGCCATCTTCGACCTCGCCGACGCCATCAATCGCATCCGCGCCTACCAGTTTCCGGTGATGTGGAACGACACCACCATAGCCAGCTTCCGCGCCAGCGGCGCCGAGGTCGGCGGCGAGGACGGCGCGGCCATGCTGCGCTTTGCCGCCCACCCTGGGGATCGCCGCGCGGCGGCGACGCTTTCGCGCAATCCCGCTTTGGTCGGGCAATTGCGCACCACTTGCATCCCCACCATGTTATCCGGCGGCCACGCCGAGAACGCGCTGCCGCAGAGCGCCGCCGCCAATATCAATTGCCGTATCTTTCCCGGCGTCGCGCCCGCGGCGGTGCAGGCCGAACTGCAACGCCTCGCCGGCGATGGCCTGAGCGTCGCCCCGCTCAGGCCCGCCAGCGCCAGCGACGCCTCGCCGTTGCGCCTGGACGTGATCGCCGCGCTCACCGCCGCGGTGCACGCCAATTATCCCGGCGTTCCCATCACGCCGTCGATGTCGGCGGGCGCAACCGACGGGGTGTTCTTCCGCGGCGCCGGCATCCCCACCTACGGCGTCGGCGAAGCCTTCATCCGCGAACAAGACGAATTCGCCCACGGCCTCAACGAACGCAACCCGGTGGCCAGCTTCTACAACGGGCTAACCCACTGGCGCGTGCTGGTCACGACGCTGGCGGGGGCGCGTTAAGCCGAACCGCGCCTCACCAGCTCCCGCTATTAGCCATGCTCGCCCACGGCGCCGCAGGCGCCAGCGCTTCGCCCGCCTGCAGCAATTCGATCGAGACGCCGTCGGGCGAGCGGACGAAGGCCATGCGGCCGTCGCGCGGGGGGCGGTTGATGACGACGCCCGCGTCCATGAGTTTCTGGCAGGCGGCATAGATGTTTTCGACGCGATAGGCGAGGTGGCCGAAGTTTCGTCCGCCGCCATATTCGCGCTCGTCCCAATTATAGGTGAGTTCGACCAAGGGCGCCTTACGCTCACGCGCCAGTTCGACATCGTCGGGCGCGGCCAGGAACACCAAAGTGAAGCGGCCAGTCTTGTTTTCGGTGCGGTACAACTCGATCAGGCCGAGCTTGGCGCAATAAAACTCCAGCGCCGCGTCGAGATCGCCGACCCTGACCATGGTGTGCAAATAGCGCATGCGTGGCTCCAGACTACCAATCGCTCGACAGCGGTGCGCTGTCAAAGTTTTCCGCCAGCCGGCGCCGGGTTCCCTTGGTTGTGTGCGGGGGCAGGGCGTCCAGGGCGAAGAAACCCCGTTCGGCGATCTCGTTATTGGCCAAGGGCGCGCACGGCGTCCAGGCCTCGATGCGGAACAAGAGGATGTGATCGTTCTTGAAATTGGCGTGATTGGCGAAAACGCCGAGCAACAGCGGCGTGCTGGCGGCGGCGATCCCGGCTTCCTCCGCCGTCTCGCGCATCAGCGCCTCGGCGGCGATTTCGCCGTGCTCGACGCCGCCGCCCGGCAAATGCCAGCCGGGCGAGTAGGTGTGGCGCACCAGCAGCACCCGCCCGGCGTCGTCGCAGGCAAGGCCCCGCACCCCCAGCGTCATCGAGCGACGCAGTCGCCACCAGGCGCGAAAGGCCGGATTCAGCAGCGGTGTGAGGGCCACGCCCCAAGCCTCCATAGGTTTTTCCAGAAGCGGGCTTGCGCGCCCGGCGCCGCTTTGTCATGGGCGGTGGGGATGGGCAAGTTTTCCCTGCCGGCGGCCAAGATCAAGGGTGGGCCCCATGTGATGGGCGTACTCAACGTGACGCCGGATTCATTTTCCGGCGGCGGCCGCATCAACACCGCGGCGACCCGCGCGCTGGCGATGCTGGAAGCCGGGGCCGACCTGATCGACATTGGCGGCGAGTCCACCCGCCCCGGCGCCGAGGCGGTGAGTGAGCGCGAGGAATTGCTGCGCGTCGTGCCGGCGATCACGGCGCTGCGCGCGCAAACCGATGCAGCCATCTCCATCGACACCATGAAGCCCGCTGTCGCGGCCAAGGCGTTCGCGGCGGGCGCCAATATCTGGAACGACGTGCGCGCGCTCGCCGAGCCAGGCGCGCTCGAATGCGCCGCTGAACTCGGCGGACCGGTGCTGCTCATGCACATGGCCGGCGATCCGCGCAGCATGCAGGCGCGTCCGCACTACGAGGACGTGGTCGCCGAAGTGATCGGCTTCCTGCGCGCGCGCTTGACGGCGGCGCATGCGGCGGGGATCAGCGACATTTGGGTCGATCCCGGCATCGGTTTCGGCAAGACGCTGGCGCACAATCTGGCGCTGCTGAACGCGATCGCGCGCATCGGCGCGGAGACTGGCCGCCCGGTGCTGATCGGCGCCTCGCGCAAGAGCTTCATCGAGAAGATCGACCCCAGCGCGACCAATCCCGCCAAGCATCGCCTCGGCGGCTCGCTCGCAATCGCCTTGCACGCCGCGCAAGCGGGCGCCGCCATGCTGCGCGTGCACGACGTGGCCGAGACGGTGCAGGCGCTGAAGGTGTGGCGCGCGCTTGGGGGCTGACGCCGCCCGCGCGCCGTGCTAGGCTGGCCCGATGGCCGACACGCTCCCCCGCCGCATGACGCTTGCGGAGTTCCTCGCCTGGGAGCAAGCCCAAGAAACCCGCAACGAATTAGTCGGCGGGCGCATTCGCGCCATGACCGGGGGAACCCGGCGGCACAACAAGATCGCCCGCAATGTCTTGGCCCACCTGCTTCATCTTCTCGGGAGCGGAAAATGCCAGCCCTACGGCTCGGACATGAAAATACTGATCCCGAACGGCAACGTTCGCTACGGGGATGTCACCGTCGATTGCGGGCCGATGAAGGGCGACGACATCGCCGCCACCGAGCCGACGATTGTTGTTGAAGTGCTCTCCAAGAGCACGGCGTTCCTGGATCAAACCGACAAGCTCGACGATTACCAATCCATCCCCAGCATGCGCCACATCCTGCATCTGTCGCAGGAGAGGGCGGAGGGTGAATTATGGTCGCACGAAGAAGGCGGCTGGCGGCGGGAGAAGCTGGCGGGGCTTGAGGCCAAAGTCGATCTTGCCGCAATCGGCGTGAGTTTCGCGCTTGCCGTCGCCTATGACGGCGTGACGTTCGAGTCCGACGAAGCGCCAGCATGAAGCAAGGCCGCGTGCTCATCGTCGCCGGCTCCGATTCCGGCGGCGGCGCCGGCGTGCAGGCCGACATCAAGACGGTCACCGCGCTAGGCGGCTACGCCATGAGCGCGATCACCGCGGTGACGGTGCAGAACACGCTGGGCGTGTCCGGCGTGCACGAAGTGCCGACCGAGATCGTGCGCGCGCAGATCGAGGCGGTGATGAGCGATCTTGGCGCCGATGCGTGGAAGCTCGGCATGCTGGGCTCGGCGGGCCATGTGCGCGTCGTGCTGGAGGCCTACCGCGCCTGCGGGCAGGGCGTGCCGGCGGTGCTCGATCCGGTGATGATCGCCAAGGGCGGGGCGTCCTTGCTGGCGGCGGATGCGGTGGCGGTGATCCGCGAAGAATTAATCCCCATCGCCGCCATCGTCACGCCGAACGCGCCGGAAGCCGAAGCGCTGACGGGTGTGGAAGTGCGCGACCTCGATGGCCAGATCGACGCCGCGGAAATCCTGGTCGAACAACTCGGCGCCTATGCCGCTTTGGTCAAGGGCGGCCACATCGAGGGCGAGGTCATCCGCGACGTGCTGCTGACGCGCGAAGGCTACCGGGTGTTCGAAAGCCCGCGCATCGCCACCCGGGCCACCCACGGCACCGGCTGCACGCTGGCCTCCGCCATCGCCGCGCACATGGCGCAAGGAATGGCCATAGAGCCGGCGGTGGAGCGCGCACGCGAATATCTCATGCAAGCGATCGCCCACGCGCCCGGCCTGGGCCAGGGGCACGGCCCGCTGGGGCACGGGTGGCCGCTGCAGAAATCATGACGCCGGCGCCTCCCCTCCCCCTTGCGGGGAGGGTCGCCGCGTAGCGACGGGGTGAGGGGCGCGCCGAAAATCGGGCGCCGGCGTGTCGGCACGCCCCTCACCCCCGGCCCCTCCCCGCAAGGGGGAGGGGAGTCGCGCTTGCGCGGGTCGGAGTTCATATGATCGCCCCCATGAAAATCTGGATCGTCCACGCCTTCACCGATCGGCTGTTCACCGGCAACCCCGCCGCCGTGGTCCCGCTCGAGCGCTGGGGGCCGGACGCGACGCTGCAAGCCATCGCCACCGAGAACCGGCTCAGCGAAACTGCTTTCCTGGTCCCCACCGGCCTCAAGGGCAATTACCAGCTGCGCTGGTTTACCCCCGCCACCGAAGTGCCGCTGTGCGGGCACGCTACGCTTGCGGCGGGCGCGGTGGTGCTGGGGGAAATGGAGCCGGGCCTGGAAGTGGTGGTGTTCGACACCCACGCCGGGGCGCTGGTGGTGCGCGCCACCCCTGAAGGCTACACGCTGGATTTGCCGCGCAAGCAGCGCTCGCCGTGGACGCCGCCGGATGAACTCGCGCGTGCTTTGGGCGGGGCGGTGATCGCCGATGCGTTCGTGGCCGAATACGCCAATGTTGTACTGGAGAGCGAAGCGGCGGTGGTGAATTTGAAGCCCGACATCGCCGCCATCAATGCCATCATCCGCGGTCCGCGCCAGGGCAATCTGGTTGTCACCGCGCCGGCCGACGAGGGCAAGCCGTACGATTTCGTCTCGCGTTTCTTCGCCCCTGGCGTCGGCATCGACGAGGACCCGGTAACGGGTTCTGCCTTCGCCGATCTGGTTCCCTATTGGTGCGACCGCTTCGACCTCGAAAGCGTGGTCGGCTTCCAGGCCAGCAAGCGCGGCGGCTTCACCCGCGCGATCCAGACCTTGTCGAGCGTGCGTTTGCTCGGGCAAGTGGCGGTGTATTTGCGCGGTGAACTCGATCCCTCGCTTGCGCGCGTGCACAATCGCATCGACGAACACCCCGAAGCGCCGCAGCGCAAAAAACGCCGCCCGCGCAAGGCAAAACAGCTGCCGGCGATCTTCGAGGACCCGATGTTGCCTGGGCCGGAGCGCGCGCCGGTAAACGCAACGCCGCCAGCGATAGATCCGCCGCGCCCGCCAACCTCGCACCCCGCACCGCCGGAAGCGGGGGAGGTGCAAACGGCGCTAGGGGCGGACAAGTAAGCGCCTAAGCTGCTTCCACGCCGATCCGCCCCGCCCGTGAAGAAGGGCTCGACCTGCCCCGCGCCCCAGATTCAGTCGGCGCGGTCACGCGCGATCAGCGCGGTGAGTTCCCCCCGCCGCAGCAGGCGCACGCCGCTGCGCGAGAGGCCTACCCAGCCTTCCTCGGCCCATTGGTGCAGCTTGCGGTTCACCTTTTCACGGCTGGCGCCGATGCGGCGGGCAATTTCGGTCTGCGTCAAGCTCACCAGCGCGCTGTCGCCGGCTTCTTCAAGCAGACGCTGCGCCAGCCTGCCGCCAAGGTCGAGCAATTGCGCGTCTTCGAGCGCGGCATCCGCCGCGCGCAGCCGCCGGCTCACCTCCGCCACCAATTGCAACAGCGCCTTGGGCTCGCTCTCAAGCGCGGCCAGCGCGGAATCGCGGGAAATGCGCAGCAGACGTGAGCGGCGGATGGCGGCGATGTCGGCCGAGCGCGCGCCGCCGTCGAGCACCGCCATTTCCCCGATCAAAGCGTGCGGCTTCAACGCGGCGAGGCGCACGTCGCGGCCCGCTTCGTTGGAGACGCGCACCTCGACTTCGCCCTCCATGAGCACGTAGAGCGCGTCACCCTTGTCGCCGCGCGCAAACAGCAGCGCGCCTGGTTCAACGGTCACGGCCACGCCGGCCTTGGCCAGCCGCGCGCGTCCGGCGTCGGAAATCGCCGCCAGCAGTTCGGCTTTCGCCAGCGCGGCCTCGACGCTTCCGGTGTCTTTGGCTTCGGCCATGGGGGGTGAGTTTGTGGGCCACGGCGGGGGCGGTCAATCGTCTTCGCCCGTGTCGGCTGGCTGGGTTCTGCGAGTGGACTTATCCACACACACAGGTAATGTCCGCGGGGAAGCGGGGGAAGCAGGGGGCGGGCGGTATGGATTGGCTGTCCATCTGGCGGCAAGTAGGTGCCGGGCTCGCTGCGCTCAACCTTGATTTGTCGGCACCGACCCTCGCCAAATACATCATTCTTCTCATCGCGGTTGTCGCGTTATTGTGGGTGATCGGCGACGTCTATCGCGGTGAAATTCAGAACCGTGACATGGAAATCGCGATCAGCCGGAATACGAGGCTTCCCGCGAAGGTAATCATTGAACACAGATTCCTGATCGTCCATGGCGATCGAGAGTTCTCTAGGCGCGTTCGGGTGTTTAGGAGGAGCTTCAGGCTCCACGCACAGCCAATCCAGACCGCTACACTCAGGCATGGTGAGTTTGCATTCTCTGAGGAAGTCGAGAAGGAGATCAAGAATCGCGCGGAGTATTTGGTGCGAGAGGGCGTGCGCCGCTATAGGAACAAGCCGTCCAATTGGCTCGCGCGCCTGCTCAACGGCTCGCGATGGATCGAACCAACGCCAGTTCCGACGCGATACATTGCGCGGATACACTTCCCCTCAAATCCCTTGTTTCTGTTGTTCCAGCATCCGGATCGTGAGGTGAAGGCCACAGGCTGGCTCACTTTGCTAACCAGTATTTTCGCCCTACTGGGGCAGTTCTTGTTCTCAGAATCTGCGGACAAAGCGCAGGAGGTGCGTCCGGCCGAGCAAGCTCAACCGGAATAATGGGTAAGCGGAGCCCCTTACGCCCCCGGCGCCATCGCCATTTGCCTTCGCACCTCACGCCGGAACAGATCGATGCTCTGCGGGGTTTGGCCGCGTTTTTCCAGATGCCAGAAGGTCCAGCCATTGCAGGCAGGCGCGTTAGAGGCGTGCGCGCCGATGCGGTGGATCGAGCCGGTGACGTCGCCGATGGCAAGAGAACCGTCCGCACGCACGCGCGCACGGGAGCGGCCATCGGGCGAGACCAGCATGTCGCCGGGGCGCACGTAGCCGGCTTCGACGATCTGCCCGAACGGCACGCGTGGCTCTTCTTTCTTCGAGCGCGTCACCATCACATCCTCGGCGGCGGCGGGGATGATCTTCTCGATCCGACCGCGCGCGGCTTCTGCATAGGTTGCGTCGCGTTCGATGCCGATATAGTGGCGGCCGAGCCTCTTGGCGGCGGCGCCGGTGGTGCCGGTGCCGAAGAAGGGATCGAGCACGGTCTCCCCGGGCCGTGTCGTGGCGAGCACGACGCGGTGCAGTAGCGCTTCGGGCTTTTGCGTGGAATGAAGCTTGGCGCCCTCGCGGTTCTTCAAGCGCTCGCCCCCAGTGCAGATCGGCAGCGTCCAGTCCGAACGCATCTGCAGATCATCATTGAGCATTTTCAGCGCGTCGTAGTGGAATGTGTATTTCGACTGCTTTGATTTCGACGCCCAGATCAGGGTTTCATGCGCGTTGGTGAAGCGCGTGCCTTTGAAATTCGGCATCGGATTGGTTTTGCGCCAGACGATGTCGTTCAAGATCCAGAAGCCCAAATCCTGCATAATCGCGCCGACGCGGAAGATGTTGTGATAAGCGCCGATCACCCAAATGGCGCCGTCGTCCTTGAGGCAACGCCGCGCTTGCGTAAGCCAGGCGCGGGTGAATTGGTCATATGCCGCGAAATCGGCGAACTTGTCCCATTCATCATCGACGCCATCGACGACGGATTGATCCGGCCGGGTAAGCTCCCCGCCCAATTGCATATTGTAAGGCGGATCGGCGAACACGAGGTCGGCGCAGCCCTTGGGGAGCTTGGCCATCGCCTCGATGCAATCGCCCTCGATGATCCTGTCCTTGAGTTGTCGCGCCGCCATAGGGTCCCCTGTGAGGGATGGGAGTCTTGCTTGACCAGGACCGCGAATCAACAGGGCAAAGCTGCGTTAACCATGATTCAAGCCTTCGGACCGCCGGCTTACAGCCGGCTCTTTTTTTTACCGGCAAAACCCACAAAACAATAGCCGGCTGGAAGCCGG
>JANNQT010000052.1:0-22663 GCA_031400895.1 Alphaproteobacteria bacterium | reverse complement strand
GAACAGCGCCGCCTCGTTGACGAGATTAGCGAGATCGGCGCCGGAGAAGCCCGGTGTGCCGCGCGCGATGACGGACGGTTTTACATTGTCCGACAACGGCACCTTGCGCATGTGCACCTTGAGAATCTGCTCGCGGCCGCGCACGTCGGGCAGCGGCACGACAACCTGACGGTCGAAACGACCCGGGCGCAGCAGCGCCGGGTCAAGAACGTCGGGGCGGTTGGTGGCGGCGATCACAATCACGCCTTCATTGCCCTCAAAGCCATCCATCTCGACCAGCAATTGATTGAGCGTCTGTTCGCGCTCGTCATTGCCGCCGCCGAGGCCAGCGCCTCTGTGGCGACCCACCGCGTCGATTTCATCAATGAAGATGATGCAGGGCGCGTTCTTCTTGGCTTGCTCGAACATGTCGCGCACGCGCGACGCGCCGACGCCGACGAACATTTCCACGAAGTCCGAGCCCGAGATAGTGAAGAACGGCACGTTGGCTTCCCCGGCGATCGCGCGCGCGAGCAATGTTTTGCCGGTGCCGGGCGGACCGATCAGCAGCGCGCCTTTGGGAATCTTTCCGCCGAGGCGCTGGAACTTGCCGGGATCCTTGAGGAACTCGACGATCTCGCCGAGTTCATCCTTGGCTTCGTCGATGCCGGCGACATCCTCGAAGGTGATGCGGCCCTTGGCTTCGGTGAGCAGTTTGGCTTTCGAGCGGCCAAAACCCATCGCCCCGCCGCGGCCCCCGCCCTGCATCTGGCGCATGAAAAAGAACCAGGCCCCGATCAACAGCAGCATCGGCAAGGCGGTGAGCAAGATGTCGCCGATGCCCGGTCCGCCGCGCGGCTGCGGGCTGGAGACGATCACGCCTTTTTCGTCGAGCGCTTTCAGCAAATCTGGGGCGGCGCCCAGCGGGATGTAAACTCGGTGCTTGCCGGTGCTGCGCGTGTTCACCTCGATGGTATCGTTGCGCACCTCCGCGGTGGTGACATTGCCGGCGTTAACCTCGTCCACCAGCTGGCTATAATTCCAGTCGCTGGCGGCGCTGCGGCCGTCGCCCTGCAGGGCGGTGAAACCGAGCACCAGGATGGCGGCGACGGCGGCCCAGATGATGATGGAGCGAAGCGGCATGGAGGAGACCTTGTGGCGCGCGAGCCGGGATACGGGCTCCCCGCAAGATAGGGACCAGTCCGGCCCCTGAACACCCCGCGCGGCGCCGAACACCCTAGCCCAACAGCCCTCAAGGGCGGGTGAAAGCATAAGCCTAGCGGGCGATTAACTGCCTGGGTTGAGCAAATGCGCAGGGCGCTGGCTGAGCAGCCACTCGCTTTGGCCGGGAAAAGCCGGCAGCGCTACGGTCTGCCCCGCGCGCTCAAGGCTGACCCCTGCCCCGCTGGCGCGGACGCTCCAGCCCGACTCGGCGGCGGTAAGCGCCAGGCGGCCATCCCAGACGGTTTCGACCCCCATTGGCAAGTCCAGCGGCGCCATCGCGGCGGCCCCGTCGGCGCGGCCGGCGAGCGCACCGGGGTCGCGGTCGAGCCGGCGTGCGTCCCGAAACGGCGCCAGCCGCGCCCCGGCCAGACAAGCCCCGCGGAAATCCGCCGCGCCAAGCCGCGCCTCCAGCCGGGCCAGCGCCTTGCCGGGCGGCTCGCGCTCGCGGCCGGAGGCAGCGGTGACCAGCACTGAAAGCGCGCGGCGGCGGGTCTCGGGATCGCCGTCCCATTGTTTGAGATCGAGCAGGATGGCGTCGTCCTCGAACTGGGCGGCGCGGGCGATCATTGCGGCGGCGTCCGCGTCGAGTTCGGCGCTGCGCGCGCGCAGCCGCGACGCCAACGCCATGAGTCGCGCCGGGTCAAAGCCGGCGGCTTCAAGCGCGGCGAGACGCGCGCGCACGTGCACGCGTTCGAAAGCGCGGTTGGAATTGGCGGGATCCTCGATCCACGCGCCGCCGCGGGCGGTCAGTTCCCCGCGCAACGCTAGACGGCGCGCGTCGAGCAAGGGGCGCACATAATAGAGCCCGCGCCCGTGCGGCCATACTGGCGCGCCGGCGAACGGGGCTATGCCGGCAAGTCCGCGCCAGTTGGAGCCGGCGGCGGCGCGCATCAGCAGCGTCTCGGCCTGGTCATCGCCAGTGTGCGCGAGCGCGATGACGCGGGCGGCGAGGCCGCGCGCGGCGTTGCACAGAGCGCGGTGGCGCGCCTGGCGCGCGTGCGCCTGCGCCCGGCGCGGAGCGCCCGCCCAATCCAGCGTCGCGATTTCGGCGCGTACGCCGAGCGTTTGCGCCAGCGCCCGCGCGCGGCGCGCGTCCTCGGCCGAGCCCGCCCGCAGCGCGTGATCGACGATCACAGCGATCAGTTTTTCCGCGCCCAGGCGCTCGCGCAGCAGGTGCAGCAGCGCCATGGAATCGCCGCCGCCAGAAACCGCGACCAGCAGCGGGCGGTCGGCTGAGACAGCCAGCGCGCGCGCTAGCGCGTCGTCATCGAGGAGCGCGGCGCTTAGCCCGCGCAATGGGCCGCGCGCGCTTCCCCGGCGGCGCGTTCGCGCACCTGGCGCGGCGTGTTCTGCGGCATCAAGGTGAACGCCTCGCAGGCCTGGCGGCGCTCGGCGGCGTCGTTCTCGCCGTCCAGGGAGAGCCCCATCAAGGCCATGCCGAGCCCAAGCTGCGCTTCCGGCGCGCGCGGACCTTGCGGAGCGGCACGCATGTAGCGGATGAAATTCTGCGCCGCGTCGCGGAAATTGTTGCGCGCCAATTGTGTGCGCGCGAGTAGGAAGCGGGTATCGATTGCGGTCTCGCCGTTGGGATAAGTTAGCAGCAATTGCGTGAACGCGGCTTCGGCGTCGGCGTAGCGGCCCTGGGTCTGCAATTCGCGGGCGTAGGAATAGGCTTGCGCTTCGGTGCCCGGCAATTGCGTCACTGGCAGCGTTCCGAGCGAACCGGTCTGCCGCGGCGGCGCCGGCGCGGGCGGCTGCGGGCGGTGGCGGCGGGGCTTGCGCGCCTTCCGCTGGCGGCGGGGTTTGCTGCAGCGACTGGTTCACGCCGGCCAGTTCGCCGACCACGCCGTTCAGCCGCGTGACTTCGCGCTGCGCCTGATGCAGCTGGAATTGCAGGCGCTCGTTTTCAGCGGTGGCTTCGCGCAATTGCCGCTCGAGTTCCTCGATGCGGTCCTGGCGATTGTCGGCCTGGCCGAACGCGGGCGGCGGCAATTGCGTCTGCGCGGCGGCGGGGGCCAGCAAAAGAAATCCGGCCGCGGCGAGGCACGCCGCGAGCCGGGGAACAGAGAACAGAGGCGCCGATCGGGTCATGGGCTTGTTGATGCCTTCGCGGTCGGGCCGAATTTAGGCGATTACGACACCGCCCCGGAAACGATCTGGCTGTGGGCGTTGCGGTTGACGCTCCATGCCTCCTCGTTGGCGCGCGGATCGAGCGGGCGTTCCTTGCCGTAGGAAACCGTCTCCATGCGGTTGCCGGCGACGCCGCGCGACACCAGGATGTCGGGGGCGGCGGCGGCGCGGCGGGCGCCGAGCGCGATATTGTATTCGCGGGTGCCGCGCTCGTCGCAATTGCCGGCGAGCAGCAGCCGCACGCCGGGATACTGGCGCAGCCAGGCGGCCTGGCGCTCCAGCACCGAACGCGCCTCGGTGGTCAGCGCGAACTGGTCATAGCCGAAGAAGATGCGGTCGCCGACCGAGACGCGGAAATCCTCGATCGAGCCGGGGATCGGGCCCTGCGGGCGCTCGGCAGCCGCCGGCGGCTGGGTCACCGGCGTTGGGGTCGGTTCGGAGCGGCTGGCGCAAGCGGCGACAGAAGCGATGGCGGCAAGAGCGATCAGTGTGTTCCGCATTGGGTCAATTCTCCCCTTTGAGTGCGCGCATCCGGCGGACGCCGTCCCCGCGTGGCAATTCCTGTACTTACAAGCCAGTTTCCTAGCCTGCAATCATGTCTCCTTCACGACGGGCGCCATCGCGACGAACGCTACGGCAGCAGCGGCGACCAGGCCGGGTCAGACGCTTCCGTCGGCGTCAGGACTTGCCGGAGGTTGCGCCCGGTCAAGTCCACCGACCACAAACGCGGCCCCTCCCCGCGCCCTTCGCGGAAGAACATGATCACCCGCCCATTGGGCGACCAAGTTGGGGCTTCGTCGAGATAGGATTCCGTTAATATCCGTTCACCTGAGCCGTCCGGGCGCATGACGCCGATGGCGAAGCGCCCCCCGCCCTGGCGGGTAAAGGCGATCAAATCGCCGCGCGGCGACCAAACCGGGGTAGAATAGCGCCCGTCGCCGAAGGAGATGCGCCGCACGTTCGAGCCGTCCGCGCCCATCACGTACAATTGCGGGCCGCCGCCGCGGTCGGAGTTGAACACGATCTGGGTCCCGTCCGGGGCATAGGAGGGCGAGGTGTCGATGGCGGGGTGGTTGGTCAGCCGCCGGCGCTGGCGCGAGCGCAAATCCATGCTGAAGATTTCGGAATTGCCGTTCATGTCCAGCGTCAGGATCACGCCGTCGCCATCGGGCGAGAAGCGCGGGGCGAAACTCATGCCGGGAAAATCGCCCAGCACCTCGCGGCGGTCGGTTTCGAGATCGTAGAGGAACACGCGCGGGGCGCCGGTCTCGAAGCTCATATAGATCAGCCGCTGCGTCGAGGGCGAGTAGCGCGGGGTCAACACCATGGCCTCGGGGCCGGTGACATAAGCCGGGTTGGCCCCGTCCTGATCCATCACCATCAGCCGCTTGATGCGCCGCGTGCGCGGGCCGCTCTCGGACACGAACACGATGCGGGTATCGAAATAGCCCGGCTCGCCGGTGATCTGCTGGTAGATCTGGTCGGCGATGCGGTGGGCGATGCGCCGCCAATTGTCGGGCGTGGTGGTGATGGCGTTCAATCGGTTTTCCGAGCCGACCGGCAATTGGGTTTCGCCGAACACGTCCCAGAGCCGGAACTCGGCCCTGATCTTGCCGTCCGGCATCAAAGTGACCTCGCCGACCACCAGCGCCTGCGCGTCGATGATGCGCCAATCGGGAAAGCGCGGGGGGATGTTGAGCGCCGCAATGCGCTCGATGAAGGCGCCTGGCTGCACCGAGCGGAACAGCGCCGAGCGCTCAAGATCTTCGCGGATCACCCGGGCGATGTCGCGCGCCGCCTGCTGCGCGCGCGGGGTCTCGGCCAGGAAATCCACCACCGCCACCGGCAACGGATCGAGATGGCCGCGATTGATATCGATAGTGATCTCCGCGCGCGCCGGCGCGGCGAAGCCCAACGCCAGCGCCGCCACGAGCGAGGCCGCGATTTTGCGCCAGCAGCGCCGAAACTGCATCGTCAGGGCTGGCTTCATTGTTGTTCTCCAAAGCGGTAGGAATTCACGCGCCATAGATTGTAGTTTTCGCGCAGCACGGTGTGGGTCGGAAATGGATAGGGCTCGCACAGGCGCGCCGCGCGCCGGGCATTGGCGATGGCGGCGCGTTGCTCGCCGCTCATGAACGCATTCTCGCGCGGGCTGATCAGTTGAATCTCGCCAGCGATCCTGCCCTCGCGGTCGAGCGCAAAGCGCAGGGTGACGACGATGGGATCGCGGGCGTCGACATTGCTGCGCCAGCAGCGCTGCAGGTGGCGAGCGGTCTCGCTGCGGAGCATGGATTCGAGGGTGGCTTGGTCCAGCGTGCCCTCGCCGGCGCCGGGGCGAGTGGGGCCTGGCGCGCCATTTGTCGGGCGCGGGCGATCGTCGGCCTCTTCATTTTTCAGGAGGGCTTCCGACTGGTTTGGGTTGAAGCTGCGGTTCGGTTGCGGCGTTGGGCGCAGCGACCCTTGCGCCGGCTCGGGCTGGCCTGGGGCGGGGGCGACGACGTCGAACTGATCGGCGGGGGCGTCGTCGGACAGCGCCCGCACATTGTCCTCGAGCGCGACATCGACGATCTCCACCGGCACCACCACGCCGCCGGCGCCGCTGCTGGGCAGGCTCTCGGCCGTGCACTGCCAAGCCAGACTTGTCATCAGCAGCGCGCCGACATGGCCGATCAGCGAGACAAGCAAACCCGCCCGCATCTCACTCTCCGCCGCCGCGCGGGCGGTCCTCGGTGTCGGTGACTAGCTGCAGCTTGCGGAAGCCGGCCGAGCCGATCGAAGCCATCACCGCGGCCATCACGTCCCAATCGACGCTCTTGTCGCCGCGGATATAGATCGGCCGGTCATAGCCCTCGCGCGAAATCGAGCGCAGTTTCGGCACCAATTCCTCGCGCGTCACCACGGTTTCCTGCAAATAGATCACGCCCTCGGCTGTGACGCTGATCGACAACGGTTCGGTTTCGGAGGCCGATTGCTTGGCTTCGGTCTGCGGCAATTGCACCGGAATGGAGACGGTCAGAAGCGGCGCGGTGATCATGAACACGATCAGCAGCACCAACATCACGTCCACGAACGGGGTGACGTTTATCTCGCTCAAGCGCGAGCGCCGCGCCGACCTGCGCCCGCCGCGCCGCGAGGAGGCTGCCAAGCCGCCGGCCATTATGGCCGCTCGTTCAAGCGGCGCGAGAGCCGGGCGGCGACTTCATCGCTGAAGGTGTCGAGGCGATCTCCAAACCTGTCGAGGTCGCCGGTGAATTTGTTGTAAAAGATCACCGCCGGGATCGCCGCCACCAGACCAAGCGCGGTGGCGAACAACGCCTCGGCGATGCCGGGGGCGACGATGGCGAGATTGGTTTGCTGCTCGCGGTTGATGGAGATGAAGGCGTTCATGATGCCCCACACGGTGCCGAACAGGCCGATGAAGGGCGAGGACGCCCCCACCGTCGCCAGCACCCCGAGATTGCGCGAGGCGCGCCCCATCTCGCGCGCGATCTGCGCCTGCATCAGCCGGTCGGCGCGGGCGAGCATCATTTCGCCGCCCTCGGACCCGGCGCGGCGGGCTTCGCGCCATTCGCGCGCCGCCACCGCATAGACCCGGCTCAAGGGATCGCGGCCGCGCTCGCCGCCGTCGTCCAATTCCTCGATGGTGCGGCCGGCCCAGAATTGCCGCTCGAACTTGCGGGCCTGGGATTCCAGCTCCCCGAACTGCAGCCATTTGTCCACGGCGATAGCCCACGACCACAGCGAGGCCGCGGCCAGAATCAGCATAACCCCCTTCACCACCGGATCGGCCTCGAGGAATAAGCTCCAAATGGTGATCTGATCTTGACTCGTCGGCATGCTGGCTCCCGCTTCGCGGCATTCCACGCCGCGCCCCTGACAGCTTAGAGCGGCATGAGTTTGTCAAAAGCTGGACGCCTAAGTCCGCAAAAATGGTTTAAGCCGCGACAACAACAGCGGCGGCGGCTTGCGGGGCCGGCCGGTAAGGCTGATGCAGCAGACCTCGACGGCGGCCTCCACCAGGGTTTCCCCCCCCCGGCACAGGCGTTGGGCGATGAAGATGCGGGGCCCCTTGATAGCCTCGAACCGGGTCTCCACCAGCAGCGCGTCGTCGATCCGGGCCGGCTTCTTGAACTCGATACTCATCTTGTTGACGGCGAAAGCGGTCGGCTCGGCGGCGGCGGCCAGTTCGGCGTGGTGGATTCCCGCCAGGCGCAGGAAATCGCTGCGCCCGCGCTCGAAAAAGCGCAGATAATTGGCGTGGTAAACGATCCCCGAAAAATCCGTGTCCTCATAATAAACCCGCACCGGCTTGAGGTGCGCGCGCCCGTCGAAGCGGCCGGCGGAGGGGGCGTCGGCGCTCATCGCCGCGAACTTTGCATTGACATTGTACCTACAATCCTGTACCGAGAGCCTTCACCAAGGATATGCCCATGCCCCGCCCCGGGCCTACCCCATCGCCCCTCGCGCGTCCCCGCAAGGAAGAAGTGATCCAAATCCGGGCATCGGCCGACACCAAGGAAATGCTAAACCGCGCGGCGGCGCTGCGCGGCCAAAAGCTCTCGGAATTCATGCTGGCGAGCGCCAGGCGCGAGGCCGAGGACGCCATCCTCGATCAGCGCGTGTTTTTCACCTCGCCAGCCGATCACGCCAAATTTCTGGGCATGCTGGACGCGCCCGCGCCAGTCCGTCCGGCTGCGAAAGCGCGCTTGAAGCGAAAAGCAATCTGGGAAGGCTGATGGCGTCCGCCCCTGCGTCCAAGCGCGTGCGTGCGCCGGAACCGCTGTCGGCCGCTCACGATCTCAGCGCGTTCGACAACGGCAAGCACCCCAGCTTGGATGAATGGCTGCGCGAACGGGCGCGGGCGAGCGAGGGATTGTCGGCGCGCACTTATGTCGCCTGCGGCGTTGACGCCGGCGAACGTGTCGTCGGCTATTACGCCATCTCCACCGCCATGGAGCAACGCGCGGCCCTCCCCAGCGCGAAGCTGCGGCGCGGCATGCCCGATCAAGTTCCGCTGCTGCTGATCGGCCGCCTCGCCGTGGACAAGAGTTTCCAGAGCGTCGGGCTCGGAAGCAGCCTGCTCGCAGACGCCCTTCGCCGCTGCCATGCGGCGTCAAGCATTGCCGGCGCGCGTGGAATCGTCGCGCACGCGATCGACGATGAAGCGGTGCGCTTCTATGAGAAACACGGCTTTGTACGATCGCCGCTTGGCGAGCGCGTCATGCTGATCGCGATTGAGACGATCGGGGCGATGTTGGCGGGATAGCAGGGCGCGGCTCGCTCACGAGCGCGTCGCCACCGCCTCGGCCCGGCGCAGCACCCGCAACAGATTGCCGCCGGCGAGCTTGGCCAGGTCGGCGTCGGACCAGCCGCGCCGTAGCAGTTCGACCAGCAGAAGCGGATAGGCGTCCACGCCATCGAGGCCGCGCGGCAGGTAGGGCACGCCGTCAAAGTCCGAGCCGAGGCCGACATGGTCGCGCCCGGCGACGGCGCCGATGTGCTCGATGTGGTCGGCGATCACGCCCAGTTCGATCTCGGGGCGGGGATTGGCGCTCTCCCACGCCGCCAGCGCCGCAACCGCCGCTTCGGGGTTGCCGCGATGCAGGCTGGCCAGGCGCGCCTCTTCGCCGGCATGGGCCGCCTCCCAGTTCCAGACTTCGGTTGAAGTGAACATCGGAAAGAAGTTCACCATCACCACGCCGCCATTTTCCCGCAGCAGCGCCAGCACATCGTCGGGCACGTTGCGCGGATGCGCGGTGAGCGCGAACGCCGAGGAATGCGAGAAAATCACCGGCGCGGTGCTCACCCGCAACGCATCGCGCATGGCCTCGGCGGAAACGTGCGAGAGATCGACCAGCATGCCGATGCGGTTCATCTCGCGCACGACTTCTTCGCCGAATGGCGTCAACCCGCCATGCTCGGGCGCGACCGCGGCGCTATCGACCCAGTCGGTGTTGCGGTTGTGGGTGAGCGTCATGTAGAGCACGCCGGCCTCGCGGAACTCGCGCAGCAGCGCCAAATCGTTGTGGATCGCCTCGCCGCCCTCGATGCCGAACATCGAGGCAATCCGCCCGGCGCGGTGAATGCGCACGATATCGTCGGCGGAATGGGCAAGCTCAAACGCCTCGGGATAGCGCGCGATCATGCGCCTAGTGAGGTCGATCTGGCGCCACACCGCTTGTGTCGCCGCAAGGTCGTCCAATTGGTACGGCACATAGAGCGACCAGAATTGCCCCCCGACATGGCCCGCGCGCAGGCGCGGAATGTCGGTGTGCAGCGGATGCGGCGCGGCGCTGGTATCGGCGCGGAGATCGACGCGGGCCAGATCGCTGGCGTAGTATTCGCGGATCGTGTCGGGCAGATCGTTGTGCCCATCGATCAGCGGCGTGCGCGCGAGAATGCGCTCGACCCGCGCGAGTTCACGGGGGGTGGGGGCTGGGGTTTGCGCCGCGGCGAGCGGGGCCAGGCCCAGCCAAGCAGCGACCGCCAAACCTCCAAACATTTTCCAAGCCGACACGCCCACCTCCAAACTCGACCGCACTGTCTGCAAATGGGTGGATCAAACGCCAAACCGAATCAACCGCGGCCGCAAAGTCGGACGCCGCAGTCGGACACCGCGCCCCCGCCGCCGGAGGGGCTTTGGGCTGAGCCCCTCACGCCCCCTTTAATTGGCGCCGTCAGCCACTCGACGCCGCCACTTAGTTATTTCAATAGGATGGCGCAAAATAGCCGAAACGCCCCTACCCATAATACAAGCGATACCAATCCACGAACCGCCGCAGCCCGATTTCGAGCGGCGTGGTTGGCGCGAAGCCGATTTCGCGGGTGAGGTCGTCGATGTCGGCGAAAGTCTCCGGCACGTCGCCGGGCTGCATCGGCAGCAGGTTCAAGGTCGCTTTCTTGCCCAGGCAGTTTTCGAGCGCGGCGATGAAATCGGTGAGCTTCACCGGCGCGTGGTTGCCGATATTGTAGAGCCGGTAGGGCGCGAGCGAACTGGCGGGATCGGGCGCATCGCCGCGCCAAGCCGGGTTGGGAGCGGGAGGGCGCGCGCCAACCCGCGCGAGCGCTTCGACGACGTCGTCGACATAAGTGAAGTCGCGGAGCATTTCGCCGTTGTTGAACACGTCGATCGACCGGCCTTCGAGGATCGCCTTGGTGAACAGGAAATAGGCCATGTCGGGGCGCCCCCACGGTCCGTACACGGTGAAGAAGCGC
This sequence comes from Alphaproteobacteria bacterium, assembly GCA_031400895.1. GTDB lineage: Bacteria > Pseudomonadota > Alphaproteobacteria > Caulobacterales > Aquidulcibacteraceae > Vitreimonas. Next base: position 12,115 of record JANNQT010000052.1, on the reverse strand, counting down.
AGGCCGGTCGCCGGCAGTCGGTAGAGGTGGGCGTAGGAATGGGCCAGCAATTCGTTGGCCTTCTTGGTCGCCGCGTAGAGGCTGACCGGATGATCGACGTTCTGATGCACCGAGAACGGCATCTTGGTCACCGCGCCATAGACCGAACTCGAGGACGCGAACACCAGGTGCTTGACGCCGTGATGGCGGCAGCCTTCCAGCAGATTGACGAAGCCTTCGAGGTTGGACTTCACGTAGGCCTGCGGGTTGGTGAGCGAATAGCGCACCCCCGCTTGCGCGGCGAGATTGAACACCAGTTCGAATTGGTGCTCGCTGAACAGCGCCTCAAGACCGGCCGCGTCGGCGAGGTCGAGGCGAGCAAAGCGGAAGCCGGCGTGCTTTTCCAATTCGCGCAAGCGCGCCTGTTTCAGGCCCACATCGTAATAATCGCTGAGATTATCCAGGCCGATCACCGCGCGCCCGTCCGCCAACAAACGCCGCGCCAAGTGGAAGCCGATGAACCCGGCCGCGCCGGTGACGAGCACTGGTGTCATGATGGACCTCGCCGCGGCGGCATGGCGATCGCCTTAGGCGGCAAGTGTTTCGAAATCAACGTCGCACCGGCTGCACGTTCCGCTCGGCGTGCCAGGAGGCGGCGGCGTAATCGCTTTGCGGCGCGAATGCGGCGATGGCGGCGGCGGCGGTCAACATGGCGGCGTTCCACCATTCCTGCCAGGCGCCGAAGCTGAGATCGGCGAGCAGCCCGTAAGCCGCCAGCGTGGCGCAAACCGCAGCCGCCGCGGGGCGATTGTTGGCGAAGGTCCGCGACAACCGCATGCCGCCGAACCACAGAGCCAACGCCGCCAGCGCCGCGCCAACGCCGCCGGTCTCGAACCAGATCTGCAGGCTGAGGCTGTGGGGATGCAGCGGCACCGCGCTCACCTCCTGGCCGCGCACTACGATCATGTCGGTCACCGCGCGCGAGGCGTCGAGGCCGTGGCCGATCACCGGCGCCTCGACGATCCGTTGCGAAACGAAATCCCAAATGCCGACGCGGTGCGCGAGGCTGAACGGCAAGCGTTCGACCAAACTTGAGTCCGACAGCAATGGCGTCGCGAACGGCGCTGCCAGCATCCAAGCCGCCAGCGCGGCGCTGATCGCCATCAGCGCAAAGCGCGGCGCGATCAGCGCCAGCGCGAAAGCGCCCAGCCCCAGGCCGAAGGCGGCGAAATTGGCGGCCTGGCCGAACTGGGTCGCGCAGGCGCCGCAGGCCGCCAGCGTCGCCAGCGCCAGCCGCGGACGTTCGTCGGCCAGCGCCCCGGCCGCGATCGCCCACCCGAGGCCCAACAGAATCGTCACCCCCTTGGCCGGATTGCCCTCGACCACCCAAAGTTCGGCGCCTGGGTTGGCGGCTCGGCTGAGAGGCAAATTCCAGGTCGCCTCCACCGCCAGCAACGCAACCAGCACCACGAAAGCGGCAATCGCCCCGGCCCGCGTCAGCCGCCTGGTCGCGGGCGCGGCGGCGGCGGCGGCGAACACCAGCCCCAGCACCAGGGTGGCGGCGAGTTTGGGCCATTGAGAATGGTCGGGATTGATCGACCACTGCGTCGAGACCCCGGCCCAGGCCACGAAGGCCAGCAGCAACAGGATAGAAACAGGCTTGTTTTCAATAAATTGACGCAGGATCGAGGGCCGCAGCGAGAGCGCGCCAGCAAGCCCGATCAGCGGCGCCAGCGCCAGGCCCCCGGCGGCGGCGGCGGCGGGCAAGGCGGCGAAGAATAGCGCCCGCACCGGGGCGCCAGCGTCGAACCAGTTCCGCAACAATTGGGTAACCTCCGCTCCCTTCGTATGGGCAAGACCGTGCGAAAGTGAAAGCCAACATTTCCGTAATATTGTGGGATTATCAGCTATTGCCGCTTGGCTACGGATACGTTTTAGGCTTTGTTAGAGGCTAAGGCCGTAGAAATGCGGGCCTTTGTGCGTGCGGGGAGCATAGCCCATGAAAGACCAATTGGTCACCGATTTCGGGCGCGAGGTCCGCGAGACCATCGTGAAGTCGAGCTTGACCGGTGTCGCGGCGACGATGCTTGCGGTGACGGCGTTCTCACCCGCTGGCCTTGGCGGCATGATCGGCACCAGCTTGGCCTCTGGCTTGGGCAACGATCGCGGTGTCGCGGCGGCTGACGATCCCTACGCAAAATTGCCGGCGTTCCCCGCGCCATTATCGACCGAAGAGCTCGATCGAATTCGCGGCCAGCTCGCGGGCGCCGCCACGTCGCTTGAGATTACCGCCGCCACCGAAGCCAAGATCGAAAACGTGCGATCGATCGCGCTGACTGATCGCGACATCCCGTTTGCGCCGGCTCTGGTGGAATACGCCAACGGGCGCGTCGGCGGCGGCTTGGGTTTGGCGCTGAGCGAAGCTACCCCGCAGCCGGGGCTGATCCCGGTCGATTACCAAGGCGGCGGCGATGGCGGCTATGAAGGCAGCTACAGCGAACTCGCCGACCTGATGTTCGCGCACGAGAATTTCTGAACAAATTGGTTTGGTTGAACGGGACGTGCGCCTCCGCGCGTGACTTGGCCGTGCGCTTGCGCTAACTCGATGCGGGGCGCGCGGAGAAGCCGGATGCACCGCATTCTATTGGCATTGCTGGCGGCGGCGTGGGCCGCCACTGCCGCGCCAGCGCAAGCACAGCCGCAAATATATCGGCTCGGCTACCAGGCGGCGGTGCTCAATGTTGTTGAACTTGGCACGGCTAATTTCGAAGTGGCGGCGACGCCGACGCGCTTTTCCGTGCGCGCCGGTTTGCGCACCTCCGGCATGGCGCGTTTGTTCGACCAGACCGAAATCACCGCGACCTCGACCGGCTCGATCGCTGGCGGCGTGCTGAATTGGGCGCGCTATGACATCTCGCACGCCTATGCCGGAAAATTCCGCCGCACGCAGATGACCCGCGCCAGCGGCCAAGTCAGCGCCGAGATCGCGCCGCGCTACGGCAATATGGGCGCCCCGCCGGCGAACTTGGCCCAGCAAGGCGCCTCGTACGATCCGCTGACCGCGCTGTTCGCGCTCGGCCGCCAAGTGGGCGAGGCGCGCGCCTGCGCTGGTGCGGTGCTGGTGTTCGACGGCCGCCAGCATTATCGGCTGACGCTTGCGCCGCGCGCGCGCGCCAATTTCAATGCTGGCGGCTACAATGGCCCGGCGCTTGCCTGCGTTTTCCGCTATCAGCCGATCGCCGGTTTCAGCGCCAGGCGCGGGGCCGTTCCGGAAGCTGAAATCTGGTTCGCGCTGCCGGCGCGGCCGGGGTTTGCGCCGCCGCTGCGGGTGGTCGCGCCAACGCCTTTGGGTACGGCGCGGCTGGAATTGCGCAGCTACGAAGCCCGCTGACATTCGCGGCGGGCTGCGCCATGAGGGGCGATGGGGCGCGTATTGGTCACTGGCGCAACGGGATTCATTGGCGCGGCGCTGGTCGCGGCGCTGAGCGCGCGCGGCTTGGCCGTGCGCGCCGCTAGCCGACGCGCGCCCGCCGACGGCGATACGGTGCTCATCTCCGATCTCGGGCAGGACACCGATTGGCGCGCGGCGCTGGCGGACGTGGACACCATCATCCACCTGGCCGGGCCCGCGCACGCGGCCTATTCCGAGCCGTATCTTCGGCGCGCCATCGTCGAGGCCAGCCAGGCGCTCGCGCGCCAGGCCGAAGCCGCCGGCGTGGCGCGGCTGATCTTCGTCAGTTCGATCAAGGCGGCGGCGGCGCATGCGCGTGGCCGGGAACTCTCGGAGCGCGATCCGCCGCAGCCGGGCGACGCCTATGGCCGCGCCAAGCTCGCCGCCGAGCAAGAGCTGTTGGCGCACACCAGGCTCAACCCCATCATCCTGCGCCCGCCGCTAGTGTTCGCGCCCAGCGCCAAGGCCAATTTCGCCAAGCTGCTGCGCCTGGCCGACACCAGTCTCCCGCTGCCGTTCGCCGGCATCGACAACAGGCGCAGCCTGATCTCGCTTGCCTCGCTGCTCGAGGCGATCCTCGCCGTCTTGGCCAAGCCCGACGGCGGGCGCGGCGTTTTCCACCTCGCCGACCGCCCCGCGCTTTCGACACCCCAAATCATCGAAGCGCTCAGGCGCGGGCTGGGCCGCCCACCGGGACAGTTCAAGCTCCCCGGCGTTTCCATGCTGACGCCGCCGGCCCTGACCGAGAGCCTCGCCATCGACGATGCGCGTTTCCGCGCCGAATACGGCTGCGGGTCGCGCGGCGACATTGACGTGGCCGCTGCGCTGGAGCAATGCGCGCGCGACTGGAAGGCGGGGCGATGAAGAAGCTGCTGTTTCTCGCCACCGAGGATTGGTTCGTGGCCTCGCACTTTCTGCCGCTAGTGCGCCGGGCGCGCGCCCTGGGCTACGAAGTGGCGGTAGCTGCGCGCGGCTCGGGCGCCGAGCTTGCAGGCGCGCGCTTGATCGACATGGACTTCGCCCGCGGCGCGCTGGGCGCGGGCAGCCTGCTGCGCGAAGCCGGCGCGGTGCGGGCGCTGTTGCAACGCGAGCGTCCCGACATCGTCCACGCCATCGCGCTGAAGCCGATCGCGCTCGCGCTGCTGGCCGGCGCGCAGGGCGCGGGGCTGGTGCTGGCGGTGACCGGGCGCGGCTATCTCGGCGTGCGCGGCGCGCCGTGGACGCAATTCGTGCTGGGCCGTCTCGCCGGCCAGATCCGCCGCGCGCTGGCGCGCGGAAACGCGCAATTGCTGGTGGAGAACGCGGCCGATCTGCGCTGGGTGGCGGGCGGCGGCGACATCGGCCGCGAGCGCGCGGCGCTGATGCCCGGCGCCGGCATCGATCCAGAGCGCTTCGCGCCAGCGCCGGAACCCACCGAGATCGCCGACGGGCCGATCGTGGTGGGGATCGCTTCTCGGCTGGTGTGGTCGAAGGGCGTCGATCTCGCCGTCGAAGCGGTGCGGCGCTTGCGCGGCGACGGGCTCGACATCGCCCTGCGCATCGCCGGCGCGGTCGATCTGGAAAATCCCGAGCACGTTGCCGCCTCCGAACTGGCGCTTTGGGCAAGGGCGTCGGGCGTGAGCCTGCTCGGGCGCGTCGCCGACATCGCCGGCTTCTGGGCTGGGATCCACATCGCCTGCCTGCCCTCACGCGGCGGCGAGGGACTGCCGCGCACGCTGCTGGAAGCGGCGGCGTGCGGGCGCGCCATCGTCACCAGCGACGCGCCTGGCTGCGCTGATTTCGTCGCCGGCGGCGCGGGCCTGATCACGCCGCGCGAGGATGTGTCGGCGCTGGCGCAAGCGCTGCGAACATTGGCGCAAGACGCAAGCTTGCGCGCGCGCCTGGGCCAGGCCGCGCGCACGCGCGTGCTGGCCGGCTACACCGAAACGCACGCCGCCGACTGCGCGTCCGCCGCCTGGGCGCGGCTGAGTTAGCGGATGGCCAAAAGCTTCCTCATTTGGTTCTGGTCTGGCGGCGGCGGCGGCAGCGCTTTCGCGGTCAATTTGGCGCGGCGGCTGGCGCGCGAGTACGGCGCCAAGGCGGTCAAGCTTTCGCTGCGCGCCGACGATCCCGCGCTCACGCGTGCGCGCGCGCTGGGCCTGCAAGCGCTGAGCGCTGAGGTAGTGTCGGCGCGCAAACAACCGCTGGCGACGTTGGCGCGACTGGCGCACGCGCGCGCGGTGCTGAGCGAACACGCGCGTGGGGCAGACGCTATTATCGTGGCGATGAATTTCGCCGCCGCCGCGCCGCTCAGCCTCGGTCTCCGGCAAAAGCTGATCTATTGCGCCCACGATCCCACGCCCCATCCCGGCGATTATGCACCGCTCTGGCAGCGCGCGACACAGGCGCTGCTGCTGGCGCGAGCCGCGCGGGTGGTGGCGCTTTCGGACTACGCGGCGAGCTTGCTGCGCGCGCGTGGGCTCGCCGCCAAGCTCGCGGTCGCGCCTTTGGCCTCGGTGCACGAGCCGCAAGCACCGCGCGCGCGCGGCCCCGGCCCGGCGCGGCTGCTGCTGGCCGGGCGCATGCTCGCCTACAAGGGGCTCGATATTCTCGCCGCCGCGCTCGACCCAATCGCGACGCGCGACGATTGGCGCCTCACTATCGCCGGCCACGGCCCGGCGCTCGACGCCGCCATGAGCGCGCGCTTGGCCCACGCGCAAGTCGAGCGCATCGCGCCCGGCTGGCTGAGCGAGGTAGCGCTGGAGGCGCTGATCGCCGGGCATGACGTGCTGCTCGCGCCCTATCGCTCGGCCACGCAATCAGGCGTGGTGGCGCAAGCAATGGCGCACGGCTTGCCGTGCGTGGCGACGCCAGTGGGCGCACTGCCCGAACAAATTGGCGCCGGCGGCTGGATCGCGGGGGCCGCGGACGCGCCGGCCTTCGCTTCGGCGCTAACGCAAGCGCTGGACAGCGATCGCGCCGCGGAAAGCGCGGCCGCGCTTGGGGTGGCGCGCGCGGCGTGGGAGGGCGATCATTGGAGTTGGTTGGGAGAGGTGTGAAATCTGCCAGCTTACCTGCTCCCCTTGAGGGAAAAGGGTTGGAGCTAAAGCCCCCGCAAGCGCGGCTCCAGCCGCAGCACTTCGCTGAACGCCAGCAGCAAATGGTACACGATCGACGCGGGCACAGCTTCGGTCATCGGGCGACCATGGGCGTCGAAGCGGTCGATCCAGGCGCCGGGCTGCGAACCCGCGAAATAGCGCTCGAACAGCAGGGCCAGCGATTGCACCAACGGCGCGCGCGGGTCGGCGCCGGTGAGTTCGTAGAGGCCGAGCCAGCCCTTGATCCGCTCGGTATTGGTCCAGGCGCGCGAGCTTGACTGCAGCGGCGCGCAATCTTCGCCGACCGTGTCGTACACCGCGTGCCCGGCATCGACGCCGAAACGCTCGCCGCTCGCCACCAGCGCGGCGGCCGCGCCTGCCCAATCCCCGCCGCGCAGGCGCTGGTATTGCGCCAGGATCCAGGCCCATTCGAAATGATGCCCGGGCTCAAATGCTTGCGCCGGCGTGCGCGACCAGTCCGGCGTGAAACGCTCCCCCAGACTTGTCCCATCGAACAGGCGGGCGCGAAACAGCGCCGTCAGGCCATCGGCTTGCGCCAGGAAGCGCTCGTCACCGCTCGCCTCGAACGCGGCGAGGCAAGCTTCAAGCAAATGCATGTGCGGGTTCTGCAACCGCGCGCCATTGTCGGGCAGGCGTGACACGAAGCCCTCGCCGGCGCTCATGTTGTGCTGGATGAAGTCGAGCGTCTCGTGCAGTTGCGCCAACACTTCGCCCTCGCGCGCCAGCCGGTAGCGCCACGCCAACGCAAACATCACGAAAGCGAGATCGTAGAGATCGGGCGTGGGGTCAGTGACCGCGCCCTCGCGCGACAGCGTCTTGGCCCAGCCCCTGCCCGGCAGGCGCGCGCGCGCCATGAGATACTGGCTTCCCATCGCCGAAAGCGCCTTCCCCTCCTCCCAGCCCAGACAAGCAGAGTGGGAGAAAACATAGATTTGCCGACACAACGTGCGCACGCGCTTGTCAGGCCGCGGCGTTGCTTCCCCGGCCGGGCTCAGCTCCTCCAGGAAGCCGCCGTGCTCGCGGTCGATGCCGCGCCGCGCCCAATAGGGCAGCAGCGCCTCGAACACCCAGGCGCGCACGGCGATAAACGGAATTTCGCGCTCGGAATCTGCTGACATGGCGTTTGCCGTCTTGCGGTTTTCGCGCCCGCGACGCAAGCCATGGCGATGAAGCACACCATCGTTCCCGCCATCATGTCCGGCGGCGCCGGCACGCGGCTCTGGCCGGTTTCGACCGAAGCCAAGCCGAAGCAATTCCATGTCATCGGCGGCGTGGGCACGTTGTTTGCCGAAACCGCGGCGCGGGTCAGCGGCGAAGCCGGCGCACTTTCGTTCGCCGCGCCCTTGGTGTTGTGCAATGTTTCGCACACGCCCTGGGTGGAGGCGCAGCTGGCGGAGATCGGCGTTAGCGCCGGGGCCATCGTGCTCGAACCGGCGCCACGCAACACCGCCGCCATCGCCGCCGTCGCCGCATCACTCGCCGCCGAGCGCGATCCGGAAGCGCTGGTGCTGCTGTTGCCGGCCGATCATATCATCGCCGACCGCGCCGCGTTCCTGGCCACCATCGAGCGCGCCGCGCCGTTCGCGCGCGAGCACATCGTCACCTTCGGCATCCAGCCGAACCGGCCCGAAACCGGCTATGGCTACATCAAAAGCGGCCACGAACTAGGCGCGGGCGTGCACGCGATCGCAGCGTTCCGGGAAAAGCCCAACCGCGAAACCGCCGAGCTTTATCTGGCCGAGGGCGGCTATTCGTGGAATTCCGGCATGTTCCTGTTCGCGCCGGCGCTGATGTTGCAGGAATTCGCCGCCAGCCCCGCCATCCGCGACGGCGCGCTGGCTGCGCTCAAGGGCGCGCGGCGCGAAGGCGCGCTGGTGCATCTCGAAGCGGCGAGCTTTACCGCAATTCCCTCCGTGCCGCTCGACATTGCGGTGATGGAGAAAACTGCGCGCGGCGCGGTGGCGGCCTGCGACATCGGCTGGGCCGATCTCGGCGCCTGGGACGAAATCTGGCGCATCGCCGCCAAGGACGCCGCCGGCAATGCCTGCGAAGGCGCGGTGGTGGTGCTCGACAGCGCCAACAATCTGCTTCGCGGCGACGGCGTGCGCGTCTGCGTCGCCGGCGTGAACGACCTGATTGTTATCGCCACCCCGGAAGCCGTGATCGTGGCGCCGCGCATGCGCGCGCAGGAAGTGAAACGCTTGCGGGAGCTGGCGCTTGGGGGGAAATAACGTTCGGTGTCGTTGAAGGCTCGCGCCTCACACGACAATCCCCTGCTTCCATTCGGCGTCGCGGCGCGGCAACGCCAGATACCCCTCGGAGCGCATTTCCATCAGCCGTGATGCGGTTCGTTCAAATTCGAAGCTCTGGTCGCCTTGCGGATAGAGCAGGTGCGGCTCGGCCTCGGCGCTCGCCACCAGCTTCACCTTCGCTTCGTAAAGCGCATCAATCAAAGTGCAGAAGCGCGCGGCCTCTTCGCGCTTGGCCGGCGTGAGGCTGGGAACGTGCTCCAGAAGCACGCTGTGAAAGCGTTCGGCGATTTCGAGATAATCGGCGGCGCCGAGCGCGCGCGCACACAATTCCGCGAACGAAAACCGCGCCACGCCGGCCGCGGCCCGCTCCACCTTCAGTGCGCGTCCGCCGACATCGAGCGTCAGCGCCTGCGGCTGTGCGCCGAGCGTCAACCGCTCCCAGGCGTGCGCCATCGCCTCGTCGGCGGCGGGCCCAAGCGGCCAGTAATAGATCGGCGCGGCCAGCAATTGGGCGAGACGGAAATCCCGTGGCCCGGCGACCGCGACCGCATCGAGCCGCTGTCGCAGCAAGGCGATGAAAGGCAGGAACAATTGCCGGTTGAGACCGTTCTTGTACAAATCCTCCGGGGCCCGATTTGAAGTAACGACGATGACCACGCCTTCAGCGAACAAGCGCTCGAATAGCCGCCCAAGGATCATGGCGTCGGCGATGTCGGTGACTTGTACTTCGTCGAAGCACAGCAGCCGGGACTCCTCGGCGATCTGCTTGGCGACCTGGGCGATGAGCTGGTCCTGACCGGCGCTGGAAGCCCGGACCTCGCGCAGGCGCGCGTGCGCGGCGAGCATGAATTCGTGAAAATGCGTGCGCCGCTTTTTCTTCACCGGCGCGGCCTCGAAGAACAAATCCATCAGCATGGATTTGCCCCGCCCCACCGGACCCCAAAGATAAAGCCCGCGCGGGGCCTCGCCGTTGCCGAGCCAGGATTGCGGCTTCCAGCGCGCGAGTTCCTCCGCCAGCGCCTGCAGCCGCGCGGCGGCGGCGGCCTGATCGGGGTCGGGCGCAAGCGCGCCGGCGGCGAGGCGCGTGCTGTAGGCGTCCAGGATCATCGGCGGCGCCAGGTTGGAGCGCGCGTCCCCAGACGCGCATCTTTCCGACCAGCCGGTGTTTGCGTCATGCGGGCCTGAAGGCCCGCGCTCCAACCTGCAAGCACGCGCGTTTCACCCCGCCCCCTGCCCCCTGCCCCGCCGGGCCGCAAAGCGGCCCGGGATGCGACGAATCCCGATCGCTCCGCGATCGGGCCGGGCCGCAAAGCGGCCTGGGATACAACGAATCCCGATCGCTCCGCGATCGGGCGGGGGAGGGGCAGGCGTGCGATTTCATTCGTCTGTGCTTGGGGGAAAAAGCTCTGGGACGCCATCTCGCGCGTAGGAAGCCGGGACGGCGGCAAAGCGCAAGCCTCTTTTCGCGTCTGCGCCGCTATGTCAGGTATCGGCCATGGCCGTTGAGTCCACCACAATTGGCGCCCTGCCCGCCCCCTCGGCCAAGCACATCGTCGACGTGCTGATCGAGGAGCGCGCGCCGAAGCTTTCGGGCGGGCCGCTGTGGCCGCTGTTGCGCCTACCGCTACTCACGCTGCTGAACTACAGCAAGGCAGTGCGCATGGCCGACGCCATCGCGCCGATGGGCGGGCACGAGGCGCTGGAATTTGTTTCGCGCTTGCTGAGCGTGAAACTGGAAATGAGCGGCGCCGAGCGCGTACCGGAATCCGGCGCCTTCATCCTGCTCGCCAACCACCCGACGGGAATCACCGACGGCATCGCCGTCTACGATGCGGTCAAAACTGCGCGGCCGGACGTGGCCATCTACGCCAATTCCGACGCCAACCGCGTCTGCAAGCGTTTCGACGAAGCGCTGATCCCGGTCGAATGGGTGCTGGCCAAGCGCACCCGCGAACGCACGCGGGTGACGCTGAAAATGACCGAGCAGGCGTTCGCCGACAAGCGCCCGCTGATCGTGTTCCCGGCCGGGCGGCTGGCGCGCGCGCGCAACGGGCAAATAACCGATCCCGAATGGATGCCGACCGCGGTCAGCCTGGCGCGCAAGTATGAGCTGCCGATCGTGCCGCTGCACGTGGCGGGGCCGCATGCGTTCTGGTTCCACACCTTCGCGCGCTTCTCGGCGGAATTACGCGACATCACCCTGTTCCACGAATTGCTCAACAAGCAGGGCAAGACCTATAAGCTCACCTTTGGGCCTTTGATCGCGCCCGAACATGCGGGCGGCGACGCGATCAGCGTCACCCGCCGCATCAAGCACTATGTCGAACGCGTGCTGCCGGCCGCGCCCGATACCCCCTACGATCCCGAGGGGCCGGAATGTGCGTGCCGCGATCCGCCAAAGCCGGATCAACCCGGCGCCCGATGAGGCGTGTTAGTTGGGTCTAGTTATGGGTCTTGTTTATGGGTCCTGAAACAAAGCGGCGCTCGGCGACACCTTGATTGCGCAGGCTTGTATCGACGCCCGCATGGCGCTGCTCACGCGCGACGGCGACTTCGCCGCGTTTGCCAAACTGGGAGGTCTGAAGCTGGCTTAGGCTACACCAGCCAGCCGCGCGGGTTGCGCAGCGCTTTGCGCAGCGCCGCCAGCACCAGCGCGATCAGCGCGCGCGCGCCGGCCCACAGCGCGACGACAACATTGGTCCAAAATGAAAATTGCAGCAAAGTCAGGCGCACGCTCGCTGGCGTCAACGGCGTCGCCACCACCATGATCAGCAGACTCACCAGCGTCATGATCGAATAGCCGATCACCAGCGTGCGCAGCGCGTGCTCGTGATGGGTGTTGGCCCACGGCATGCCAGCGCCGCGGTTGGAAAACACGAACAGCAACGCCGCCACCGCGACCCCAAGCGCGATCAACGCCAGTGGCGGCGCCGGAAACAATAGCGCCAGCGCGTAGGCAGCCAGCGTCAGCACATGCGCCAGCACCGCCTTGCCGCGATGGGTCCTCAGCCCCCAACCGCTCTGCTGCGGCGCTGTGGGCCGCTTCGGCGGCGGGCGGCGGAACGGAGTGACATTGTCGGCGGGCATGGGGGTTGGTTTAGGGGCAGGATGAGGCAATAGGCAATTGGCAATGGGCAATGGGCAATGGGATTGGCGAGGCCACGCCATAGCCGCTACTGCCTACTGCCTACTGCCTACTATTGCCTGCTGCTTATTGCCTTACCCGGGAAGGGTGTCAGGCGACTGACCGGCGGACGCGGCGCAGGGAGTTGCGCACACGCCCACCGGTCGAGGGGCGCGAAAGCCCCGCCCAACACCCCCCGCGCGGGGGGGGG
>JANNQT010000051.1:0-1777 GCA_031400895.1 Alphaproteobacteria bacterium | reverse complement strand
TGCTCACTCGGCAGCAGATTGCGCCCGAGGAACGTCACCGCGCCGGCCGTGCGCGGCAAGAGCTGCACCACCGCGCGCGCCAGGGTGGACTTCCCGCAGCCGGATTCGCCGACGACGCCTAAGGTCTCACCCGCTTTCAACTCGAAGCTCACCCCATCCACCGCGCGCAAAAGCTTCACCGCGCCAAACAGGCCCCCGCCTTCCACCTTGATGGGGAAGTGCACGCGCACGTCATCCACCTTGAGGATCGGCGGCCCGGCATCTGGCGCGGCCAGCACCTGCGCCGGCGCGCCGTCAATGCGCGGCACCGCTTTCAGAAGCATGCGTGTGTATTCAGCCTTTGGCGCGCCGTAGATTTCGTCCGCCGAACCGGTTTCCACAATTTCGCCGTTGCGCATCACCGCCACCCGCTGGGCCATGCGCGCGATCACGCCCATGTCGTGGGTGATGAGCGCCACCGCGGCGCCTGTATCGTTGCGCAAATCCTCGATCAGATCGAGCACCTGGGCTTGCACCGTGGCGTCGAGCGCCGTCGTCGGCTCGTCGGCGATCAAAAGCGAGGGCTCCGCCATCATCGCCATGGCGATCATCACGCGCTGACGCATGCCGCCCGAGAGTTCGTGCGGGTATTGCGTGAGCCGGCGCGCAGCTTCCGGGATCCGCACCCGCTCCAGCCAATCGATCGAACGCTCGCGCGCGCCCGCGCCGGTGACCTGGAAATGGTGCGCGAGCACTTCGCCCAATTGGGCGCCGATGGTGAGATGGGGCGTCAGCGCTGTCAGCGGGTCCTGGAAAACGAACGCGACGTGGCGCCCGCGCACGGTGTTGAGTTCCTTGCGGGCGAGCCCCACCACCTCGCGGCCTTCAAACCTGGCCGAACCCGTAACCCGCGCGTTTTCGGACGTGAGGCCGAAGGCGGAGAGGAAGGTCTGGCTCTTGCCCGATCCCGATTCGCCGACAATGCCGAGGCATTCGCCCTTCGCAATGCTCAACGATATGCCTTTGACCGCCTCGATATCGCCGTCCGGCGTATCGAAGGTGACGGCGAGATTGGAAATTTCGAGAACCGGTTCACTCATGCGCGCGCAGACTAGCCAGGAAGTTTTCCAAGTCCACCCAATGAACTCCCCCTCCCCCTGCGGGGAGGGGGGATGCGTCACGCCCTTGCACACGCTATCCAAGTCGGAGACGGAGCCCTTTCCATGGCCAGTATGAATTACCTCACCCAGTGCACGTTCGATTTCGGCGCGTTGGCGCAAGCGCCGAAAGTGCTCAAAGGCCTGGCGGTTGCGCGCCCGTTCGTGGTCACTGACCCGGGCCTGAAGGCGAACGGCTTGCTGGAGCGCCTGATTGCGGCGCTGGGCGCGGAGCCCGCCGGCGTTTTCACCGACACACCGGCCAATCCCACCGAAGCCGCCGCCACGCAAGCAGCCGCGGCCTACCGCGCCGCCAAAGCCGACGGCATCATCGCGTTCGGCGGCGGCTCATCGATGGACCTTGCCAAGGCAATGGGGCTGATGGTGACGCACGAGGGCCCGTTCGAGCGCCTGGGCGCCTCGCAACGCGGCGCGAAATTCATTGTCGCCATGCCGCCGCTTGTCGCCATACCAACGACCGCCGGCACCGGAAGCGAAGTTTCCCCCGGCGCCGTCGTCATCCTCGATAACGGGCGCAAGGAGACGTTCGTCTCGCCCAAGCTCGTGCCGGCGGCGGCGATCTGCGATCCGGAACTCACGCTCGGCCTACCGCCCCTACTCACCGCCGCCACCGGCATGGA
>JANNQT010000050.1:0-54710 GCA_031400895.1 Alphaproteobacteria bacterium | reverse complement strand
CTGAATAACGCGGGCAGCTTCGAGTTCTTGCGTCAGCAGGCGCGCAAGATCCTCCTCGGCGCGCTTCTGCCTGCGCGCGGGGATTTCTTCGGAGAAGAGTTCGAGCAGAAGTTGGGGCACTAGTCTCGCTCCCGCTCCCCCTCGATGGGGGAGCTGTCGGCGCGCAGCGACGACTGAGGGGGTGAGGCCCGCCTCTGTTGCGGATTAGCCTTTAGAGGCGCCTCCTTCATCGTCGCGCGAGCACCCCCTCCGTCGCCTGCGGCGACACCTCCCCCATCGAGGGGGAGGCGGGAGTTCGCTTCGGCGACGGCGCGCGTGTGTCTTTCCCGCCAACGCGCCATTCGCGGCTGCGCCCTCGTCTGCGCTGCCGCGTCAAGGATCGTGCGCCACACACCATCTTGTTCGCGAACGGTTTCGACATTCCAGAATCTCAGAACTTGGTACCTCTGGCCAATGAGCCACGTCGTCCGTGCCGCGTCAGCTTCAGCCCTAGCTGCATCCGCGTGTTGGGCGCCGTCGATCTCCACCACAAGCTTTGCCGGATGGGAGACGAAATCGAGCACGTATCGGCCCATCGGGCTTTGCTTCCTCCAGTTGAGCGCTGCCAGTTCACCCTCATGCAGCAAGCGCCAAATGATCTTTTCATGTGGCGTCATCTCGGTGCGCATTTCCTTTGCGCGTTGGTGCAACCAGCGCTCGCGCCCCTCACCCCCTGCCCCCTCCCCGCCTCGGGATCGCTTCGCAATCCCGCAGTCATTGGATTCGCCGGCCGCGGAGCGGCCGGTGGGGGGAGGGAGGGAAAGTCGCGCCATGAGCAATGCCCACGGCGTCCTCTCCGACAGCGATCTGAAGCGCGCCATCGCCCAGGGCTGGATTGGGGCCGATGCGCCGTTTCTGGACGACCAGTTGCAGCCCGCCAGCCTCGATCTGCGGCTCGGCGAAAGCGCTTACCGCTTGCGCGCCAGCTTCCTGCCCGGGGCGGGAGCGAAAGTGCGCGATCGGCTCGACGACGAATTGGTGATGCACCGAATCGACCTCACCGCCGGGGCGGTGCTGGAGACTGGCTGCGTTTACCTAGCGCAGGTGCAGGAGGAATTGACGCTGCCGCCGCACATGCACGGCGCCGCCAACCCGAAAAGCTCGACCGGGCGCATCGACGTGTTCACCCGGCTGATCACCGACGGCGCGCAGTCGTTCGATCACATCCCGATGGGCTATCATGGGCCGCTCTGGGCCGAGATCAGTCCGTGCACGTTCTCGGTACTGGTGCGCACCGGCTCGCGTTTGAGCCAGGCGCGGCTGCGGCGCGGGCCGCCCCATCCCAAGCGCGAGATCGATTTCACCATGGATTTGTCGCTTGCCGGGCCGGTCGGCTTTCGCGCCAAGCGCCATTCCGGCGTCATCGATGTCGACCGCGTCGGCGGCTGCGATCCGCGCGATTTCTGGGAGCCGCTCGACGCGCGGCGCGGACGGGTGGTGTTAGAACCGGGGCAATTCTATATCTTTGCCTCGAGGGAAAACGTGCTGATCCCCGCCGACGAAGCCGCCGAGATGGCGCCGATCCGGCCCGAACTGGGCGAGTTTCGCGCGCACTATGCCGGCTTCTTCGATCCCGGTTTCGGCATCGCCCCCAACGAAGGCCGCGCCGTGCTGGAAGTGCGCTCGCGCGACGTGCCGTTCTTCGTCGAACACGGCCAGCCGGTGGGAAAATTGGTGTTTGAAAAGCTTTCCGGGCCGGTGGACCGGCTCTATGGTGAGAGCGGATCGAACTACCAGGGGCAGGGGCTCAAGCTCTCCAAGCATTTCGCGCCCTGGCGGTAGATTTTTGGTTTGAGGGTGGTTCTTGTCCGAAAACCGCGCACCACTTTTCGGGAACCGCCTAACTAGGAGCCGCGCATGAAACGAACTCTGATTGGCCTGGCCGCGGCGCTGGCGCTGGCCGCTTGCGCCTCCAGCGCCACTTACGCGCCGGGTCCGGCGCTGTTCGTGGCCCGCGACGCGGATTCGACTTTGTACATCTACGGCACAATCCATTTGCGCAAGCCGGGCGAGCCTTGGGGCAGTGCGGCGGTGGATGCGGCGCTCGCCAGCGCCGATGAGATCTGGACCGAAATCGAGATCTCACCCGAATCAACGGCGCGCGCGCAATCGCTGACCTTGCAGGCGGGTATGGCCCCGGCAGGTCAGCCGCTTTCAAGCTGGCTTTCCGCCGAGGAGAACGAGCAGTTGCGCGCCGCCGCGCAACGGCTCGGCTTGCCGCCGCAAGCGCTCGAGCCGCTGCGGCCTTGGCTCGCCAGCCTGATGCTCACGATGTATCCGATGATCCAGGCCGGCTACGATCCCAATGCTGGGGTCGATACCGCCATCGACAGGTTTGGCGACAGCAATGGCAAGACCATGCGCTCGTTCGAGACCGTCGATCAGCAGATCGGCTTTTTCGCCAATCTCTCCCCCGAACTGCAGCGGCAGATGCTGTTGGAGGCGATAACCGAAGCCGGCAAGGGCGCGGAAATGCTCGACCAGATGAGCGCCGCCTGGGAAGCCGGCGATCTGAACGCGCTCGACCGGCTATTGAGCGACGAGATGCGCGAGGAATATCCCGAAGTTTATGAGGTGATGATCCGGCGGCGCAACACCGCCTGGGTGGGCGTGCTGATGACTGAACTGGAAGGCTCGGGCGTCGATTTCGTCGCCGTTGGCGCCGCGCATCTGGTGGGCGCGGACGGCGTAGTGACGCAATTGCGCGCCCGCGGCGTGCGCATCGAACGCGTGCGGGACTGAGCATGCGTGCGCTCTTGCTCGCGGCGGCGCTGCTGGCGGCGCCCGTGGCGGCGGCTCAGCAGAATATTACGCCGGCGGCGGAAATCACGCCCGCTCTGTTCGCGGTGCGCGATGCCGATTCCACGCTCTATCTCTATGGGACCATGCACGCGTTGCCCCCGGGCGCGCCCTGGTCGAACGCGCGCGTGCGCGCGGCGATCGACGAAGCCGGCGAGGTCTGGACCGAAAGCGACATGAACGCCGAGGGCGTGGAGCGTTTCGTGGCCGAGGTCGAACGCGCGCTTGCAAACCCCTCCGCGGAGCCGCTTTCGCAGCGCCTGCCGCCGCAATACCGGGCGCGGCTGCGCTATGTGGCGAAGACGGTGGGCAATCTTGGGTTCGATCTCGAGAGCTTCGATCCCTGGGAAGCCGCGCTGCTCGTGATGGCCAGCGGCCACGCGGGGCGTGCGCCGGAAGCCGGCGTCGATAACCAGGTGGTGGCCGCCGCGCGGGCCGCGGAAAAGCAGCTGCTTTGGCTTCAGGAAATGGGCGTTGCCGAATTCGAGGCGATGCCCGAACAGACGCAAATCGAGTTCTTAATGTACGTGCTTGAGGACATCGGCAGTCCGGGCGACGAACTTGCCGCCGCCGAGGCGATGTGGGCGAGCGGCGATCTTGAGGGGCTATATGAAACCGAACTGGCGCCGATGCGCACGCAGTTTCCGGTGCTCTATGCCTGGATCGCCACCGCGCGCAACACTGCTTGGACCGAGCGGCTGAGCGCGGAAATGGACAAGGCGGGCGTCGATTTCGTCGCCGTCGGAACCGCCCACCTGATCGGCCCGGAGAGCGTGGTGGCGATGCTCGAAGCGCGCGGCTACCGGGTGGAGCGCGTGCGCGAGTGAAGGGTGTTGTAGCCAAGCGTGGCTAAACTCAATCTGTCATTCCGGGGCTCGGCGAAGCCGAGAGTGTCTGATCGAAAAAGCGCTACGCCGCCATATCCTCGGTCACCTGCTGCCAGGCGCGTTTCTGGTGGATCAGCTGCACCGCCGGGGAGCGTTTGACGCGCGATTCCGACATTTTCAGCTGTGCGGCGACGCCGCGGATGGAGATCACCTGGCCGCCGCGCGTTAGCTCCGCGATCGCGCGCAGGATGTCTTCCTCGCTGGCCGGCGGAGCGCGGGTGGCGCTGACATATTCGCCGGAGGCGTCGCGCTCCCGGGCCGTGCGCGGGGCCTGGCGGCCGAGCGCGCTGGCCATCTTTTTCGCCCTGCGCGATTGCGCCATCGACAATTCCGGCCCCGGAACCTTGACCCCGAACATGGTCAGCCCGAACACCGAGAAGAACGCGAACGCCGCGGCGATGCCATAGGGCGCCCACTCCGGATAGGGGTCGCGCGCACCGACAGTCAGCGGCAAACGATCGAGCCGGGTCCGCAATTGCGCGATCTGGCGGCGATCCTCGGCGGTCACCAGTTCAAAATTCTCGCGCCATTGCTCCATGCGTCCGGGATAGGTCATGCCCGGATTGGTGGACGCCACATCATCGACGCGCGTTTGCAGCGAAGCGATCTGAGCGCCGAATTCGCGGCGGTCGCCGTCGAGCCGCTCCTGCCCGTTGCGGCGCTCGGTCTCGGCTTGCGCGTGAAACGGCGCGGCCATGTGATTGAGGCCGCGGTGTCCGCCCTCGATATTCATCAGCACCGCCAACGCCAAACCGATCAGCGCCAGCAGAAAGCGGCCGTGATCCTGCGCCTTGCGATAGGCGACGACGTGCTCCCAGGCCACGAACGCCATGGCCTCGAGGCTGATGGCGACGAAGCTCACGGCGATGCCGCCGGCGCCCGGCAAGGTGTTGATCCAGCCGATCGCGTTCAGGCACGCGACCACGAGCATAAACAAGATCACGGCGGCGACGCCGATCTTGGTAGTCCAGTGCATCGGCGCGGCGGCCGATAGTTTCGCAGCATTAGCCATAGGCTGCGGGATGGATTGATTTGTCCTACTACTTCCTAAAGGTAGGCAAAATATGCATGCCTCACAGCAGAGCCAGGATTTTGAGGCGTCGCACCAATCCTGGCGGACAACGGCTTCGCCGTTTCCAGGGATCGGTGAGATTGGATGTTGTGGCTGAAGCGCGATCGTTTCGGCGATGCTCAGCCACAAACATTGCGTATGCGGTTCAAGCGGCATATTGGGGCGGGAACCGCGCGCGGGGCCACAACTCCGCCTAGGTCGGCCGCTTTGCTGGCGCGCGAATTAGGGGACGGTGCATGAATTGGAAAACCTGGCTGGCGCTGTTTGGGGTCTCGGCGCTGGCGGCGTGCGCCTCCGGGCGCGGACGCGAGGGCGAGCCGATCCGCGCGCTACTGTCGGCGGATGCGCTGATGTTTGTCGGCTTTGACGCTGACGGCGATCTTTCCACCTCCGGCGCCGAGATCGCCGCCGGCCTGACACGCGAGTTCGCCCGCGCCGATGCCAGCCGCGACGGCTCGCTGCAGCCGATCGAGTTTCAGCACTGGTCAGCGCAGGCGCTGGGCGGCGCCCAGATGGGGCCGTATCGCCTCGATTTCGACCGCAACGTCGATAATTTGATCACGCGCCAGGAGTTCGAGAACGAAATCCATGCGCGCGCGCGCGACTATGACGGCAACGAGGACGGCGCGCTGTCGCGGGCTGAGTTTGTGCGCCTGGTGGGCCAGGCGCGCCCGCCCACCGAACGCCGCGCGCTGGCGCCGATTGGCTAACCAGGACGGGCGCGTTACCCGTGAGGAAATCCAGGTCGGGCGCCACAGCCGGCGCTGAAAATCGCTTCCCAGGCGAACCCTACCCGCCCCGTTGCGTGCATGCCCGCGCTGGCGGCGCTCCGGCATGTGAGCTTAACTCCGCCTTTGCCCGGATTGGCGAAAGTCCCGGCTGAAGTGGAGAAGGGTGCGGGATGCGTACGTTGCTGGTAAGTGTCGCCTTGCTGGCGTTGGGCGTCGGGCCAAGCTTGGCCGACACGCTCGAGGAGGCCATGAGCGCCGCAGCCGAGACCAATCCCAGCCTCGCCGCCGAGCGCCAGCGTCTGCGCGCCGCGCGCGAGGCGCTGCCGCAGGCCTGGGCCGAGGCGCTGCCGCAAGTGAGCGCGCAAGGCTTGGCGCTGCGCAGCGACCGCGACGGCGAAGCACCGGGAATCGATACGCCGAGCCACGAGAGCTGGTCTGCTGCCGCAACCGGCTCGCAGCTTTTGTTCGGCTCGGGGCGGGTGCTCGCCTCCACGCGCGCGGCGCGGGCGCAGATCCGCGGCGCCGTCGCCAATTATGATTTCGTCTTGCAGACGCTGCTGCTCGACGTCACCCGCGCCTATGGTGATGTGCGCCAGGCGCAAGCGGTGGTCGCCGCGCGCGAAACCACGGTCGCCAACCTGACCCGGCTCTACCAATTCGCGCAGGCACAGTTTGACGCTGGCGTGGTGACGCGCACCGATGTCGCCCAAAGCCAGGCGCGGCTGGCGCAAGCGCGTACGCAATTGGTGCAGGCCCAAGGTGGGCTCGCCGCCGCGGTGCAGGCTTATCAGCGTCTGGTCGGCCATCCGCCCTCGGCCCTGGAGACGCCGGGGCTGACCGAGAATTTGCCGGCCGATCTGGAAGCTGCGCTGGTGGCGGCGAGCCGCGACAGCCCGCTGTTGCGCCGCGCCGCCGCCGCCGCCGATTTCGCCGCCGCCAATGTCGATCTCGCCGCCGCGCAAGGGCGCGCGCGGGTGACGTTCGAGGGCAGCCTCGGCGAAGCCGCGAACTTCAACGACGACCTCTCAGACGCCACCACCGACAGCGTCGGCGTGCGCGTGGTCGTGCCGCTGTTCCAGGGCGGGCTGATCGGCTCGCGCACGCGCCAGCAGCGGGCGCTGCGCGCGGCCTCAAATCTGGAGGTCGTCGCCGCCTTACGCGGCGTGCAGGAAAGCGTCACCAATGCCTGGACCGGGCTCGCCAGCGCGCGCGCGGCGGTGCAGTCGGCGCGCGAGCAGGTCGAAGCTTCGGAATTGGCCTACCAAGGCGTGCGGCTGGAGCAGGAAGTGGGGCTGCGCTCCACCGTAGAAGTGCTCGACCAGGAACAGGATCTACTCACCGCGCGCCTGGCGCTGGCGCAAGCCGAGCGCGACCTCATCGTCGCCGAACGGCAGATGCTGGCGGCAATGGGTGCGCTGACCGTTCCGCAGGACGAGCGGTGAGCGGTAACCCGCTTTCGATGTAGATTGGCGCGCCATCCCTCCCTGCGCGGGGAGGGTGTCGGCCGCGCACGTTTGGGGCCGACGGGTGGGGCGAAGGCGCCGGGTGATTTGCGCGGCCGCATCCCCACCCGTCATCGCTGTGCGATGACACCCTCCCCACAAATGTGGGGAGGGTGCCGCTCGACGCTACCCCGCGCTGGGCCGCGGTAGCCGCAGCGTGGCGCGCAGGCCGCCGAGCGGGCTGGGGGAGAGGCGGATGTCGCCGCCATGGCCGCGCGCGACATCGCGGGCGATGGCCAGACCCAGCCCCACGCCTTTCTGGTTGCGTGAGCGGGTCTCGTCCAGGCGTGAGAACGGGCGGAACGCCTCTTCATAGAGTTCCTCGGCGATGCCGGGGCCATCGTCATCGACGACGATCAGCACCACCTGTTCCTCACCGCGCACTTCGACGGCGACCTTGTCGCCATGGGCGGCGGCGTTGTCGATCAGATTGGCGATGCAGCGTTTGAGCGCGCGCGCGCGGCCCGGGATTTCCACGGCGCCAGGCAGGTTGAGTTCCACCTTCGCGCCGCCGCGTTCGGCGTTGGCGGCGACCTCGCGGGCGATGGCGCCAAGATCGACGCTGACCGGCTTCTCGTCAGCCTGGCCCTGGGCGAAGGCGAGGTATTCGTCCAGCGTTTCCTCCATTTCCGCCAGATCGCGTTGCGCAGCTTCCAGTTCGGGCGTCGCTTGCATCAGCGCGAATTGCAGTTTCAACCGGGTCAGCGGCGTGCGCAGGTCATGGCTGACGCCGGCCAGCAATTGCGAGCGCTGCTCGATGTGGCGCTTGATACGCTGGCGCATGTCGAAGAAGGCGTGGCTGGCGCTGCGCACTTCGCGCGCGCCGCGGATGCGGAACAGGCCGGCGTCCTCGCCGCGTCCGAACCGCTCCATGGCGTCGGCCAGCTTTTCGATCGGCTTCACCTGATTGCGGATGAAGGCGATGGTGACGGCGATCAGAAACAACGTGGCCCCGGCGATCCAGGCCACGAACAGCGGGCCCGAGCGCGCCTGCACGCGGTCGCGGAAGGCTTTCAGCTGCAGCACCCCGCCGTTGGTCGGCACGCGGATGATCACTTGCGTGCCGGGGCAGGTGGAATCGTACCAGACCTCGCGGCCGACATCGTGGCTGAGCGCGCGCGTCAGATAGCGGTCGAGCACCGAACCGGCGGCGCGGCAACGCGGCAGCGCGAGCGCCGCCCCGGGCTGCATCTCGATCTCCAGCCGTAGTGGTCGCAGCGCGAACGAGCGCAAATCCTCGAACGTAGCCGCACTCGGCTGGCGCTCATAAAGCTGGATCAGCAGCGCCACGTCGGCGGCGACGCCCTGGCTCATGCGCTTGGAGGTGGCCTCCCAATGGTCGTTCAGGAACACCACGGTGATCAGCAATTGCAGCAGCGCCGCCGGCACCACGACAATCAGCGCCGTGCGCCAATAAAGCCCGCTGGGGGTGAAATCGCGCAGTCTGAACATTTGGCCTGAACATGGGGATGGTGCTGGCCAATGTTGGCGGCTCGCGCTCTTAGCGTCCAGGCTATTATTCGGTTAGCGGCGGCGTGGCGCTCACATTCCGCGCGCATCGGCTTGAGCGGAGCGGGCGCGTGTGGTTCAGCTTGCCGGTATTCGGCGAGCCGCGGGTGAAGCGTTTGGCGCAGTTTTTTGCTTTTGCGCTGGTGGGCGCGGTCGGGACGGCGCTGCATTATGCGGTGATGTTCGCCTGCGTCGCCGCGCTCGCCTGGCCCGGCGAGGCCGCCACTGCGCTCGGCGCGGTGTGCGGGGCTGGGCTCAATTACGCGCTGAACTACCGCTTCACCTTCCGCAGCAACGCGTCCCATCGCGCTGCCGCCAGCAAATTCATGGTCGTCGCCGGCGCCGCGGCAGCCTTGAACGCTGGCGCGGTCGGGCTGCTGACCCGCTCCTTCGAGGTGGCGCTGTGGCCGGCGCAGGTCGCGGCGACCGGGGTGTTGTTGGTGGGCGGCTTCCTCGCCAACCGGGCCTGGACTTTCGGGGCGCGCCCACATGAGTGACGTCGCTCCCCGCCCAGACCGCTTCACGCTTTCCGTGGTCGTCCCCGCTTTCAACGAAGCGACGGGGCTGGGCGAGTTTCACCGTCGGCTCGCCGCCGTTCTGGATACGCTGAACGCCGCCAGCGAAATCGTGTACGTCAATGACGGCAGCAGCGATGGCACGCTGGCGCTGATGCAACAGCTGCGCGCGGACGATGGGCGCATCACCATCGTCGATCTCAGCCGCAATTTCGGCAAGGAGATCGCCATGACCGCGGGGCTCGACCACGCCCGCGGCGAGGCGGTGATCGTCATCGACTCCGATCTGCAGGATCCCCCCGAACTGATCCCGCAATTGGTCGCCGAATGGCGGGGCGGCTTCGATGTCGTCTACGCCAAGCGCACCGCCCGCGACGGCGAGAGCGCTCTGAAGAAGGTAACAGCGGCGGTTTTCTACCGCATCATCCAGCGGGTCTCGCGCGTGCGTATTCCCGAGGACACCGGCGATTATCGCTTGCTCAGCCGGCGCGCCGTCGATGCGCTCGGGCAATTGCGCGAGCAGCACCGCTTCATGAAGGGCTTGTTCGCGTGGATCGGGTTTCCGCAGAAAGCCGTGCTTTACCGGCGCGATCCACGCTTTGCCGGGACCGGCAAGTTCAATTATTGGCGGTTGTGGAATTTCGCCCTGGAGGGGATCACCTCGTTCACCATCATGCCGCTCAAGATCGCCACCTATGTTGGGGTGGCGACGGCGCTGGCGGCATTCGTGGCGGCCGCCTGGATTGTTTACGAGACGCTGGTGTTCGGCAATCCGGTGGCGGGCTATCCCTCGCTCATGGTGGCAGTGCTATTTTTCGGCGGCCTGCAATTGCTGTTTATTGGCGTAATGGGCGAATATCTCGGGCGCCTGTTCAACGAATCCAAGCGTCGCCCGCTCTATTTTCTCAACGCTTATGAGCCGGCGGCTTCGCTTAAGGATGCTCAATCAGCCGCCAAGCGATAACCGATGCCGCGCACCGTCTGCAGATACACCGGCGCGCGCGCATCGAGTTCCACCTTGCGCCGCAGCCGCGTCATCTGCACATCGACCGAGCGCTCGAGACCGGTCCCGGTTTTTCGCGCCAAGTCCTCGCGGCTCACCACTTCGCCGGGGCGCGCCGCCAGCAGGCGCAGCAAAGCCACCTCCGCTTCGGTGAGGCGCACCGGCGCGCCCTCGCGCAGCAATTCGCCGCGCGCGCCGTTGAAGGTGAACGGGCCGAAGCCGACCAATTCGCCGGCCTCGGCGCGGCCCGACGCGGTGCGACGCAGGATGGCGTTGATGCGCAGCGCCAGTTCCTGCGGCTCGAACGGCTTGGCGACGTAATCATCGGCGCCGATCGAGAGCCCGCGAATGCGGTCCTCGGCCAGCCCGCGCGCGGTCAACAGCACGATCGGCACCTTCGACGTGCGCCGCACGCTAGCGGCCAGCGAGAACCCGTCTTCCACCGGCATCATCACGTCGAGTATGAGCAGGTCGAAATCCATTGCCTCGAGCAGCTTCTTGGCGCTGGCGGCGTCCGCGGCGGCCGAAACGCGCGCGCCGGCCTGGGTGAGAAAGCGCTTCAGCAGCTCGCGGATGCGGTCGTCATCGTCCACCAGCAGCAAGTGCGGCGGGCGGTCGAGCGCATCGAAAGCGGGTATGGCGTTCATTGGCTCAGAATGGCCGTGGGCGTTAAGGGTAGGATCAACTCAAAAATACGCTAAAAAGAGGCAAAACAATTCCAATATACACCGATTGATGTTGACATCCGCGCACAAAAAAGCGGATGGGACCGAAAACCAACCTCATCGCCTGCCGCTCCCGCCACAATCTCATTTGGCGGGCGGCTCGGCAAGAGCCAGTATGAAAGCGGAGAGAGAGCATGGCGGCGCAGGCGTTCCACGATCGCGAGGGCTGGATCTGGTTCGATGGCGCGTTTGTGCCCGCGCGCGAAGCCAAGGTGCACGTGCTGACCCACGCCATGCATTACGCCTCCTGCGTGTTCGAGGGCGAGCGCGCTTATGGCGGAGTGGTGTTCAAGAGCCGCGAGCACAGCCAGCGCCTGCACCGTTCCGCGCGCATCCTGGGCTTCCAGATTCCATATGCGGCCGAAGAGATCGATCGCGCCAAGCACGAACTGATCGCCAAGATGGGCTTTGCCGATTGCTATTTGCGCGCGCTGGCGTGGCGCGGTTCGGAACAGCTCGGCGTCTCGGCCAAGAACAACACCATCCATTGCGCCATCGCCACCTGGGAGTGGGGCGATTATTTTGCCGACAAGATGACCGGCATCCGCTTGACGATCGCGCCGTGGCGGCGGCCCGCGCCCGACACCGCCCCGGCCAACGCCAAGGCGGCTGGGCTGTACATGATCTGCACGCTCTCCAAGCACGCCGCCGAGGACGCCGGCTTCAACGATGCGCTGATGTTCGATTGGCGCGGCCAGATCGCCGAAGCCACCGGCGCCAACATCTTCTTCGTGCGCGACGGCGCGATCCATACCCCGACGCCGGATTGCTTCCTCGACGGCATCACCCGCCAGACCGTGATCGCGCAGGCGCGCCAGCGCGGTGTCGAAGTGATCGAGCGCGCGATCTTTCCCAACGAGCTCGCGAGTTTCGACGAATGCTTCCTCACCGGCTCGGCCGCCGAGATCACGCCAATCCGCGAAATCGCCGGGCTGAATTTCAAGCCCGGCGCCATGTGCGAGCAAAGCATGCACGATTTCGCCGCGCTCACCCGGCGCAAGAACACGGTGTGATGCCTCAACTCGCCGTCGGCGCGCCGATCATTTCCACCAGCGAGCCGCCGATCGAGATGGCGATCTGGGGGAACACGTCGGCGAAATAGCCGTCGATGCGGTTGTAGAGCGGGTTCGACGGCGACAACGCGCCGATGCGCACCGCCAGATTGGGCGAGGCGTGCTGGGCGGCCATGCGCACCAGTTGCGGCATGAACGGCAGGTTCGAGCCGCCGCCCGCCAGCACGATATCGACCACGCGCGCACGGCTGGTGCGCGCCGCATAGGTGACCGCGCCAACGGCGTTGGCGATCGATTGGCCGAGTGCGGCGATGAATTGCTTGAAGCGCGGGTCGTCGGAGAGCTCCTGCGCGCGGATCGTGGTGCTGCGCCGGCCGTCGCGGAGCGTGACGCCGCCCTTGGCGAAGAATTCGTGCTTCAAGTCGCGCGCCACCAGCCGGGCGACGCGGACGAAATGGGCTTCGTCCTCCTTGTTGGCGATGCCGCGCTTGCGCGCCAGCACGCCGATCAGCAGCCGGTCGATCTCGTCGCCGGCGAGCGCGCTGCACTGGCGTGCATCCCTGATCTCGGTCAGCGCCGGGGGATCGCAGCGTTCGTCGAACTGGAAGGCGGCGATGTCGGTGGTGCCCGCGCCGATGTCGATGACCATCACCACCGAGCTCGGCTCATTGGTGTAGGCCAAACTCGCCGCCGCCGCGGCGTGCGGCTCGAACACGCCGGTCTCCAACCGGCCATTGCCGGGCGCGGCGCGGGCCTTGTCGAGCGCGTCGCGGCACTGGGCGATGGAAATGCCATCGTTGGAGAGCAGCAGCCGACCGAGCCGGTAAGACACCGCCACCGCTTCGTTGAAAATGCCCTCGAACACCCGGTCCTGGCCACCGCCTGGACGCCAGACCGGGCTGGTGTAGCGCCGCTGCGCCCGCGCTGCGCTCAACGGCACGTCGGGCAGCCGGGTGATGGCGTCGGCGATCAATTGGTCGAGATAGGCGAGGTAGAGCACCAAGGTATCGCGCTGGCGGAAGGTGCCCGTGGGATCGACCGAGGGACGCATGCGCGCGGCCAGGGCTTCCTCGACATTGTTCGAGCCGAGGATGGTCTTGAACGAGAGCAGTGGATCGCGGTTGGCCTCAATGCCGCCATGCGCGCGTTTTAGCGCGGTGGCGCCGAAGAACATGCGTCCGCCATCGACGAACATCACCGACGGCGACAGCAGTGCGTGCTCGGCGCCGGAAATCGCGCCGATCGGAATCGGCCGCACCCCGGAATCGAGCGGCATGGTCGGATCTAGGCACAGGCAGGCCTTGGACACCGCAGTGCCGAAATCGATGCAAATCCGCGCCCGCGGGGCAAAATCGCCTTCATCCGCCATTGAGTTACCCGCCCTTACAGGGTCGCCGGTCTGTAACTGTTCCCGGCGCCGCGCAACGCAGCCGTGGCACTGGTCTGTGAGTAAAGGGAAGCCACCGGTGCAGGATTTACCTTGATGTAACGAAATCGAACGGCGCGAATGGCGATTCGTGTTTTGTCAACTGGGGGTTTCTTCCTCCGCCAGCAGGAAATGCCCGTGCAGCGCGGCGATCGGTTCGCTGCGTTGGGCTTGCCAGGCTTCGGCCTGCACGTTGGCGATGCGGCGGCCGATCTTGACCACGCGGGCGCGCGCGTAAGTGTCCGCGGGTCGGCCGGAGCGCAGGAAGTCCACGCCGATATCGATGGTCTTGGGAAATTTGTCGCTCTTGGAGGCGATAGCGAGCTGGGTCAGCGCCGTCAGTTCCATCAGCGCGCCGACCACGCCGCCATGCAGAGCCGGCAGCAGCGGATTGCCGACCAGATGCTCGCTGTACGGCAGCACCAGGGTCAGCTCGTCGCCCTTGAGTTCGGCGCGCACGCCAAGGAAAGTGGCGTAGGGAATCCGCGCCAGGGCGTCGGCAAGCCGTGCGCTGGTGTCGGTCACGGCTTCTTCCCGCGCAGATTGGCGCCGGCTTTTCGTGCCGCCGTCGGATTGACCATGAAGGCCGATGCCGCGTGGGCGATGGCGTTCTCGGGCGCGTCCTCGTAAGCGATGGCGCGCACGAAGGCGACGTTCTTGCCGATCTTGTAGCAATGCGCCTCGGCCAGTACGTCGCGACCCGGCTCGGCTGGACGCATGTAATCGATGCGCAGGTCGATGGTGGCCACTATCGCGGGCGCATGCATCGCCAGCACCGCCGCCATGCCGCAGAGCTGATCGAGGAAAGTGGTGATCACGCCGCCGGCGATGACCCCGGCCTCGGGGTCGCCGACCAGTTCGGCCCGGTAGGGCGCGCGGCCCCACACCTTGGCCCCCTCCAGCCGGGTCACCTCAAGCCCCAACGCGCGGCCCTGCGGGGTCCATTGCATCATCGCCCGCACCCGCTCGAGCACGTCGGCGCCTTCGCCATAAGGGGGTGGGTCCGCCATCGGCGGGCTGTAGCCCGTGCAAGAAATTGACGCAACGTCATTTTTGTGCCCAATGGCGCGATCTGAAAGGGTGCCGCCTTGAGCGAAGCGATGACCGCCGATCCCGTCGGCAAACGCGAACTGACCAAGCTCGCCAACCGCCAGGCGATCCTGGCGGCGGCGCGGCGCGTGTTCGCGGAAATGGGCTACGAGGCCGCCAGCGTGCGCGACGTCATCCGCGGCACCGATCTCGCCTCTGGCACGTTCTACAATTATTTCCGCTCCAAAGAAGAGGTGTTCGAGGCGCTGGCCGACGATGGCGCCCGCCGCTTCAAGCCGCTGCTGCGCGCCGCGCGCGAGCAGGCCAAGACTTTCAAGCAATATTTGCACGGCGCCTTTCGCGCCTATTTCAGCTTCATCGTTGCGGACAATTCCATCGCGGGCCGCCCGGTCGCGGAGCGCCGCCCGCACGTGCGCACCGACACCCCCGAAATGATCGCCGTGTACCAAGAGGTGCGCCAGGGCCTGGAACAGGCCATCGCCCGCGGCATGGCCCCCAGGGTCGATGCCGACTATCTCGCCTGCGCCAGTATCGGCATCGCCCAGGAGGTCGGCTCGGCGATGCTGCGCCGCACGCCGCCCGATATTGACGCCGCCGCCGATTTTGCCGCAGGGCTCATTCTCAAGGGCCTCGACGGCGCGCCGCGCCAGGGCTGAAAGGAAACCTCGCTTGTCTTGGTTGCGCAAAGCGCTCGTGCATCTGGCGTTGTCGCGTTCCGACGCCGCCTTGATCAAGGCCTCGGGCGGGGCCCCGCGCACGGTGCGTGGGATGACGCTCGACCCGCGCTTTCAGTTCCTCGAAAACGAAACCCGCAAACGCCGGGTCGACTGGAGCGCGGTGACGCCGGCAATGCTGCGGGCGCAGACCGAGGCGAGCGCGGCCCTGTTCGGCGGCGCGCCGGTGGCCAAGGTGCAATACGAGCGGGTTTACGTCACCGGCCGCAGCCATTCGGTGCCGGCGCGGCTCTATCTGCCGCATGTGCGCGACAATGCGGCGGCGATGCTGGTCTATTACCATTTCGGAGGCGGCGTCGTCGGCTCGCCGGAGAATTGCCACCGCCTGTGTGGGCTGATCGCCCGCCAAGCGGGCGCGCCGGTGTTGTCGGTGGATTACCGCCTGGCCCCCGAGCACAAATTTCCAATTGGTCTCGAGGATGCGCTCGCCGCCTATATTTGGGCCTACGACAACGCTTCCCGCTACGGCGCGCCGGCGAAGAAAGCCGCGGTCGGCGGCGATTCCATGGGTGGAAATTTCGCCGCCATCGTTGCCCAGGAGATGCGCACCTCGCGCCCGCCAGCGATGCAGCTGCTGATTTATCCGTGCGTGGACTATGTCAGCGATACGCCCTCGATGCACGATTTCTCCGACGCGTTTCCGCTAACCGCCGAGACCGCCGATTGCTACATGAAGAATTATCTGCCCGATGGCGCCGATCCCAGCCAGAAGCGGCTCTCGCCGGGGCGGGTGCAAGACCTGCACGGGTTGGCGCCGGCGCTGATTTACACGGCTGGGTTCGACATGCTGCTCGATCAGGGCGCGGCCTATGGCGAGCGGCTGCGCGAGGCCGGGGTGCGCACGCACTATGTCTGCTTCGAGACGCTGCCGCACGCGTTCGTGGGATTTCCCTCGGTCGCGCCGGCGGCCGAGCAGGCCCTCCAGCGCATCGCCCGCGAAACCGCGCTGGCGCTCAAGGGGCAAAAATAGCGGCTTTGGCGCGGTTACGCGGCTTTGCCAGGCGTGAGCTTCTTGTCGATCATGCGCTTGAGGCTTTGCGACACCCGCTCGCGCGCGTCGGCCATTTCATGCGGCAGCAATGTGAGTTGGCGCAGCGCCGCGACATGGGTGCGCACCACTTCGGGGTCGAGCCGATCGGTCGCTCCTTGCGCGCGCACGTAACGGGCCAGTTCCTGGGCCCCGAGCACCAGGCAGGGATCGCCGATCTGCAGGCCGGCGTCGCCGAGCGCTTGCACCGCCTGGTACAGCGTGCGCGAGGCGGTGACGTCGCCCACTAGCAAGCCCTCGAGCGCCGCTTCGATCGCCGCGACGCTGGCGCGGGCGATTTCGGCTTTCAAGTCGAGTACGCTCTCGTCGCCGGCCACCATCGCCGCCGCCGGGGCGACATCGTCGAGCCGCCGCCACGGCCCGGCAAAATGTTGCGGCGTGCGCCGGCGCCGGCAGGGGCCGACATAAGCGGCGCTGGCGACGAAGGGCTGCGGCTGGGCGGCGATTCTGCGCACATGTTTGGCGATCGCCAGCGCCGAGATCGGTTTGCGCAGAAAGCCGCTGGCCCCGGCCGCGCGCGCGGCCTCCACTTCGGCGCGGGCGCTGCGCACCGTCAGCAGCAACAGCGGCAGCGCGCAATCGACCTCCTGGCTCACGCGCACGCGGCGAATGAGGTCGAGGCTTTCGCCGCCCTTGATCCACTCCATCAAAACGATGTCGGGCTTGTGCTTGAGCAGCACCTCCCAGGCGCTGGCCGCGCCATTGGCGCCGAACACCCGGCCGAACCCGGCGCCGCGCAATTGCTCGATCGCGAGCGCGCGCGAAAAATCCGCCTCGTCGATAACCAGCGCGGTCAGCGTGGACGGATCGAACGCCTCCCCGTGCATGCCGCGACTACCCCACCAAGCTCAATCAAGATTGCCTGAAGTTCGCAGCATGCCAGCGACAAATTAACGACCGGTAATTTTCACGCGCCTGCCCCGGCGCTGATAATGGTGATCTTCTGCCAGATTTTGCGGCCAAGCCCAGTGGTCAGGACCTCGATGTCGTTGACCGCCGCAATCACCACATTGTCGCGCACCCGCTCGGCGTAGAGCGCCGCCAGCTTGCCGAGCAGCGACAGCATCTCGGCGCAATAATCGAGGTAGCGCGTGAGTTCGAATTGACTCATGCCGCGCTCGGGGGAGGCGGCGGTGCGCGGGCCGTCGAGTAGCACGGTCGGATCCTTGGTCAATTGGTGCATGTCGATCACGTGCGCCATCGAGCGCAGCCGGTGCAGCGCGTCGAGCGCGCGCCGGCGCTTGGCGCGCTCCTCCAGCGTCAGCACGAACCACACCGCGCCGCCAAACAGGATCAGCAGGTTGACCGCTGATTCCAACCCCTGCACCAGGTCTGAGGCGCTCACGCCGCTGGCGTCCGGGTGCAGATAGCCAAACGCCGCGATCTGGGCGGCGATGCCGGCGCCAATCAGCCCCAGCGCCGCCAGGCGCCAGGCGATCGCCGGCCGCGCTAATTGCGCGGCGTCAGCGGCGCAGAATCGCGCGGTCTCGATCAGCTCCGCGCCTACCCGCGCCAGCCCCGCCTCGGGAAACCGTTCCCGCACGCGCGCGTGCAGCTTCTCGACCGTCGCCAGGATGCGGTCGGCGCGCAGATGCTGGTAGTTGGCGCTCATGGGGCCGGGCGCAAATCGTGCGCGCGCTGGATCGTGCGCTCGTTGAAGCTTTGCCCGAACGCCGCGCCGCGCACCTCGCTGACGGTTTCCGCCGCATAGCGCCGCCCGTTCGGCGCGACCGCGCAAGTGATGGTGATGTTGATGCGCTCGACATTGACCAGCAGCATCGGGCTGAAGGCGCGCGGCGCGTAGATACGCACGCGCGTCAGATCCGGCGACGCTTTGGTGACAGTGAATTCCCCGCGCAGATGCTGGGCGAATTGGCGCGCCTGTTCGCCGCGGACGCTTTCGCGCGTGGGCTGAAAGGAATAGGTGGCGGTCTGCGCATCCTCGCGCAGCAAAGCGACGCTGGCGACGCGGCCCATCTCGGCGCTGGCGCACCAGGGCAGGCCCTCCATGCGCTCGCCCATGCGCTGCAGCGCCCGGCGTTCGTTGCTCGCCAGCGCGTTGGCGTTGGGTTGAAGCAATTGCAGGCGCGGAGAGGTGCGCGGATGAAAGCGCAGGCGCCAGTTCTGCTGCTGCGAAACCAGGTCCAGATCGAACGCGTAGGGCGCTTTCGCCGCCTGCGTGGCGCTAACCGCTTGCGACAAAGCGGCGGGCAGCGCGCCGGTCTGGGCCGCCGCCGAGGCGGTCAAGGCGGTCAGGGCGGCGAGGGCAGCGAGGGCGGCGAGGGCGCGGGACATCGGTCCTGGAATGCGCCGGCGATTGCGGCGGCGTCAAGCTGGGTTAGAATTCCCCATGGATGCCGGCGAGCCGCCCGTTTTGCCTGCCGCGTTCGCGGCCTGGTTCGCCAGCCGCGGCTGGGCGGCGCGCGCGCACCAGCTGGAACTGGTGCGGCGCGCGCGCGAAGGGCTTTCGACCCTGCTGATCGCCCCCACTGGCGCGGGCAAAACGCTGGCGGGGTTCCTGCCGAGCCTGATCGAGCTGGCGCCGCTGGCCGGGCAGGGACAGCGCCGACCGCATCGCCTGCACACGCTCTACGTGTCGCCGCTGAAAGCGCTGACCACCGATGTCGCCCGCAATCTGGAAATTCCGGCGCGCGAGATGCAGCTCGGCGTGCGCACCGAGAGCCGC
Organism: Alphaproteobacteria bacterium; assembly: GCA_031400895.1. Classification (GTDB taxonomy): domain Bacteria; phylum Pseudomonadota; class Alphaproteobacteria; order Caulobacterales; family Aquidulcibacteraceae; genus Vitreimonas. The sequence goes on along the minus strand of JANNQT010000050.1, from coordinate 35,971 downwards.
ACCGGCGACACCCCGCCAAGCAAGCGCCAGCGCCAGCGCGCCTATCCGCCCGACATCCTGCTCACCACGCCCGAGCAGGTGTGCCTGCTGATCGCTTCCGAGCACGCGCGCGTGTTTTTCGCCGATTTGCGGGCGGTGGAGATCGATGAAATCCACGCGCTGGCGCCGACAAAACGCGGCGATCTGCTGGCGTTGGCGCTGGCGCGGTTGCGCACCTGGGCGCCCGGGCACTTGCGTGTCGGCTTGAGCGCGACGGTGGCGGATGAGGAGGGGCTAGCAAAGTGGCTGGTAGGTACGCGCCCCCCCTCCCCGCAAGGGGGCGGGGGGGCGTACAACGTCATCCTCCGCGCCCCCCCAGGCGCATCCCCCATCATCGACGTGCTCGATTCCAACGCGCTGATCCCCTGGGCCGGTCACACCGCGCGCCACGCGATCCCGGAAGTGTACGCCGCCATCAAGGCGGCGCGCCTGGCGCTGGTGTTTGTCAACACGCGCGCGCAGGCGGAAATGACCTTCCAGGAACTCTGGCGCGTCAATGAGGAGGCGTTGCCGATCGCGCTGCACCACGGTTCGCTCGACGTCGCCCAGCGGCGCAAAGTGGAAGCGGCGATGGCGCGCGGCGAGCTGCGCGCGGTAGTGTGCACCTCGACGCTCGATCTCGGCATCGATTGGGGCGATGTGGATCTGGTGATCCAGATCGGCGCACCGAAGGGTTGCGCGCGGCTGGTGCAGCGCATCGGCCGCGCCAATCACCGGCTTGACGAGCCCTCGCGGGCGCTGCTGGCGCCGTCCAACCGCTTCGAAGTGCTCGAATGCCGCGCCGCGCAGGAAGCGGTGGGCGAGGGCGCGCTCGACGGCGCGGACGCACGCGTCGGCGGGCTCGACTGCCTGGCGCAACACATCATGGGCTGCGCCTGCGGCGAGCCGTTCGACGCCGACAAGTTGTTTGCCGAAGTGGTTTCTACCGCGCCGTACGCTGCGCTTTCCCGCGCGCAATTCGACCGCGCGCTCGACCTGGTCGCCACCGGCGGCTACGCGCTGCGCGCCTACGATCGCTATCGCCGCATCGTCCAGGAACTCGCCAGCGGCCGCTGGCGCGTGCGCAATTCCGGTGTAGCGCAAGCGCACCGCATGAATGTCGGCGCGATTATTGAAAGCGAGATGTTGGAGGTGAGGCTGGCGTCGTTTCGCACCGGAGCGGCGGGCACAAAGAGCCGGCAGGATGCCGGCGGTCCAAGGGTAATGCTCCCCGGCCGCCGGCTCGGCCAGATCGAGGAATATTTCATCGAGGGGCTAGCGCCCGGCGATTCCTTCCTGTTTGCCGGCGAAGTGCTGCGCCTAGTTGGTGTACAAAACACCGAGGCGCTGGTGGTGCGCGCGCGCGGCGAACAGAATCCCTCGATTCCCTCCTATGCCGGCGGCAAATTTCCGCTCTCCACCTTCCTGGCCGAACGCGTGCGCCGGCTGCTGCACGAGCCGAAGCGGCAAAAGTTGCTGCCGGCGCAGGTGCGCGATTGGATCAAGCAGCAGAAGCGCCGCTCGTTTGTGCCCGCGCCGGAGCAGATGCTGGTGGAGACGTTTCCGCGCGCGCTGAAACACTATCTGGTCTGCTATCCGTTCGAGGGTCGCCTTGCGCACCAGACGCTGGGCATGCTGATCACGCGCCGGCTCGAGCGTGCGGGCTTAAAACCGCTCGGCTTTCTCGCCAGCGAATACGCGATGGCGGTGTGGGGGCTCGAGCCGATGGGCGGCGTCGATTTTGCGGCGCTGTTCGACCAGGACATGTTGGGCGACGATCTCGAAGCTTGGCTCGGCGAAAGCACCTTGATGAAGGCGACGTTTTCGAAATGCGCGGTGATTTCCGGGATGATCGAACGCAAGCGTCCCGGGGCCGAGCGCAAGAGCGGGCGGCAGATCAGCTTCTCTACCGATCTGATCTACGACGTGCTCAAGCAATATCAGCCCGACCATATCCTGCTGCAGGCCGCCTTCGCCGATGCCGGCGAAGGCTATCTCGACTTGAAGCGCCTTGGCGCGCTGCTGACCCGGGTCAAGGGCGCGATCGTGCACAAGGATTTGGCCCACGTCTCTCCCTTCGCCGCCCCGGTGATGCTGGAACTGGGCCGCGTGCCGATAAAGGGCGCGGCGGAAGACGCGATCCTGGCAGACGCCGCGAGCTTGATTGCCGAGGCGATGGGCTAGCAACACCGGCCCGCAATTACGGACCGCCGGCATCATCTCCGCCGCCGGCGTTAGAGTGGTACAACATGCAGCCGCTATTGGCTCGCCCACAAGATCCGCGCCAGCCAGTCGATTTCGGCGGCGGGAATTTCGCGCGCGGGGTGGGCGGGGTTGAGCGAGATGAGTTCGACGCTCTGCTCGTTGCGGCGCCCCAGCACCTTGGCCATCACTTCGCCGGCGCGGGTGCGCACCACCACGCGGTCGCCGCGGCGCAGGTCGGCGCCGGGCTGGACGATGACCATGTCGCCGGCCCGGTACATCGGCTCCATCGAATCGCCGGCGATTTCGAGCGCGTAGACGCGGTCTTCGCCGAGATCGGGAAAGCGCACCGTCTCCTCGGCGTTGCGCGGGAAGCCTTGTTCGTCGAAGAAGCCGTCGGCGCCCGCGCGCGCCATGCCGACGATCGGGATGGCGCGGCCGGCGCCGCCGGGCCGGCCCGCAAGCAGGGCGGCGAAATCCTCCCAGGTGGTTTCCACCGCGTCCAAGGCGCGGGAGACGCTTTCGGTGGAGGGCCAGCGCGGCTTGCCGTCGGGGGCTTGGCGCTTTGACTTGTTGAACGTGGTGGGATCGAGCCCCGCCGCGCGCGCGAGACCGGAGGCTGAAAGCCCCTTGCGCGACGCCAAGGCGTCAAGCGCGCGCCAGATTTCGCCGTGCTGCATGAGCCTCGTTCTAGGCTCGCATGACAGGACTTTCAACCCATCATTAGGAAATAATTCCCAGTTGTATCCAGATGAAACAACAACCGGGAGTCGTAATATTCTCTTTTCGCTTGTGAGGCGTGTGTTGTCGAGTCCCCCAGAGCGATGCGCGAGCGCTAAGAATCCGGCACACCTGCTTTTGTGCTGCACGACATGATCACCGCCGCGTTGCGCTTCGCCGACGCTGAGACCGCCCATGGCGCGGCGCTATGGGGTTTGCGGGCCGGGTTTGGTCCGCGCGCCCGCGCCGACAAATTCCCCCGCCTCAGGACCAAGCTCTGCGGCTTGGACTTGCCCAATCCGCTCGGCATGGCCGCGGGCTTCGACAAGAATGGCGCCGTCCCCGACGCGCTGCTGCGGGCGGGCTTTGGCTTTGCCGAATGCGGCACGGTCACCCCGCTGGCGCAGTCCGGCAACGAGCGGCCGCGGATTTTTCGCCTCAGCGAGGACCGCGCCTTGATCAACCGGCTCGGGTTCAACAATGACGGCGTGGAAGTGTTCGCCGATCGGCTGGCGGCGCGCGCCAAGCGCCGCGGCGTGGTTGGCGCCAATGTCGGCGCCAACAAGGACAGCACCGACCGGGCCGCCGATTATGTGCGGGCCATGGGGCAGGTGTGGAAGCACGCCGCCTATGTCACCGCCAACATCTCCTCGCCGAACACGCCGGGCCTGCGCGGACTGCAGGATAAAGGCGCGCTGGAGGATTTGCTTGGGCGCATGATGGAAGCGCGCGCGCCGCTCGAGACCGCGCACGGGCCGCGTCCGCTGTTCCTCAAAGTCGCGCCCGACCTTGACGAAACCGCGGTGCGCGACATCGCCGAACTGGCGCCGCTCTACAAGCTCGACGCGCTGATCGTGTCCAACACCACGCTGCAACGCCCGCCGCAACTGACCGCCGACCGGCGCGACGAAGCGGGCGGTCTGTCGGGCCAGCCCTTGTTTCGGATTTCGACGCTGCTGCTGCGGCAGTTCGCGCAAGCGCTGGGCGGGCGCTTGCCTCTGATCGGCGTGGGCGGGGTGGCGAGCGGGCTAGACGCTTTCACCAAGATTAAGGCCGGCGCCAACGCCGTGCAGATCTACACCGCGCTCATCTATGCCGGGCCGGGCCTGGCGGCGCGCATCCTCGATCAGCTGGACGGCTTGCTGGCGGAGGAGGGCTTCGACTCGGTGGCCGAAGCGGTGGGCGCTGATTTGAGATAGCTCCGAGTCTCCGCCTCGGGTGGGGGTTGCAAATTGTCAGTAATGTGGGACATAGAGATATGTTTATATCTCCAATCCATACGGAGCGGCGCGGGGCCGAGCGCGTGGTTGGGGCCCTGCGCGCCGCCGGCGAGCAAACCCGGCTGCGGGTGCTGGCGCTGTTGAACGAGGGGGAGCTGGCGGTGGGAGAACTGGCGCAGGCGTTGGACCAGAGCCAGCCCCGGGTGAGCCGCCACATGAAGCTGCTGGCCGAGGCCGGCCTGGTGGAGCGCGCGCCCGAGGGGGCGTGGGTGTTCTACCGGCTGCCGCGCGCAGGCGGTCCAGAGCGGCGGTTCGCCGACGCGGCGCTGGCCATGTTGGATCCGCGCGACCCGGCGCTGAGGCGGGATTTCGACCGTCTGAACGCGATCCGCGCCGCGCGCGAAGCGGCCGCGCAAGCTTATTTCGCCGCCAACGCGCCCGATTGGGAACGGTTGCGGGCGCTGCATCTGCCGGAGGCCGACATCGAGGCGGCGATCCTTGCGGCGGCGGGAGCTGGGCCGTTCGATCTGATGGTCGATGTCGGGGTCGGGCAGGGGCGCATGATCCAGTTGTTCTCCGAGCGTGCTCGCCGCGCTGAGGGCTTCGACACTTCGCGCCAGATGTTGGCGCTGGCGCGCGTTGCGCTTGGCGAACTCGGCGCCAAGGCAGCGGTGCGCATCGGCGACGCGCATACCCCGCCGCTGGCCACCGGCGGCGCCGATCTCGTCACCATCCACCAGGTGCTGCACTTTCTGACCGACCCCGCGCGCGCGCTCGCCGCTTCCGCCGCGCTGCTCAAGCCCGGCGGGCGCCTGGTGGTGATCGACTTCGCCCCGCACGGGTTCGAGTTTCTGCGCGAGCAGCACGCCCACCGCCGCCTCGGCTTTGCCGATGGGGAGCTGCGCCAATGGTGCGACAACGCCGGAATCGGCGCACTGGAGGTGGTCACGCTCGCGGCCCGCAAACGCGACGCGCTGACGGTGAAGATCTGGGCAGGGAACAAATTATGAGTGCGCACGCCAATCTGATCGCGGCGGCGGCGGAGAAGCTGGGTCAGCCGCGGGTATCGTTCGAGTTTTTTCCGCCAAAGACCGATGCGCTCGAAATCCAGCTCTGGGAAGCGATCGGCAAACTGGAGCGGCTCTCGCCGAGCTTCGTTTCCGTCACCTACGGCGCTGGCGGCTCGACCCGCGATCGCACTCATCGCACCGTCGCGCGCCTGGTGCGCGAGACCACGCTGAAGCCGGCGGCGCATTTGACCTGCGTCGCCGCGAGCCGCGCGGAAGTGGATGAGGTGCTGGCCGGTTACTGGGCTGCGGGCGTGCGCCACATCGTGGCGCTGCGCGGCGATTCCCCGGCCGGCGCGGGCGCTGCGTTCGAGCCGCATGCGGCGGGCTATGCGAGCGCAGCGGAACTGGTCGCCGGCGCCAAGCGCATCGCCGATTTCGAAATTTCCGTGGCCGTGCATCCGGAAAAGCACCCCGCCAGCCCAAGCTGGGAGATCGAGATCGCCAATCTCAAGCGCAAGCTCGACGCCGGCGCCACGCGCGGCATTTCGCAATTCTTCTTCGATGCCGATGTTTTCCTGCGCTTTCGTGATCGGCTGGCGCACGCGGGCGTGACCGCTTCGATCGTGCCTGGCATCATGCCGGTGACCAATTTCAACGGCATCGCCAAAATGGCAAAAGCCAGCGGCGCCAGCGTGCCGACATGGTTGGCGCGGCTGTTTGAGGGCATCGACGACGATCCCGACACGCGCCGGCTGGTGGCGGCGGCGACCACGGCGGAGCTGTGCGCACGGCTTTGGTCGGAAGGCGTCGAGGATTTTCATTTCTATACCCTCAACCGGGCCGACCTCACGCTCGCGATCTGCCGCATCGTCGGCGTGCGCGTGGTGAAGGAGGCGGGGATATGAGTCACCTTGGACCGCCGACTTCCAGCCGGCTCCTGTTTTTAATTGTTGACGTAGAAACAGCCGGCTGGAAGCCGGCGGTCCGGGGGAGCGCATGAACCGCGCCCAACGCCTCGCCGCGCTCAACGCCGAACTGGCGCGGCGCATTCTGCTGCTCGACGGCTCGATGGGCGCGTACCTGCAGGGGTTCGGGCTCACCTCCAACGACTTCCACGGCGAACGCTTCACCGAGCACCCCAGTTCGCTCAAGGGCGACAATGATTTGCTGTGCCTGACGCGGCCCGACATCATCACCCAAGTGCATCAAGCTTATCTCGCCGCCGGCGCCGATATCGTCAGCACCAACACCTTCAACGCCACCGCCATCAGCCAGGCCGATTATGCGCTGGAGGATGTGGTGTACGAGATCAATGTCGAAGCCGCGCGCATTGCGCGCGCCGCCTGCGACGAGTTTGAAGCGCTCGATGGCCGCCCGCGCACGGTTGCGGGGGCGATGGGGCCGACGACCAAGCTGCTCTCCATGTCGCCCGAAGTCGGCGATCCAGGCCGGCGCGATGTTGATTTCGATGCGATGGCCAAGGGCTATCGGGAGCAGGCGCTCGGTCTGATCGAAGGCGGCGCCGACCTGCTGTTGATCGAGACCATCACCGATACGCTCAACGCGAAGTCGGCGCTCTGGGGCGCGTGGGAAGCGTTCGACAAAACCGGCGTGGAACTGCCGCTGTGGATTTCCGGCACCATCACCGATCGCAGCGGACGCACGCTTTCCGGCCAGACCGTGGAAGCGTTCTACAATTCGGTGCGCCACGCCAATCCCTGGGCGGTGGGGCTGAATTGCGCGCTCGGCCCCGCCGAAATGCGCGCCTTCATGGCTGACCTGGCGCGCGTGGCGGAGTGCCCGGTGAGCGCTTACCCGAACGCAGGGCTGCCCAACGCCATGGGCGGCTATGACGAAACCGCGCACTCGATGGAAGCGCATTATGCCGAATGGGCGCGCGCCGGCCTGCTCAACATTGCCGGCGGCTGCTGTGGTACGACGCCCGAGCACATCACGCACATGAAGCATGCGGTTGAAGGCGTGGCGCCGCGTGTGGCTACGACGCATGAGGCGCGGTTGCGGCTGGCGGGGCTGGAACCGTTCACGGCGATGGCGTGATGGACATCGAGCACTTCAAAAATCCGGACTTCGTGAAGCTCTATCAGGAGGGACCAGGGCGGTTCTGTCCAGGCTACCCGGTGATGCAACGTGTTGTAGCGCAGTTGATCGCGGAGCGAATTGGAGAGGCGGGCGAGGTGCTAGTGCTTGGCGCCGGTGGCGGACTTGAACTGGAGGCGTTCGCGAAGGCGCACGGGCACTGGCGCTTTCTCGCTATCGACCCCGCGCATGAAATGCTGACGGCGGCGCGAGGCCGTATGCGCGCGATCGGTGCGGAGAGCCAAGTCGAGTGGGTTGAAGGCTACGTTTTCGATGCGCCGGATCGCCAGTGTGACGCCGCCACGTCGCTCCTGACGCTGCATTTCGTCGCTGACGACGGCGGCAAGCTCGAAACATTGCGCGCCGTTCGCGCGCGATTAAAGTCAGGCGCGCCGTTCGTGCTGGTCGACCTGTGTATGGACAAGTCCGACGCCGAGTATGAATCTCATGTCGAGCGCTATCGCACATTTGCGCTGCAATCCGGCGCTCAGCCAGGCGATGTCTCTGCGACGGTGGAGCGCGTGCGCCACGTAATCAGCACGGTATCGCCAGCGCGCAACGAAGACTTGCTGCGGGAAGCAGGATTTTCGCGTCCCGATCTGATTTATGCCGGACTCTCGTGGCGCGGTTGGGTCAGCTACGCATGACTACCCCCAACCCCTTCGCCAATTTCGTCATCGTCGGCGAACGCACCAATGTCACGGGCAGCGCGAAATTCCGTAAGCTGATCGAGGCTGACGATTATGCTGGCGCGCTGGCGGTTGCGTTGCAGCAGGTGCAATCCGGCGCCAATGTGCTCGACGTCAACGTCGACGCGGCGATGATCGACGGGCCGGCGGCGATGAGGCGGTTCCTCAATCTCATCGCCTCCGAGCCCGACATCGCCCGCATTCCACTGATGATCGATTCTTCCAAATGGGAGGTGATCGAAGCGGGCCTCAAATGCGCGCAGGGCAAGTCGATCGTCAATTCGATCTCGATGAAGGAGGGAGAAGCGAAATTCCTGGCGCAGGCGCGCAAAGTGCGCCGCTATGGCGCGGCCGCCGTGGTGATGGCGTTCGATGAGCAGGGACAAGCCGACAACGCCAAGCGCAAGATCGAGATTTGCACGCGCGCCTATCGCTTGCTCACCGATAAGCTCAACTTCCCGCCCGAAGACATCATCTTCGATCCCAACATCTTCGCCGTCGCCACCGGCATTGAGGAACATTCCGACTACGCGCTCGCCTTCTTCGAAGCGACCGCCGCGATCAAGCAAACTCTGCCGCACGCGCACGTCTCCGGCGGCGTTTCCAATGTTTCGTTCTCATTCCGCGGCAATGAGGCCGTGCGCGAGGCGATGCACGCGGTGTTCTTGTACCACGCGATCCGCGCCGGCATGGACATGGGCATCGTCAATGCCGGCTCGCTGACCATCTACGATGATGTCGAACCCGAGCTGCGCGAACGGGTCGATGATGTTCTCCTCAACCGCCGCGCCGATGGCACGGAACGGTTGCTCGAACTCGCCGAGCAAGTGAAGGGCGGGGGCAAGAGGAAGGACAGCGCCAAGGATCTCGCCTGGCGCGAAAAGCCTGTGCGCGAGCGGCTTTCGCACGCGCTGGTGCACGGCATCAACGAATTCATCGTCGCCGACACCGAGGAAGCGCGCCTTGAGGCCGAGCGCGCGCTGCACGTAATCGAAGGTCCGTTGATGGACGGCATGGGAATCGTCGGCGATCTGTTCGGCGCGGGGAAGATGTTCCTGCCGCAAGTGGTGAAATCGGCGCGGGTGATGAAGCAGGCGGTCGCCCACCTCATCCCCTACATGGAAGAGGAGAAGCTGCGCACCGGCCTGGCCGGAAGGTCCAACGGCAAAATCGTGATGGCGACGGTGAAGGGCGACGTTCACGATATCGGCAAAAATATCGTCGGCGTGGTGCTGCAATGCAACGGCTACGAGATCGACGATCTTGGCGTCATGGTTGCCTGCGATAAGATTCTCGATCGCGCCATCGAGATCGGCGCCGATGCGATCGGGCTGTCGGGGCTGATCACGCCGAGCCTGGACGAAATGGTGTTCGTGGCGAGTGAAATGCAGCGCCGCGGCATGAAGCTGCCGCTGCTGATCGGCGGGGCCACCACTTCGCGCACGCATACGGCGGTCAAGATTGCGCCGGCCTACAAGGGCTTGACGCTTTACGTGTCGGATGCTTCGCGGGCGGTGCCGGTGGTGCAGAAATTGCTGGGCGCCGAGCGTGAGACGTTGATCGCCGAGGCCAAGGCCGAGCAGACGGCGTCACGCGAAAGCTATCTCGCCGGCCAGGACAAGCGCCCGCGCCTGAAGCTGGCGGTTGCGCGCGCGCGCGCGCCGCAGCTAAAATTCGCGCCGGTGCGGCCGACGTTTCTTGGCGTGCGTGATTTCAAGAATTATCCGCTGGCGGAATTGGTTCCTTATATCGACTGGACGCCGTTCTTCGCCTCGTGGGAGCTCGCCGGGCGTTATCCCGCAATCCTTGATGATGCCATCGTCGGCGAAGCCGCGCGCAATTTGTACAACGATGCGCAAACGATGCTGGCGAAGCTAGTGCAGGAGAACTGGGTGCGCGCCAATGGCGTGATCGGCTTCTGGCCGGCGAACAGCGACGGCGACGACATCGTGATCTGGAAAACGTTCAAGCGCGCCGGCGAACGCGCGCGTTTGCACACTTTGCGCCAGCAAATGGATAAGGGCGAAGGCAAGCACAATTTCGCGTTGGCCGATTTTGTCGCGCCGCGTGTCACTCCCCCGCCCGTTGGGGGGAGAGACGACAGCTCCGCGGGACAGCTCGATTACATCGGCGCGTTTGCCGTCACCGCCGGCATCGGCGAGCACGAGATCGCGGCCCGCTTCAAGCGCGCGCACGACGATTATTCCGCCATCCTCGCGCAATCTTTGTGCGATCGCTTGGCCGAAGCGTTCGCCGAAGCGCTACATGCCAAAGTGCGGCGCGAGCTTTGGGCCTATGCGGCGGAGGAAACGCTCAGCCACGAAGAATTGCTGCTGGAAAAATATCGCGGCATCCGCCCCGCGCCCGGCTATCCCGCTCAGCCCGATCACACCGAAAAGACCACGCTGTTCGAATTGCTGGAAGCGCGCGAGCGCACCGGCATGGAACTCACGACAAGCATGGCGATGATGCCCGCTTCCTCGGTGTCGGGCCTCTATTTCGCCCATCCGCGCGCGGAATATTTTGGCGTCGGCCGCATCGATCGCGATCAGGTCGAGGATTACGCACGGCGCAAGGGCTGGACGCTGGCGGAAGCAGAACGCTGGCTTGCGCCGATATTGAGTTATGATCCGGCAAGCTGAGGCGCGCGCGTTGCATGCACACACCCATCCCCGGATGAATGCGCAGCATTCATTCCGGGGCCCACGATCACGAACCAATCGCGTTTATCGGTCCCGGAATTGCGCTTCGCGCAATCCGGGCGTGGGTGGTGAGGCGATGCAATCTGGAAAGAACCGGCTTTAGCCCGGCAGCAGTCCAAGTTGGCGCAGCATTTCGTATTGGTCGAATTCCGTCCATTCCTCCGCCACCAACCCGTCGCGGACGCCGAAGAAAGTGACCCCCCGCACGCGCATGGACCGGCCCGTCGCCGGCAGGCCGTTGCCTTCGCCGGTGTTTGTCCCGGTCGCCTCCCAATGCACGGCGACTAGGTCGCAATCGGCAACGATGCGAAGCGCTCTCACGCTCATATCGGGCGCCGCGCGCCGCCAGCCCTCGGTCGCGGCGCGATCCTCGGCGCGGCCTGCGTCTCTGGTTGCGCCATGGGCCGCGAACTGGGGGTGGTAGATGTGCTCGTTCTCGGCGATGGCGCCTTTGCCCAGCACTTCCTCGAGCACGATGCGACCCAAGTCGGCGTCGTGGGCGCGGGTTTCGAGCGGGCAGTCGCGCCGTGGGTCCGCGCTTTGTGCGTTCGCGGCATTGTGATCGGGGCAAAAGGAGAGCGCGATCGCCAGCGCGCCGCCCAGCCAAGCCAACCCTTGTTCCATAGCGTCCTCCAATAGAGTGCCTTACGATGTAAGGATATTGCGTCACTAAGACATACAGTGTAAGGTGTCAAGATGGCGAAAGCAAAAAAATCGGAGCCGCAACCATTATCCCGCGCGCGCATCGGCGAGGCGGCCCTAGCGCTTATCGATCGCGAGGGTCTGCAGAGTTTCAGCGCCAGGCGGTTGGCGGGCGCGCTTGGGTGCGAGGCGATGTCGCTCTACCACCATGTCGAGAACATGGAGGACGTGCTCGACCTGGTGGTGGACGAAATCTTGAGCTCGCTGCAGGAGGCGGGCGGCGGCGAACCCAAGCGACAATTGCTGGAGCAGGCGCGCGCCTTTCTCACATTGGCTGAAACCCATCCGGAGGCGTTTGTTCTTGTTCCCACGCGGCGCTGGCGCACGCCAAACGCAGCGCGCGCGGCGTCGGCGTCGGTTGCATTGTTTGCGGCGGCGGGAGCGTTGCCGCGAGAAGCTCTGCGGCGGGCGCGCATCCTGGGCGCATACCTCGGCGGTGCGGGCCTCGCGCTTGCGGCGTGGCGCAAGTCAGCCAGCGCGGAGGCTGCGCCGATCATCGCGCAGGCGATGGGGCCGCCGGGCGCCCTGAACGCCGAGGCAGTGCGCGCCGATCTCGATGCAGGGCTGAGGCGATTGCTGGACGCATTGATCGGGTAGATCGCGACGAACGGGGTCAGGGCGCGCGGTGCAACGTGTACTCAAACGTCTGCACCCATGCAGCGTCAGGCGGCTCGTTCGGGCGGATGAGTTCGAGCCCCTGGATCGTGTTGCGGTCGGCGGACAGGCGAAAAATCAGTCTCTCCGTCGCGGGGCTATTGTCGGCTGTGCGGGTTGGCACGTGACCGATATAGGCATTCTCGGCCGCGTCCCAGCGCACCTCGAACGTCGTCGCTTGCCCATAATTGCTGGCCAGCGTCATGCCCTGGTATTCGCCGGCGACTTCATTGAAGTTCCACAGCGACATCACCCCTCTGCTGCGTCCGTCGGCGCGCGTAAACGAAGCGTCGCACTGGATGTAATTGCCGCCAAGCGCTTCCGCGCAAACGTAAGCCGCCGTCTCGCGGCGCGGGGTGGCGCCTGGCGTGAATGCGGGCAGAAAGGTGGCTTCTCCGCTCCAGCGTCCGAGCCAGAAACTCAGATCTCGCGTGGAGCGGCCCGCCGCTGCCGGTGCGGGCGCACCCGGGGGCGCAAGCCGCATCAAGCGCGAATTCTCTTCCTCATCGGTGAGCAGATAGATCAACCCATCCGGTCCCGTGCGCACGTCGCGGATGCGCGCGCGTAGCGTCGCGTACATGCGCGCTTCTTCGATGAGAAGCCCGGTGTCGCGGCCGGTTCGCAGGCGCACGAGCGAACGCGACGCCAGGCCGCCAACGAAGAACTTGCCGGCGAACTCGGGATAGCGCTCGCCCCGATAGAGCATGAATCCCGACGGCGCGATCGACGGCGCCCAGAAGAATAGCGGCCGCTCGAACTCGGGCGCCGACTGGCGTTCGGTGATCAGGTTGCCGTCATAGTCGATGCCGTAGCTGACGCGCGGCCAGCCGTAATTGGCGCCGGCGCGCAACAGGTTGATCTCGTCGCCGCCCCTGGGCCCGTGTTCATGAGCCCAGACATCGCCGGTCTGCGGATCGAGCGTGAGGCCTTGAATGTTGCGGTGGCCGCTGGTCCAAATTGCGGGGGCGACATCGGCGCGCCCGATGAACGGATTGTCCGGCGCGGGCGCGCCCTCGCGCGTGAGGCGCAGGATTTTACCCAGATGAGATGTCATGTCCTGGGCGGCGTCGCGGTAATCGTAACCGTCGCCAACCGACAACAGCAGCGTGCCATCGGGTAGGAACAATAGCCGTCCGCCCGGATGGGAAGGGCCGCGCTTCGCGACATTGACGCGGGAGATGACGCGTCCCTCGGCAAAGCGGCTGCCGTCGAAGCGTGCACGCCAGATCGCGGTGCGGTTCGCTGCTTCGTCGCCTTCCGCGAAAGCGAGATAGACGAGGCCGTTGGCGGCAAAAGCCGGATCCAGCGCGATGTCCAGATAGCCGCTATCTGCGCGCCGAAGCACGTTGCGCGGGACGCCTCCAAGCAGCGGTCCCAGAGAGCCGTCATGACCGAGACGGCGGACGCCGGCGTGTTTTTCCACGATGAGCATCGAGCCATCTGGAAGGAACGCCATGGACCAAGGCAGGCGCAGGCCGGCGGCGATGAGTTGAAGGGGCGGGTCATCGGCAGGGGGAATAGGCACCGCGTCGATAGCAACGGCTGCCTCACGCGTGGTCTGGGCGCTCGCCCCGCCGACACAAACAAGAAACGCAAGCGCCAGCATACGCAGCCAGCGGCTCAGGATCGCTCTCTGGTTCATGTGCACAAGCTAGCAGGCGCGCGGCGCCGGTTGCAGTCAAAATTGCCTTGGATTACGCCAGATTCCGTCATAGCGTCGCGCCTTGCAGTTAGGCGAAGCGATGAACCTCGACGCAACCGATAAGCGAATCCTGCGTGCGGTGCAATCGCGCTGCACCTTGAGCGCGGAGGAGTTGAGCGAACTCTGTGGGGTGTCGCCATCGACGGCGCTGCGTCGTTTGAAGCGCCTGCGCGACGGGAGGGTCATCGTGTCGGAAGTCGCCGTGGTCGACCCCAAGAAGGTCGGCCGCCCGCTGGCGATGATCGTGGGCGTGCGGCTCAACCGCGACGACACGAAGGTGGCGGACGCTTTCATCCGCCGCATGCGCGAGCACCGTGCGGTGACCCAATGCTATTTCGTCACTGGCGCTGCCGATTATATCATCCACGTGTCCACCACGCACATGGACGAGTTTGATGAGTTCGTGCGACGCGAGCTGATCTGCGATCCGCACGTTGAGATGACAGCCACCAATGTCGTGATCAAGCCCATCAAGGTAGGGCTGGAGGTGCCCATTGGCGACTGAGACTGCGCCTTGTCGGCAATAGGTGCGGCAATCGTCGCAAATCCGGTGGCGCGAAGGCGAAGGGCGCGATACGGCGTTGCCGGATATGCGCTTCCGCAGCGCGGAATATTTCGGAATCGGTCGCATCGACCGCGACCAAGTTGCGGATTACGCACGGCGCAAGGGCTGGACTCTGGCGGAGGCGGAGCGCTGGCTCGCGCCAATCCTGGCATACGATCCGTAGCGCTGAAATCCGGGCGCTGAAATCCGGCGTGGCGGGAAGGGCGCGACTCGGCTAGTTTCGTCGCTCATGGACGGTCGAGCTTTTTTGCGTGTGGTCTCGGTGGCGCTGGCGCTCAGCGCGCTTTCATTCGCTGTGGGCATTGCCGGCGATCTTTCTGACCGGCGCGCCGACGCTGGCGCGCGCGTGGTGGTGCGGATTCCACCCCCGGTGACAGCCTCAGTCAGCGCGCCGCGAGCCGCGGCCGCGGCCGTGCGCGTGCCGACGCGGCAGCGCCAGAACGTTGTCACGGTGGGCTATTTCCCAAGCTTGTCCACAGCCGAAGCGCCCTTCGTGATCGAAGCGCCCGCGCCATTGGCGGCGCAAGCGCCGATCGAGGAACCCGCGCCGGTTATGGTTAAGCCGGCGAAACGCAAAGCCACCAAGAGCTGAGCACTGCGGTATTTCCGCAACATGAGCGGCCCTCGGTCGCAACACTGTCAAAAAAGCGCCCAGGTCCGCGCGCCTGCTCTGGGTGCAATGAGCGATGGACCGAATCAGGGATTGCGCGGCGCGGCGATGGCCGTGGCCGCGCTGGCGTTAGGTGTCCCCGGCTTGGTGCTCGCCCAGGATCAAAGCGGCCCGCCGATGCAGGGCTTCTACACCGCCTCAAGCGGGGCCACGCGCTATTCCACGCCCGATGGCGCGGTTCGCTTCGTGTTCGACCGCGGCAGCGGTGGGCGCGTGGCGTTGCTGCGCTTTGAGAACGATCCTGAAGTTCACGTGCTGCGGCTTTACCTCGCCGCTGGCGGCGGCGAGGTCTATCGCAACGACGAAGGCGATCTGGCGCTGCGGGTGGGCGCCAACGGCGCTATCACGGTTTACACGCGTCGCTTCAGCACCGGCGCGCCGGCGTCGGAAGAAGCCCGGGTGGCGCCGCTGACGCCCGAGCAGATCGCCGTCGCCGAAATGCAGCGGCGCTTCCAGGAACTTGAAGCGCGCGCGCGGCGCAATGTCGGGCGCACGGTGACGTTCGTGCTGCCGGCGCGGGTGCCCCCGGGCGCGGGCGGCATTGTCATGGACGCCGCCGAGCGCGCCGCGCAAGGCTTGGCCGCCGCGCCGTTGACCGATGTGCGCCGCGTCGTCATCACACTTGGCGCCGCGCCAGCGCTGGCGCGCCGCGGCGACACTTTGTTCATCCAGGTCGCCCCGCACCTCGGCTACGCCGGCCGCCCCTCCTCAATCACCGTGCGCAACGTGGTGACCGGCCAGGTGCAAGGGCCGGAGCAATAAAGGCCCCCATGGACCGCCGGCGTCCTCGCCGGCACGGTGTCAGCAGGCTAACTCAATTCCCCCGCGCCCATTCCGCCAAGCAGCGCGGATAGAGCGCGTGCTCCAGCTCTAGCACGCGCGCGGCTAGCGTTTCCGGCGTATCGCCCGGCAGCACCGCTAGCCGCGCCTGCCCCAGTATCTCCCCAGCATCCACTTCCTCCACCACCAGGTGCACGCTGCAGCCGTGCTCGACATCGCCGGCGGCGAGCACGCGCGCGTGGGTGTCCGTGCCTGGATATTTCGGCAGCAGCGAGGGGTGGATGTTGACCAGGCGGCCTTGCCAGGCGCGCACGAAATAGGGTGTCAGCACGCGCATGAAGCCGGCGAGGGCGACGATCTCGATCGCGCGCGCGCGCAGGGCGGCATCGATCTCGCGCTCGAACGCCTCGCGGTTCTTGCCGAAGCTTTGGTGATCGATGGCGAGCGCTTCCACGCCCGCCGCGCGCGCGATTTCGAGGCCAGCGGCGTCGGGGCGATTGGAGATCACCAGCGCGACTTCGTAGGCGTCCTGGTTGGCATCCATGAGCGCGGCCATGTTGCTGCCGCGCCCGGAGATAAGGACGGCGAGGTGTTTTTTCACCCCCTCCAAAGCGCTGCCCTATGCATGGCGCACCGTCCCAACTACAAACGCGCGCTCGCCATTGGCTTCCAGCGTGGTGACGATGTCGCCAACAGCGCCCGCATCCGCGATCAGCACCATGCCAACGCCCAGATTGAACGTCCGGCGCATGTCGTCCTCGGGCACGGCGCCGACATCTTGCAACCATTGGAATACCGCCGGGCGGGCCCAGGCGTTCCAGTCGAAGTCCGGTACAAGATGATCGGGCAGCGCGCGCGGGGTGTTTTCGATGAGGCCGCCGCCGGTGATGTGGGCCGCGCCCTTAGCCCGGCGGGCATCGAAGATTGGCTTCAGCGCGCGCGCGTAGATTCGCGTCGGTTCGAGTAGAGCTTCGGCCAGCGATTTGCCCGGCGCGAACGGCGCCGGCGCGTCCCAGCCGAGCCCGGAGCGCTCTACGATTCTGCGCACCAGCGCATAGCCGTTCGAGTGCGGGCCGCTGGAGGCGATGGCGACGATCGCATCGCCGGCGCGCATGTCTTCGACGCGCGGCAGCAGCGTTCCGCGTTCGGCCGCGCCAAGGGCAAAGCCGGCGAGATCGTAATCGCCCTGCGCGTACATGCCGGGCATTTCCGCAGTCTCCCCGCCCGCCAGCGCCGCGCCCGCTTGGCGGCAACCCGCGGCGATGCCGGCGACCACCTTGGCGGCTTGCTCGGCGTTCAGTTTACCGGTGGCGTAATAGTCCAGGAACATGAGCGGCTCGGCGCCCTGGGCGGAAAGGTCGTTCACGCACATGGCGACCAGGTCGATGCCGATGCTCTCGTGGCGCCCGCTTTCGATGGCGATCTTGAGTTTGGTGCCCACCCCATCGGTGGTGGCCAGGAAGATCGGGTCCTTGAAGCCGGCCGCCTTGGGGTCAAACAGGGCGGCAAAACCGCCGAGGGCGGCTTCCGCGCCGGGGCGGGCGGTGGATTTGGCCAATGGCTTGATCAGGTCGACAAGCCGCTCGCCTTCGTCGATATCGACGCCGGCAGCGCGATAAGTGAGGCCGTCGCCCTGGTTGGAATTGGTCAAATCACTGAGTCCCGAAGCCGCCACATTGATAGGCGATTCCGCGCCGGCTAGGCTGGCGCCCGCGCAGGAGAGGTTTCCGAACAATGACATTCAAGCCCTGGACCGGCCTGATCGCCCTGATTCTCACCGCTTTGTGCGCGTTCGCGCCCACGCCCGCAAGCGCCCAGGGCGGACGCGACAACGTGTTTTCGGTGTCCGGGGTGCAGGTCGACCAGACCGCCGACAACGCCGCCGCCGCCCAGGAGGCGGGCTATGCGCTGGCCAAGCAGCGGGCGTTCGAGCGGCTGGCGCGCCGGATTACCATCGCCGAGGAGCTGGCGGGACGGTTCGTGGCGCCCGATGCGGCGACTTTGGAGCAGCTGGTGCTGAGCATCAGCCCGGTCGATGAACGCCGCTCCGGAACCCGCTATATTGGCCGCTTCACCGTGCGATTTGACCCGGCGGGGGTGCGGGCGTTGTTGCGTGGGCAAAATCTGACCCTGGTCGAGACCCGCACCTCGCCAACCCTGGTGGCGCCAATGGCCGTCGCCGACACCATTCCGGAGACCGCGGCCCTGTGGCGCGACGTGTGGAGCCAGGGCGGGTTCCGCGACGAACTGGCCCCGCTGCTGGTGGCGCCGGACCTGCTGCAGGGCCCGCCCGACTGGCGCGCCGCCCAGCCGTACGCGCAAGCCCAGACCGCGGCCTCGGCGCTTTACGCGACGCTGCGAGTGCAGGGCGGGGTCGCCAGCGCCAGCCTGGTGGAGGTTTCGGGCGAACCGCGCCGCGACCGCGGCACGGTCACCGTCCGGCTGGCCGGTGAGGACCAGGCCTCGTTGCGCGCGGCGCTGGTTTCGCTGGCCGAGCAGGCTAGCGCCCGCATCCAGAACGATTGGAAATCGAGGGCGACCGCCGGCGGCAGCCAGCGCACGCGCGTCTCAGCCTCGGCGCTCTATGGCGATCAGCGCCAGTGGGAGACCATCAAGCAGGCGCTGGAAGGCGCGGCGCAGACCCTGATCTCGGAGATCCGCATTGAGGCGGTTGGGCGCGAAGGGGCGCTGGTTTCGTTCTCGTTCGTCGGCGAGCGCGCACAGCTGATCGCGGAATTGGCTCGCCGCGGTGTGCGCCTGGAGGAGACCGACATGGGGCCGGTGCTGCGCACCGCAGCAAACTAAATGAACGCGCAGCCGCGCCTGTTCGAGTTTTCCATGGGCGAGCGTTCGCCCGAAACCCTGGTGGTGAGCGACGCCAACCGCGACGCGGCCCGGCTGCTGAGCGAATGGCGCGACTGGCCGGCCAAAGCGCTGGCGCTGGTCGGCCCGCCGGGGTCGGGCAAGACCCACCTTGGGCTGGCCTGGGCGCTAGAAGCGGGTGCGCGCCAGCTGGCCGCCAGCGCTGAACCGGAGGCCGCCGCGGCGGCATTCGCGGCAAGCGGCGGGGCGGTGCTGATCGAAACCGGCGAGGGCGCGCTGAACGAAGCCATGCTCTGGCGGCTGCTCGATCTTTCCCGCGTCCGGGTTGGGGCGGTGCTGATTACCGCCGTCGAAGCACCCTCGGCCTGGCCGGTGGCGCTGCCGGACTTGCGCTCGAGGCTCGCGGCGCTGCCGGTGGCGCGGCTGCGCGAGCCCGACGAGGCGCTGATGGAGGTGATTTTACGCCGGGTATGTCGCGAACAATTCATCCATTTAAGCGATAATGCGGCAAAATACTTGGCCCAGCGGCTGCCGCGCACCTATGCGGCGACGCGGGCCTGGGCGGCGGCGCTTGATTTAGAATTGGTGAAGGGCGCGCGGCCGGTGACGTTGGCGGCGGCGCGGGCCTCACTCAAAACGGCGCGCGCCTCGGAAGAGTGGGAAGACGGTTAAAAATGACCAAACCGCGCAAGAAAAAGCGCGACGGGGCGGCGCCCTCGCTGAAGAATCCGGCGCGCTTCATCAATCGCGAACTCTCGTGGCTGGCGTTCAACACGCGCGTGCTCGACGAGGCCGACAACCCTAACCACCCGCTGCTCGAGCGGCTGCGGTTCTTATCGATCTCGGCCAACAATCTCGACGAATTCTACATGGTGCGCGTGGCCGGCCTGCACGAGCAGGTGAAGGCTGGCGTCACCACGTTAAGCCAGGACGGGCTCACCCCGGCCGAGCAATTGCAGCGCGTGCACGCCGCTGCTGGCGAACTCATGGCCCGCCAGCAGGCGCGTTGGCGCGAGCTGCGCGTGGAATTGCGCCAAGCCGGCATTGCCGTGCTGCGGCCAGGCGAGCTGGACGCGGCCGAGCGCGCCGATCTCCGGGCGGTGTTCATGGCTGAAGTATTTCCGCTGTTGACCCCGCTGGCGGTCGATCCGGCGCATCCATTTCCGTTTCTACCCAATCTGGGCTTTGCCATCGCGTTAAAGCTGAAGCGCCGCGAGGACGGGCGCTTGCTCAACGCCCTGGTTCCGGCGCCTTCGCAAGTCGCGCGCTTCATCGACGTCGCGCCGGCGCGCCACGCCAGGTCGGTCATGCCCGGCGAGCGGGCCGAGCGACGTTTCCTGACGCTGGAAAACACCATCGGCCTGTTCCTGGACGAATTGTTTCCCGATTACACCGTCGAGGCGCAGGGCGCCTTCCGGGTGGTGCGTGACAGCGACATCGAAATCCAGGAAGAAGCCGAGGATTTGGTGCGCGAGTTCGAGGCGCGGCTGAAGGAACGCCGGCTTGGCGACATTGTCAGGCTCAAGGTCGAAGCGACCATGCCGGAGGATTTGCGCGCCTTCATCGTCCGCGAAATCGAAGCCAATGAGCGCGACGTGGTCATCGTCGATGGCATGCTGGGCCTGTCGGCGCTCGCGGCGCTGGTGAGCGAGGATCGCCCGGATTTGAAGTTCACCGGCTACGAGCCGCGCTTCCCCGAGCGGATCCGCGATTTCGGCGGCGATTGCTTCGCCGCCATCCGCGCCAAGGACATCCTGGTGCATCACCCGTATGAATCGTTCGATTCAGTGGTGCAGTTCGTACGCCAGGCCGCCGCCGATCCCGCCGTGGTGGCGATCAAGCAGACGCTTTACCGCACCTCCAGGGATTCCCCCATCGTCGCCGCCCTGGTGGCCGCCGCCGAGGCTGGAAAGAATGTCACCGCCTTGATCGAATTGAAGGCGCGCTTCGACGAAGAGGCGAATTTGCGCCTGGCGCAAATGCTCGAGCGCGCCGGCGCCTCGGTGGTTTACGGCTTCATGGATTACAAGACCCACGCCAAGGTGAGCCTGGTGGTGCGCCGCGAGAGCGATGGCTTGCGCACTTACGCCCATTTCGGCACCGGCAATTACCATCCGATCACCGCGCGCATCTACCAGGATCTCTCGTTGTTCACCAGCGACCCCGCGCTTGGGCGCGACGCCGGCAAATTGTTCAACTTCATCACCGGCTACGCCAAGCCGGCCGGGCTGGAGAAGATCGCCATCTCGCCGCTGAACGCCAAATCGACCATCCTGCAATTGATCGACGACGAGATCGCGCACGTGCGCGCCGGGCGCGACGGGGCGATCTGGTGCAAGCTCAACGCCCTGGTCCATCCGGAGATCATCGATGCGCTCTACCGGGCCTCCTCGGCCGGCGTGAGCATCGAATTGGTGGTGCGGGGGATCTGCTGCCTGCGCCCAGGGGTGCCGGGCCTGTCGGAGAACATCCGGGTGAAATCGATCGTCGGGCGCTTCTTGGAGCATGCGCGGATCGTTTGTTTCGGGGCCGGGGCGAAATTGCCCAATCCCGACGCCAAAGTCTTCCTTTCCTCGGCCGATTGGATGCCGCGCAACCTGGAACGGCGGGTTGAGGTCATGTGCCCAGTTGAAAATCCGACGGTTCATCAGCAAGTTCTCGACCAGATCATGGTCGCCAACCTCAATGACGAGGCGCAGAGCTGGACCATGGACCAGGATGGGGTGTTCAAGCGCGTCGATGTCTCACAGCTGCCCGACGAACCGTTCTCCGCGCACCTCTATTTCATGCGCAACCCGAGCCTTTCCGGGCGAGGGCGCGCGGGTAAGGGCGATGCGCCCTCCGCGTTCGATCATATCGGCGCGCGCACCAGCTAAGACGCCTGTAAGCCGGGAAGTCCTCCACCCATTCCCGGAGTGGCGTGCAGGACGCGATGCTTCGCATCGCTCCGGGGATGGGTGGGTATGAGCCCCTTGCGTGACAGCCAGGAAGTCGCCGTCATCGACGTCGGCTCCAACTCGGTGCGCCTTGTCGTCTACCGCATCGATGGGCGGGCTATGACGCCGATCTTCAACGAAAAAATGATGGCAGGGCTCGGGCGCGATCTGGCGCGCACCGGGGCGCTCTCCGTGCAAGGCGCCGCCGCCGCCGCCGCGCGCGCGCTCAAACGGTTTGCGACTTTGATCGAAGCCCGCGGCGTCGAGAGCGTGTTCGCGGTGGCGACCACGGCGGTGCGCGAAGCGGCAGACGGGCGAAGTTTCGCCGAACGCGTCGCCCGTGACACCGGCATCGCCTTGCGCATCCTGTCCGGCGCCGACGAAGCGCGGCTTTCGGCGCTCGGGGTTGCGGGCGGCGTGCCGAACGCCAGCGGCATCGTCGGCGATCTCGGCGGCGCCAGTCTCGAACTGGTGGAAATCGGCCCCGCCGGCGTCGGGCGCGGCCAGACTTTCGCGCTCGGCCCCTTGGCGCTCGCCAGCAGCGAAGCCTTCGATTATGCGCGCGAGAGCGAGGACGTCGCCAAGGCCATCGCCGGCGCGCCCATGCTTAGCGGGCGCGGCGGCGATTTCTACGCCGTCGGCGGGGCCTGGCGCGCGCTGGGGCGCATCGACATCGGCCAGCGCCACCATCCGCTGGGGGTGCTGCACCAGTACGAAATGCGGCGCGCTGAGGTATTACGCCTGGTCGATGTCGTGCGAAAATTCTCGCGCAAATCGATGGAAAAACTCGAGGACGCCTCCGCTAAGCGGGCCGAGACTTTGCCCTATGCCGCGGTGGTGCTCGAGCAGGTGATGCTGGCGGGCGGCTTTGAGCGCATGGTGCTTTCCGCCTTCGGGCTGCGCGAAGGCGTGCTGATCGAGCGCATGAGTGCGCAGGCGCTGGCGGTCGATCCCCTGATCGCCGCCGCCGAGGCGCTGGCGGGGCGCTGGTCGGGCGGGCGCACGTTCGGGCCCGCGCTCGAAGCTTGGATCGCGCCGATGTTCGCGGGCCGGGCGCCGGCGTTTTCGGCTGAACGCGACGCTTTGTTGCGCGGCGCGGCGGCGCGGCTGGCCGACGTCGGCGGCGCGCTGCATCCCGACCAGCGGACCGAGATCATGTTCGACCTGGTGCTGCGCGCGCCGCTGGCGGCCATCGCACACGACGAGCGCGCCTACCTCGCCGCCGCCATCCATCACCGCTACACCAAGGCGGCCCCGCGCCACGCCGAGGCTTATGCGCGACTGCTCAGCGGGGAGCGCCAAGCCGACGCCGCCGTGCTCGGCGCGGCGCTGCGGCTCGGGGCGGACTTGTCCGGGCGCAGCGAAAAATTGCTAGCCGCCTGCGAGATCGTCGCTGGCGAGCGCACGCTTACGCTCAAGGTCAAAAAGAAGTTCGCGCATCTGGTGACCGAAACCGTCCAGCGCCGGCTCGACTACCTCGCCGCGTTGCTGGGGCTGAAGGGGGAATGGAGCGCGGCTTGAAGCAGGCGGCGGCTCTGGATAAGAGCAAGCCCCATGAGCACTTCAGAAACTCCGCCCGACCGCCTCGCCAGCGATCCCGAAAGCCCGTTCCACGATGAAGCCATGCTGGCGCGCGGGGTGGGCGTGCGCTTCAAGGGCGTGGAGAAAACCAATGTCGAGGAATATTGCGTCAGCGAGGGCTGGGTGCGGCTGGCGGTGGGAACCACGCTCGACCGCCGCGGCAAACAGCTGACCATCAAATATTCCGGCGCGGTGGAGCCGTATTTCAAGGACGAATAGGGTGAAAATGCGCTTGCCTTCCTCGTTGTTGCGAGTTATTCGCAGCAAGGAAGATGAGAATGATCCGCAGATGCATAAAGATCGCACCGGCGCTGCTGGCGCTACTCACGCCGGGCGCCGCCGCGGCTCAGGACCCGGTTGAAGGGGCCGACGAGATCGTCGTCGTCGGCGACCGGATCAATTTGATGCACATCCCAGGCTCGGGCGCGACCATCGAAGCCGAGGACCTTGAGGCGGCGCGCGTGTTCACAGTCAACGAAGCGCTGCGTCAGGTGGCGGGCGTTTATCCTCGTGACGAAGAAGGCCTTGGCCTGCGGCCCAACATCGGCGTACGCGGGCTCGCGCCGACGCGGTCGAGCCGCACTCTGCTGCTGGAAGACGGGCTGCCGCTGACCTATGGCCCCTATGGCGACAACGCAACGTATTCTCATCCCCCCGTTCGCAGGTTCGAACGCATCGAAGTGCTCAAGGGCGCGAGCCAAATTCGGTTCGGACCCAACACCGTGGGAGGCGTCGTCAATTACGTGACGCCCGATGCGCCAAGCGAATTCGAGGCGCGCGTTATGGCGGCCGCCGGCTCGAACGGGTACGGCGAACTCGATGCGCGCGTCGGCGGCGAAGCGCTCGGGACACGCCTGCTCGTGCACGCCAACACCACCGCGTTTGACGGCGTGCGTGAGAACCATGCGCTCCAGTTCGACGACCTCTATCTCAAGGCCCAGCGCGATTTGGGACCGGACCACCGCCTCACTTTGCGCGTTGGCGGGGCTAGCGAGGACAGCCAGGTCAGTTATTCTGGACTGACGGCCGCGGAATTCGCCGCCGACCCCTACGGCAATCCATTTCCCAACGATCGCTTCGAAACCCAGCGTTACACCGCAAGCCTAACCCATGGCTGGGATGTGTCGGACACGGTGACGCTGACGACATCCGCCTATTCGATTTATTTCAACCGCGACTGGTGGCGGCAATCCTCGAATTCCGGGCAGCGCCCGAACGATGCGAGCGATCCGCTTTGCGCCGGCATGGCCAATCTCTCCTCCACCTGCGGCACGGAAGGGCGCCTGCGCGAGTACCACGTCTACGGGCTGGAGACGCGGCTAGGCTGGGACGGCACGTTGTTTGGCGCACCGGCCGAGTTGGAAGCGGGGCTGCGTTGGCATACTGAATTGCAGAACCGGCTTCAGGTGAACGCCGATACGCCGGCAGGACGCACGCCAGGGGTCAGCGTCAATGGCGGTGTGGTTGAACGCAATGTGCGCGAAGCCGAGGCGTGGTCGGGCTTCGTCACCGCGGCAATGAGTTTCGGGCCACTGACGCTGCAGCCGGGCGTGCGCGTGGAGGCGATCGGCTACGAGCGTCTCAACGAACTCACCGGCGCCAGCGGCGGGACCGATCTCACCGAGGTGATCCCAGGATTTGGCCTAACCTATGACATCGGGCAGGATTTGGTCGCTTACGCTGGCGTTCACCGCGGTTTTGCACCCCCGCGCGTGGAGGACGTAATTTCCAATTCCGGCGGCGTCACCGAATTGGACGCCGAGGAAAGCGTCAATTGGGAGCTTGGTTTGCGCGGCGAACTCGCGCCCGGAGCGTCCTTCGACGTCACGGCGTTTTTGATGGATTTCGAAAACCAGATCGTGCCGGCTTCGGTGGCGGGCGGACTGGGCGCGACCTTGACCAGCGCGGGCGAGACCCGCCATTCCGGCCTCGAATGGTCGGCGCAAGTTTCGCTCCGCGACATGGGCGTGCTCGACCGCGACGACGTCTATTTTCGCGCCGCCGTCACCTATTTGGCCGAGGCGGACTATGTCGGCGAGCGCTATTCCAACGTCGTCGGCGCCAATTGCGCGGGCATCGCACCGCCGACGCCCGGGCCGACTTGTGTGTCTGTGACCGGAAATCGCTTGGCTTACGCGCCCGAATGGATCGCCTCGTTTGCTTTTGGTTATGCGCGCGGTGGTTGGTTTTCCACGCAGATCGAGGTGCAGCACACTGGCGCGATGTTCGGCGACGATCTCAACACGGTGGCGCAATCGGCCAACGGGCAACGTGGCCTGATCGAAGACGCCACCATCGTGAATTGGACCGCCAATGTGACGCCTACGGGCACGCCCGCGACGTTCTTCGTCACGGTGAAGAATGTGTTCGACGAGGTTTACATCGTCGATCGCGCGCGCGGCATTCTGCCTGGCGCGCCACGCCTTGCGCAGGCCGGAATCAGCGTCGCGTTCTAGAGTTCCTCGATCGCGACCTTGCCCTGCTCTAGTTTGAGCGCGATCTTACCGTGCTTCAGCGCTAACGCACGTTCGCCGAACACTTTCCGGCGCCAGCCTTGCAGCGCCGGTACGTCGGCCTCGTCATCGCCGGCGATGGCTTCGATGTCGGCGGAAGAGGCGATCAGCCGCAGCGCCACTTGCGCGCGCTCGGCCTCGTAGCGCAGCAGTACTTTCAGCAATTCCACCGTCGGCCCCGAACTCGCCGGCGGGGCCGGGCCACGCTCGTGCTGGTAGGCGGCGCGACTGGGGTCGGCGAAGGCGCGGCCCAGCGCGTTCAGCAATTCCTGCGCGCCGCGCGAATTGCCGAAGCCGCGCGGCACAGCGCGCATGCGGTCGAAATCGCCGGCCGCCTTGGGGCGCTGCTCGGCGATTTCGTAGAGCGCGTCGTCCTTGGCCACACGCCCGCGGGGCACGTCGCGCAATTGCGCCTGCCGCTCGCGCCACTCCGCCGCCACCTGCAGCGCCAGCACGTATTCGGGCGTGGTTTTGCGTAGCTTCAAGCGCTTCCAGGCGTTTTCTGGCGTGGTGTCATAGATGGCGGGATCGACCAGATAGGCGTGCTCGTCCTCCAGCCACGAAAGCCGATCCTCGCTTTCGAGCTTCTCGCGCATGCGCGGATAGAGATCGCGCAGGTGAGTCACGTCGGCCAGCGCGTAGGCCAGCTGCGCCTCCGAAAGCGGACGCCGGCTCCAATCGGTGAAGCGCGAGGATTTGTCCAAGCGGCGCTTCAATATTTGCTGCACCAAAGCGTCGTAGGCGATCGAGTCGCCAAAGCCGCAGGCCATGGCCGCGATCTGGCTGTCGAACACCGGGCCGGGCATGGCCCCGGCCAGTTTCAGAAATATCTCCAAATCCTGGCGCGCGGCGTGAAATACCTTAAGCACGTTTTTGTCGAGCATGAGATCGAGCAAGGGCGCAAGGTCGATCCCCTCGGCCTGCGGATCGATCACCGCTTCCGCGCCCTCGGCGGCGGTCTGCACCAGGCAAAGTTTCGGCCAGAACGTGGACTCGCGCATGAATTCGGTATCGACCGCCACGAACGGCCGCGCGGCCAGCTCCCGGCACAGGGCTTCAAGCTCGCCCGTCTTGGTGATCAAACGCATGCGCGCCCTGGTTGGGACGCGCCGGGGGCGGGGTCAAGCCTCGCGCGCGAGTTCCCGGTTTGCCCCGCCGCCCCTCGTGACGGTTTGACGATGCATGCGCCGCACTTGCGGCCCTCGGTTGTTGGTGATTAAACGGCGGTCGCCGCGCGCCGGGGGGCGGCTGCAACAGGGGGACCGCATGAGCAAGTTTCTGGCGACGCTGGCGTTTGTCGGCACATTGCTGCTGATTCCGGCAAGCAGCGCGCAGACGGTGGGCGTGCCGCTGCAGGTGCACACCGGCGAGGTTTACACCGTTCGCATGGAGCAGACGCAGACCATCAGCATCGCTGGGGCGCCTGACATGACCTTTACCCAGGTGCTCGCTCTCGAAATCGTCGACGCCGAAAACCGCGTCTGGCGCTACACGCCGGTGAGCCTGGAGTTCAGCTTCCCCAAAGGTCTGGAAGGCGAGCCGGGCGCGGACAACATCGATTGGGCGGCGGGCAGCGAGATGATATCGGCGCTCATGCGGATCGCGACCGATGTCGGTTTCGAATGCCGCGTCGATGAATTCGGCCGCTGCAGCGAATTGCTGAACTGGCCGTTGTGGCGCGACCGCGCGGAAAATCTGGTGCTGATGTTTGATGCGGCCGCGCGCATGGCGCCGAAGGCCGCGCTCGGCGCGGGGGGGGCGACGGCTGAGCCGGTGTCCGAGGCCGATGAGGCGACGTCCGAGGACGAGGTTGAGGCCGATGTTGAGGGCGAGTTCGAGGCCGCGGCCTCGCCGGCTATGAACTGGGCGGAAATACGCGGGCCGCTATTGCGCGGGCTGGCGCGGGTGCTCGACGGCATCGATGCCCGCGACGCCGGCGCCTCGATGTATCTCCCGGCGGCGACGCTGCAGGGGCGGACGCTGACGCGGCGTCAGAATGTGGATGTGGCCGATGAGGTGGAAATGCCGTTCGGCGCGCCGCCGCTGCGCTTGGTCGGCACGCTGCGGCTGGAGCGGATCGACCGCCGCGCCAATACCGCGACCATCGTGCGTCGGGTGACTTTGGATCAGGCAAGCGCGCGCGCCAGCCTGCGCAGCGTGGCGCAATTCATCACCACCAATGTGGTGGAACCCGCGGCGGCGGCCGCCGCGCCCAAGGGCGAAGAAGCGCCGACAGCCGAGGCGATGATGGGCATGCTCGACGGCGTGCTCGAGAGCTTCAATTTTCAGTACCAAGAAACCACCACCGGTATCGTCGATCTTGCCACCGGCATGGCGCGGGAGACCACCACCGATTCCACCATCACCCTGGCCCCGCCCGGCCCCACCGAGGCCGAGCCCTTCGTGGTGCGCGCCCGCAGCATCACGCGCATCACGCTGGGTGCGCCGGAAATCCCGCGCTTGCCGCGCGGGGAGTAAGCGCGCGCCGGCCCTAGGGATTGACCCGTGACCATGATGTCAAGCTCCGTCATTCCGGACGCGCGGAGTGCGATCCGGAATCCAGCGGCAACAGCCGCGTTCGTCGCTCCTGGATTCCGGGTTCTCGCTTCGCGAGCCCCGGAATGACGGAATCCTCTTGTTCAGAGACGGATCAATGCTTAGGGCCGTTGGTATAAGCGCGCGCGCCGGCCCTAAACCACTCGCTGCTTTCGCGGCGCCCCGGTGGGAGTTGTACGTGAGCCAGAGCTTTGGGCCCGCGCTAGCCTGAAGCTCGCTTCTTCGCAGCCTTCCGCGCCTTTGGCGCGGGCGCTTCGGCGGCGGCTTTGGGTCTGGACTTTTGCGAGCGCGCGGCGTGGCGTCTTAGCGCTTCGGCGAGATAGCGCCCGGTGTAGCTGGCTTTGACTTTCGCGACTTCCTCCGGCGTGCCCTGGGCGACGATGCGGCCGCCGCCGTCGCCGCCTTCGGGGCCGAGGTCGAGTATCCAATCGGCGGTCTTGATGACGTCGAGATTGTGTTCGATCACCAGCACCGAATTGCCGCCATCGACCAGTTCGTGCAGCACTTCGAGCAGCTTCTTCACGTCCTCGAAATGCAAGCCGGTGGTGGGTTCGTCGAGGATATAAAGCGTACGCCCGGTGGCGCGCTTGGAAAGCTCCTTCGACAGCTTCACCCGCTGTGCTTCACCGCCCGAGAGCGTCGTCGCCTGTTGGCCGATATGCACGTAGCCGAGCCCGACGCGCTTTAAGGTTTCCAGTTTTTCGCGGATGCTCGGCACCGCGTGGAACAAATGGGCGCCTTCCTCCACGGTCATGTCGAGCACGTCGGAAATGGATTGGCCTTTGTACAGGATGTCCATCGTCTCGCGATTGTAGCGCTTGCCTCTACAGGTATCGCAAGTCACGTACACGTCCGGCAGAAAGTGCATCTCGATCTTGATCACGCCGTCGCCCTGGCAAGCCTCGCAGCGTCCGCCCTTGACGTTGAACGAGAACCGCCCCGGCCCATAGCCGCGCGCCTTCGCTTCCGGCAGCCCGGCGAACCAATCGCGGATCGGCGTGAATGCGCCGGTGTAGGTGGCGGGATTGGAGCGCGGCGTGCGCCCGATCGGCGATTGATCGATATCGATGATCTTGTCGATGTGCTCAAGTCCGAGGATCGCATCGTGCTCGGCGGGCACATCGCCCGCGCCATGCCAATTGCGCGCCACCGCCTTGTACAATGTCTCGACCACCAAAGTGGATTTGCCGCCGCCGGACACGCCGGTGACGCAGGTAAACGCGCCGAGCGGAATATCGGCGTCGATGTTTTGCAGATTGTTGCCGCGCGCGCCTTTGATGGTAATCAGCCGCTTCTTGTTCACCCAGCGACGCTTGGCGGGAATGGCGATTTCGCGCACGCCGGTGAGGTATTGGCCGGTGATGCTGTCCTTGGAGTTTTCGATCGCAGCGGGCGTGCCCTCGGCGATGATGCGCCCGCCGTGGATGCCCGCCGCCGGCCCCATGTCGATGACATGGTCGGCGGTCATGATCGCTTCCTCATCGTGCTCAACCACCAGCACCGAATTGCCGAGATCGCGCAACCGCCGCAGCGTTTCCAGCAGCCGCGAATTGTCGCGCTGGTGCAGGCCGATGCTGGGCTCGTCGAGCACGTAGAGCACGCCGGTCAGCCCGGAGCCGATTTGCGAGGCGAGGCGTATGCGCTGGCTTTCTCCCCCGCTCAGCGTACCCGAGCCGCGCCCGAGCGAAAGATAATCCAAGCCAACATCGACCAGAAACCGCAATCGGTCGTTGATCTCCTTCAAGATACGCACGGCGATTTCGCGCTGCTTGGGGGTGAGCTTTTCGTTCAGCGCGCCGAACCAGTCGCGTGCGTTGCGGATGGATAGCGTTGACGCCACCGCGATGTCGCTGCCGCCGACGCGCACCGCCAGCGCTTCCGGCTTGAGCCGCTTGGCAATGCAAACCGGGCACGGCGCTTCGGACTGATATTTCTCCAACTCCTCGCGCACCCAATTGGAATCTGTTTCCTTCCAGCGGCGCTCGAGGTTGGGCAGCACGCCTTCGAAATTCTTGGTGGTCTCGTAGCGGCGCACGCCGTCGTCATAGACGAACTTAATCGGCTCGCTCGTGCCGTGAAGGATCGCATCGCGCAGCACCTTCGGCAATTCGCGCCATGGGCCTGTGGTCTTCGCCTTGAAGTGCTTGGCGAGCGCTTCCAAGGTCTGCGCGTAAAGCGGCGAGGGACCCTTGGCCCAAGGCGCGACCGCGCCGTCTTTCAGGCTCTTGTCGTGGTCGGGCACGACGCGGCTGGCGTCGAATTTCAACTGCACGCCAAGTCCGTCGCAAGTGGGGCAGGCGCCGGCGGGATTGTTGAAGGAGAAGAGACGCGGTTCGATTTCGGGGATGGTGAAGCCAGAGACCGGGCAGGCGAATTTCTGGCTGAAGATAAGCCTTTTCGGACCGCCGGCATCCTGCCGGCTTTTTTTGTTTTTCTCTTCCTGCCGGCTGGAAGCCGGCGGTCCGTCAGCAAACTCCGCGAACGCAATGCCATCCGCCAGCTTCAGCGCCTGTTCCAGCGAATCCGCCAGCCGCGTTTCGATGCCCGCTTTCACAGCGATGCGGTCGATCACCACTTCGATGTCGTGCTTCAGTTTCTTGTCCAGCTTGGGTGGTTCGGAAAGCTCATAAAATTCGCCGTTGATCTTGGCGCGCTGGTAGCCCTTGCGCAGCAACTCGGCCATTTCCTTGCGGTATTCGCCTTTGCGGTCGCGCACGATCGGCGCGAGCAGATAAAGCCGCGTGCCTTCGGGCAGCGCCATGATCTGGTCGACCATCTGCGCCACCTGCATCGCTTCGATCGGCAGGCCAGTCGCCGGCGAATAGGGCACGCCCACGCGCGCCCAGAGCAGGCGCATGTAATCGTAAATCTCGGTGACGGTGCCGACCGTGGAGCGCGGATTTCGCGAGGTGGTTTTCTGCTCGATGGAAATCGCCGGCGACAGGCCCTCGATGGAATCCACGTCCGGCTTCTGCATCAGTTCCAGGAATTGGCGCGCATAAGCCGAAAGCGATTCCACGTAACGCCGCTGGCCTTCGGCATAAATCGTGTCGAACGCCAGCGAGGATTTGCCCGAGCCGGAAAGCCCAGTGATCACCACCAATTCGTTGCGCGGAATATCGACGTTGACATTCTTGAGATTGTGCTCACGCGCGCCGCGGACGCGGATATGGGTGAGGGCGTCCCTCATGCTGGCAGGCCGAAGGCGATGCTGGTCATGGAGATTCCCGGAAAGAAGTCGCGGTTGAAGATGTGCGCGGGTTCGATTTCGCCGCGCGCGCCGAGCGCATAGAGCAGCGGAAAAAAGTGATCCCAATCCGGCGCGGCGTGCGCGGCATGTGGGTGGTCACGATAATTCAGCACCGTTTGATGATCGCCGCTTTCGATAGCGGCGACGATGTGATCGTCAAAGCCCCGGTCCTCCGCGCTGGTGTCGTCGCCGCCGCGGCCGAAGAAGGCGCGCAGATTGTGGACGATATCGCCGGAGCCGACGATCACCACGTCCTCATCGCGCAGCGGCGCCAGCGCCTGGCCGATCGCGTAATGCTGTTGCAGCGGCCGGCGCGCGTCGAGGCTCACTTGCAGTACGGGCACATCGGCGTCCGGATGCATGTGTACCAGCACGCACCAGGTTCCGTGATCGAGCCCCCAGCTTTCATCGGTCTCGGCGCCGAAAGCGGAGAGGCGCGTGGCGATGTCGTGCGCGAGCGCTGCATCGCCGGGCGCGGGATATTGGACCGCGAACAATTCCGGCGGGAAGCCGCCGAAATCGTGGATGGTGCGCGGTTGTGCATTGGCGGTGACGCGAACGCCTTCGGTGATCCAATGCGCTGAGACGCAGACAATGGCGCGAGGCTTAGGAAAACGCGCGGCGATCGCGCGCCAGCCGCGCGACGAGGGCGTGTCCTCGATGGCGTTCATCGGCGAGCCGTGGCCGATAAACAGGGCGGGCGCTTTCTGCGTCATGGAAAAAATGGTCTTATTTTTTGCGCGCGGCCAGCCAGCGCGTGAGCGAGTGAGCGTTCTCCGCGGAAGGGCGCCCCGCGACCAAACTCTCGACGCTGATGTCTTCCTCCAGGAGCGGCCAGTGCACCCCTTCGCCGCCGCTGACCAGGCGCCATTCGTCTCGCTCCGTGGGTGTTCCGTTCAGCAGCCGCGGGAACCACGCGAGCGGCGCCGAAATCACGCGCCCGTCGCTCAACTCTAGCGTGACCGCCGCATCGCCGAACGCAACGCTCACGGCTCGCGGGAGAGCCAATTCAAGCGTCGAAATACTCATGCCATGCCTCCAAAATCTTGGGTTCGTGCTCGCGGAGCATTCGTTCCATCGAACGCAATTCCGTGTGCGGCAAAACCCCGGCTGCGCGACAATCGTACAGGGCCAAGCCAGTATTTGGCGATCCCCGCGTCGCGCTCAATGTGGATATGGGGCGGCTCAACGCCGTCGGCGGAGTAGAAGAACAGCCGGTAAGGACCGATTTGCAAAATTGTAGGCACGCGCGCCCCTCGTGTCAGCCGGCGCGATCATATCCAGAATCGCCCATCCGCCAAGAACAAAAAATGAACATTTGGGTTAATTTCCCCTTTACCACCGCTCCGAGTCGGGCTATAGAACATAGAGGGAACGTTGGTCCTTACGCCGGGCCGATAGGCCCACCATCGAGTAATGCGCAGGAAACAGGAGGTCGGCGATGGCTGGCAGTGTCAATAAAGTGATTTTGGTCGGCAATCTGGGCAAGGACCCGGAGGTGCGGCGGCTCAATTCCGGTGAGCCGGTGGTGAATCTGAGCATCGCGACGTCGGAGAATTGGCGCGACAAGCAGAGCGGTGAGCGCAAGGAAAAAACCGAGTGGCACCGGGTGGTTATCTTCAACGAAAACCTCGCCAAAGTGGCCGAGCAATATCTGAAAAAGGGGGCCAAGGTTTACGTTGAGGGCCAGCTGCAGACCCGCAAATGGACCGATCAGGCCGGGGTCGAGAAATACTCGACCGAAGTGGTGTTGTCGAAATTCCGCGGCGAACTGACCATGCTGGACGGCAAGAGCGAAGGCGGCGGCGGACGCACCTCTTATGACGACGAAGCCGGCGGCTTCACCGCCAAGGCTGGCGGCAAGCGTGTTGCTGACGGACCTCGGGAAAGCTTCAACGCCGACCTGGACGACGAAATCCCGTTCTGATCTAAAATTCGTCCGTGGATGAGTTCGAGATTCGGACGCGAGCGGAGTACGAGCGGGCGCTCAGGCGCTTCTCGTACCCGCTGGTGGTGGCGCCTGGCGACCAGGCGCTCGAGACCTTCGAGGATTTGAAGGGCGGACGCCGCGGCGCGCCCATCATCCTGGGCGGGCCCTCCGAGTTCACGCTGGTCGATGAGATCATGGCGCTGGGGCTGGTCGAGCACCCCTCCACCCGGCTGATCATCGATCGCGCCGGGGAGTTGAGCTTTCCCGAAGGCTTTCGCGCCATGAAGCAGCGGGAAACCGAACTCTGGCGGCGGCGCAATCCCGATCTGGTCGATTTCGGCAAAGGGCCGCCGGTCGGCGAATGGCCCGATCAGGCCCCGGCGAGCGTCGGCTTGAGCTTGGCGTATCATTGGACCGGCGAGCCCTGGCCGCGCGTGCACATCGCGCTCCTGCCCACCGACGACTGGACCACCGCGCCGGCGTTCCTGCGCGCCGGCGGCTGGAACGAGTGTCCGGAGGCGGCGGTGATGATCGCGGCTCTGCGCTCCTGGCGCGACCGCTACGGCGCCGAACTGGTCGGCTTTTCGCACGACACCATGAATCTCCGCGCCGATCTGTGCCCCAGTTCGCGCGAGGAAGCGCTGGCGCTGGCCTGGGAGCACTATCTCTTCTGCGGCGACGCGCTCAACGACATGACCTTGGCCGAACTGGGCGCGTCGCTGATCGGCGACGATTGGTGGCATTTTTGGTGGGATTGAGCGCGCGGCGCCGCGCGCGACGCGCGCAGCATTATTCAAGAACACCGACCCCCGGATTCGCGGAACGCGAAGTGCTGTTCGGGGCGCTGGCTTCGACCATCGCGCTGGTGGCGCTGGCTGAGCGCGGCCCCCGCTAGGGCCGTTTCGGCAGCGCCGCGCAGGCCACGCGCGCGCCCGAGGCGCCTGCCGGCTGGATCACGTGGTCGTCGGCGCTGGCATGCACGACCAGGGCCGAGCCATCGGCGTCCAGCAGCGACACCCGGCCCTGCGGCGCTGGCGCGGCCAGGGTCAGGCGCTGGGTAAAAAATTCCGCGCCGAACGGCCCCGCCACCGGCGCGAACAGATTGGGCAGGTCGCCCGCCTCCGAAGGCAGCGGGTTGAGCAGGCCGTGTTGGCGCGCTTCCCCGGCATGGGCGCCGGCGGCGGCGAAGTTCTGTCCCGCGTCGGTGCAGTCGCCGCTCTGGTGCACATGCAGCCCGTGCCAGCCCGGGGTCAGCGCGCCCTCTGAAAACTCCAAGCGAATCAACAGCCCGTCCGCGCCCTCCAGAAAGGTCGCCTGGCCGATGGCGCTGCCGTTGAGGCCCACGACCCACACCGTCTGCGGCGGCGGCGGCGCGACCGGGGCCGGCGCGGGCCGGCCCAGCCCGATCATGGCGCAGCCGCTGAGCAGCGGGATGACGGCGACAGCCGCTAGATTGCGCATCGCGGTTTCTCCTCGGTTTGCCGCAGACCCCCGGCAATGCTAGCGTGCCCTGGATTCGAGGGCGAGGTTTCTCGCCATTTTCACGCTTTCCAACAAAAGTTTAATCCACCGCCCGTGACCGATACGTCCGATCCCGCCGACACCGGCGGGCCAACCCTCCCCAAAGGCGTTTCGCTCATCACCATCGAGGATGAGCTGAAGCGGTCTTATCTCGATTACGCGATGAGCGTGATCGTCTCGCGCGCGTTGCCAGACGCGCGCGACGGGCTGAAGCCCGTGCACCGGCGCATCCTGTACGCCATGGATGAAGCCGGCAACACGCACGACAAATCCTACCGCAAGAGCGCCAAATCGGTCGGCGACGTGATGGGCAATTACCACCCCCATGGCGATCTCGCGATCTACATGGCGCTGGTGCGCATGGCGCAGGATTTCTCGATGAGCGTGCCGCTGATCGACGGGCAGGGCAATTTCGGCTCGGTCGATGGCGATATGCCGGCAGCCATGCGCTACACCGAAGCGCGCCTGGCCAAGGTGGCGCGCGCGCTGCTCGATGACATTGACGAGGACGCGGTCGATTTCGTCGACAATTACGACGGCTCGACCAAGGAGCCGAGCGTGCTGCCGGCCCGCTACCCGAACCTGCTGGTCAATGGCGCGGGCGGCATCGCCGTCGGCATGGCCACCAACATCCCGCCGCACAATCTTTCCGAGGTGATCGACGCGGCGCTGGCGATGATCGACAACCCGGCGATCTCGGAGCTCGATCTGCTCGACATCGTGCCCGGCCCCGATTTCCCCACCGGCGGCGAAATTATCGGCCGCTCCGGCGCGCGCGCGGGACTCTTGACCGGGCGCGGCTCGGTAATGATCCGCGCCAAGCACCACACCGAAACCATCCGCGGGCGCGAAGCCTTGGTGTTCACCGAAATTCCCTATCAGGTGAACAAGGCGGAGATGGTCAAGGCCATCGGCGAGCAGGTGAAGGAAAAGCGCATCGAGGGCATCCACGAAGTGCGCGACGAATCCAACCGGCTCGGCGTCCGCGTGGTGGTCGAACTAAAGCGCGACGCCGTGGCCGATGTCGTGCTCAACCAACTCTATCGCTACTCGGCGCTGCAGACCTCGTTCGGCGTCAACATGCTGGCGCTCAACCAGGGCCGGCCCGAGCAGATGGGCCTGCGCCCATT
>JANNQT010000049.1:0-18343 GCA_031400895.1 Alphaproteobacteria bacterium | reverse complement strand
GTCAGCGTGCGCCCGCAGGGCGCGCACGATCTCGTCGCCATCGAGGCGCGGGGTTTGGTGTGGGTGGCGCTGGTGGCGGCGCGAACGACTTTGGGCGAAGGCGTCGATGTCACGCTGCATAAAGTCGGGGCGTTCGCGTTCCCGAACGACTGATGCGTCATTCCGGGCTCGCCCCGCGGGCGTCCCGGAATGACGGAGCATGCACGCGAACGCTTGGGGCTGCTGCTATTTGTTTTTCTGCTCGGCGAGGATGCGCGCCAGAATTTCTCCGCTCTTGTCCTCGTAATCACCCGCGGCGGCGATCTGTGCTTGCGGCTCTGGCGCTTCGGGCGCGGCTTGCTCGGGCGCCTCAGCCGCGGGTTTGCGGACCAGGAAGCGCCGCCGCTCCAGCCGGCGCTGACCCAGCAGCTTCAGGCGCATGCGCCAGGCTTCCGCCTCCCAGGCCAGTTCTCGCGCCGCCGCAGGCTCTAGCATGTTCTCGTTCAGGCGCCCGGCGAGATCCTTGAAGCCCTGGCGCGCGCAAGTCATGAACGCGCCAGTGATGTCTTCGTTGTTTTCCAGCGTCAGCCCGGCATCGGTGAAGAATTGTAACAGCTCGGTTTGGGCGCGGATCTGCGGTTCCGCGAACGAGGAGGCGAACGCGGTCGCCAATTCTTCGCCGCGCAAGCCGACATAGCAATCGAGCAGCGCTGGCGCGCCCGGCTTCAGACATTTCATGATCTGCTGGGCCAGATGGGGCGGGTAGCCGCAATAGGCGAAATCGTCGATCGAGATCAGCCCGTCATAGCTCTCGGGCGCGAACACGTGGGCTTCGAGATCGATGCGCACCACCGAGACGCGCGCCTCCAGCCTGGCCTTGCGCACTCCGTACTGCAGCGCTTCCAGCGTCTCCTCGCGCCACTCGAACGCCTCGATCTTGCCGGTATGGACGCTGGCGAACGCGGTCAGCGGTGCGGCGTGTCCCGCGCCAAGCACCGCGAGCACGGCGTCGCCGCCGAGTGCAAGCCTGGTGAGCGCTTCAGTTTCGCCAACCCCGTCGCCCGGGCGGATGCGACCCTCGCCCCACAGCGCGGCCAGCGCCAGCAGCCGCGGCGGCAGCCCAAGCGGGGGTTCGTCGAACAATTCCTGGTCGGCGCCATCGTGCTGGTTCTGGTTGACGGCGGTCAGCTTCGCGGCGATGGCGGCAAGCGCGGCGGTCTCGTCGAACGGGTCGCCCTCCCACCAGGCATGCAGGCGCGCGCGCGTGAGCGCGAGCTTTCTTTGGTCAAACAAAGCGTTAAGGCCGGCTGCCATGACCGGCGCAGGATAGCCGGATAGCGTTAATGTTTGCTCAACCGGCGGGCGCGGGTTGCAGGATCGGGGGCGCATTGGAGGGAAACGGCGCCCTCGGATCGCGCAGGAAGGCGAGGATGTCGGTGTACACTACTTCTCGCTGCAAGTCGCGCAGCAGCCAGTGGTAGCCGTTTTCATAGAGCGCCGTGCGCGCCGAAGCGGGCAGCCGGCGCGCGGCGCTGTTGGCCGAGGCGCGGGGGATGATCTGGTCATGCGCACCGTAGAGGTAGAGCACGTGGCCATCAAGATTGCCGGCGCTCGCGGAGGCGCGCTCCATCATCGACACCAGCCCGTAGAGCGCGTCGATACGGGTGGTCCAGATCATCTGCGGATCGCGCCCGGCGCGGCGCAGCGCTTCGTTGTTGTCCGACGCGGTGCGGGTGCGGGTGACGCTGCGCGGCGGCGACACCGCCCGCCACGGAAAGGTGTGCGCGCCGACCCAGAGCGTGGCGGCGTAGGCTGTCGGCATGGTCGACCAGCCCCACACCCCGGGCGCCACCAGGATCAGGCGGTCGAGTTCGGGCGCGCCCTCGGCGCCGAACGCAGCCATCGCCGTCGACGAGCCCATCGAATCGCCCATCACCGCCACCACCGCGCCCGGGTGCGTGCGCCGCGCCACCCGAACCGCGGTGCGCACGTCCTCGGTCATCAGCCGCTCGCCGCCCCACACGCCGCGATTGGGCGAACGGCCAAAGCCGCGCGCGTCATAGGCGTAGAACGCCACCCCGCGCTCGGCAAACCAAGGCCCGGCAAGATAGAACGCGCCGGCGTAATCGTTCATGCCGTGCAGGGCGATGATGACGGCGTTTGTCTCCTGCTCGGGCGGCGGCAGCCAGGCGGAGAGCCCAAGCTCAGCGCCGTCGAAGCTGACGAAACGCTCGCGCGCCGGTTCGAAGCGCGCCCCCTGAAACTCCCCCAGCGGCGAGCCGGCGCGCTGGATGGTGGGCGCGCAGGCGGCGAGCAGCAGCACGCAAAAACCCAGAAAAACACGGAGAAGCACGGTTAGCATTGCGGTCCTCTGTATTGGATGGTTAACAATGTCCGGACTGGAGGGCAATCATGCGCATCTTCTTCTCGCTGGCCGAGCGCTTTAGGGCTGTGCCGAACTACGAGGAAAATATCAGGCAAATCACCAAGACGTTCGATTTGCAGCCTGTGTTTCTGCACGACGCACCGTCAAAGACGGAAACCGGTGAGTGGATCGCCGCCGCGTTGGCCGACTGCCAATTCGCTTTCTTCGACCTCACCGGCTTTGCCCCCGACGTCCTCTTCGCCCTGGGCGTCGCCAGCCAAAACGATGACGTGACGCGAGCCCTGCTAATCGACGTCGATGAACATGAATCCCTCGCTGGCCCATTGGCGCAGTCCAACTTTCTGCGAAAGGATTGGTCGCCAGCACTAAGAAACTACATTGGCCCAGCGGACTTCGCGCGCAAGGCGTCGATGACGATTTCAGAAGCAATCGGCCCGAGCGCGTTGTTGGACCAGAGGCTCGTTGGCCGCATCAAAGAGGAGACACGTCGCGGCCCGCTGCCGATGAGGAAGATCGCCACCATTATGGGGCGATCCCTGCATGACATTCAGCCAGTTGTGTACGGTCTCGTGCGCACTGGCGCACTGAAGAAGATAAGCGACAAGCGCTGGGCCAAATACGAAGCCACGCAGTAATATACGTATTCACCCCATTAGCGCCGACCGCACACGCGCGCGTAATTCGGGAACCAATTCCGCCTCGAACCAGGGATTGCGCTTGAGCCATGCAGAGTTCCGCCAGGAAGGGTGCGGCAAGGGCATGACCTTGGCGGGATAGTCGCGCCAAGCGCGTACACTCTCCCCCAGCGTCGCCTTCGCCGCCGCGCCCAGATGATAGCGTTGCGCGTACGATCCTACCAGCAGGGTCAGCCGCACTTGCCGCAGCAGCGGCAACAGCCGCGCCCGCCACAGCGGCGCGCATTCGGCGCGCGGCGGCAGGTCAGCGCCGTTGACGGTCCCCGGGTAGCAAAAGCCCATGGCCGCAAGCGCGATATGCTCGCGCCGGTAGAATGCCTCGCGGTCCAGGCCCAGCCATTGCCGCAGCCGGTCGCCTGAGGGATCGTCCCAGGGCACGCCGCTTTCATGCACGCGTCTGCCCGGCGCTTGCCCGGCGATCAGGATGCGCGCGTCGGGATGCACCCAGATCACCGGGCGCGGCTCGTGCGGCAACGCGCAATGGCGGCAGGCCCGGATTTCCGCCACCAGGGCATCGAGCACGGCGCGGTTCAGCACACTTGGCGTTGCGACATGTTGTTGAGCTGGCGCGGCTGGCACGCCACCTCGCGCGGGTGGGTGTCGCGCAGGCGCACCTCACCCGAAACGGCGCGCGCGGCGCGGACGACGGCGTCCTTGTCGTCCTCGCTCAAGCGCCACAGCCGGGTCGCGGCCGCGCCCTCCGTCACCCGCGTTTCCCAGATGCCCAGATACACCGCTTCGCCGGCGCGGACCTCAAAGCTCGGCCGCGAGGGCCCCGCGACCACGCCCTGGGCGTAATAGATCAGCCCGTTCTCGCGCAACACCGCGAACACGCTGTCGAGCGCGTAGGCGCCTGGCTCGATCTCGGCCACCGCGAATTCGCCGGGAATGCCGTCCAGGCGCAGCGAGTTGTCGGCATTGGTGCGCGGCTCGAATGTTGTGCGGCCGTGGTAGTCGGCGAACGCCCCGGAAGCGTCCACCTGGCGCCAGAGCATCGTGTAGGCCGGCTCGCGCTCGTCGGCGGCTTCCGCCACCCCGATCAGCACCAGCGCATTGCGCGAGTGGCCGACGCGAAAGCGCCCCTCGTCGCCGCGAGAAGCGCATTGCGCCAGCAGCAGCGCCGACAGCACCAGGAATATCAACCGCATGAGCACTCCTTGCCCCGCCTGGGCTAGCATGTCAGCAGCAGGTGTGCACCCCGGAGACCGCCAATGAGCGAAACCGCAGCTTCCACCAGCCCCAGCGGGCCGGTCGTCCTGAGCGAAGGCCGCTTCGCCGGCTGGACCAGTTGGAGCGCCGGGGCCGATCCTTACGAAACCGCAATAGGGCCATTCTGCTTTCGTAACGAAAGCAATGGCGGCGTAGTCTGCGCCTTCGCGCCCCGGCGCGAGCACCTGAATGGCGGCGGCTCGATCCATGGCGGGGCGCTGATGAGCTTTGCTGATTTCGCGCTTTTCGCTATTGCCCACAATGCCTTGGCCGGCGCCCATGCGGTCACGGTGACCTGCAATTGCGAGTTCTTGAGCGCCGGGCAAGTTGACCTGGTGGTGGAGGCGAGGGGCGAGGTGCTACGCGACACGCGTTCGCTGCTGTTCGCGCGCGGTACGATGACACAGGCGGGACGTCCGCTGCTTGCCTTTTCCGGCACGCTCAAGAAGATTGTGGATAAGCCGCGCTGACGGCGCGGTTTCTGGGGCGAGGCAAGATGCGATCACCGGTGGGCTTTGACCTGCGCGGCGCGCTGATGGCGCAATTGCGCGCCGCCAGCGAGGTGCTGGCGCAAGCCGAGGTCTCGGCCAAGAACGTT
Source organism: Alphaproteobacteria bacterium (assembly GCA_031400895.1). Lineage (GTDB taxonomy): Bacteria > Pseudomonadota > Alphaproteobacteria > Caulobacterales > Aquidulcibacteraceae > Vitreimonas. Next base: position 13,476 of record JANNQT010000049.1, on the reverse strand, counting down.
CATGAAGCGCGCGTGCGTTTGAAGCGCGCGCGGGCGCTGGCGAGGGTTGGCATGCCTTGCGCGCCGGGGCTGGCGAAACTGTTCAACCAGACAGCGCGTGCGGCGATGGCGGCGCTGGCGCATTCGCGCGACGCCGCCGCCCTGATCGAAACCGCCGAGACGGCCGCCAAGTCGGCGCCGAGAAAGCGTGCGGCGGCGCTGCGCGCGCTCGCCGCCGCGCTTGGCGCCGACGGCCAACTCGCGCCGCCGCCAGACCTCGCCGCGGCGGCGATGAACCTGCGCGACCTGCAAGCGCTGGCGCAGGTGTGGCCGGAGGCCTCCGCGCAGCAGATCGGCAAGGGCGCCGAGCGTGTGGCGCGGCGGGCGCGACAGGCGCGCCAAACCGGGCGCGCCAGCAAGCATACCGACGAACGCCACCATTGGCGTAAGCGCGAAAAGGATCGGCTCTACGCCGCCGCCCTGCTCGGCAAGACCTGGCCGCGGGCGCGCAAATGCAAACGCGGCGAACACCTCACCCAGGTGCTGGGCGGCGAGCGCGACGCGCGCCGATTGCTTGAGCGCCTGGAGGCCGGCACGGTTTCGACCGGCTCAGTGGCAGCCGACGCGCGCGCGACGCGCGCGCTGCAAGTCCGGCTGACGCGGCTGATGCGCAAGGCCAATCGCCTGGGCGCACGTTTTTAAGTTTTACATGCGCTCCGGCGCTTCGATGCCCAACAATTCCAGGCACAGCACCAGCTGGTTGAGCGCCGCTGCCGCCAGCGCCAGGCGCGAAGCCCGCAGCGCGGCTTCCGCCGGCAGGATCGGGCAGGAATTGTAGAAACCGGAGAAGGCTTGCGCCAAGCAATAGGCGTGCTCGGCCAGGAAATGCGGGGCGCGTTTGTCGTAGGCGAGCGCGAGCGCGTGGGCGAAGCCGTCCAGCGTTAACGCCAATGCCCGCTCGGCTTCATGCGCCACCGCAATCGCGCCGGGCTTCAGCCCCTGCGCTTCGGCCTTGCGCAGAATGCTCTTGATGCGCACCGCCTGGTACAAGACATAGGGCCCCGTTTTGCCTTCGAAGCTTATGAAGCGGTCGAGATCGAACACGTAGGAGGTGCCGCGGAAATTAGCGAGATCGGCGAACTTGATCGCCGCTATCGCCACCTTGTGGGCGATTTGCTCGAACTCAGGCGCCGACAAATCCTTCGCGAGCCGCCCTTCCGCCTCGCCTTCGCGCAGCCGCGCGCGCGCTTTCTCCTCGGCTTGGCCGATGAGGTCTCCCAGCTTCAGCACGCCGCCAGCGCGGGTCTTGAACGGCTTGCCGTCGGGACCGTTCATGGTGCCGAAACCGATATGCTCGAGCGCTTCGCGGGCGATGTAGCCGGCCTTGGCGGCGGCGCGGTAGACCTGCTCGAAATGATCGCCTTGGCGCTGATCGACCACGTAGAGAATGAGGTCGGGTTGCTGATCGCGCACGCGCTGGACGATGGTGGCGAGATCGGTGGTGCCGTACATGGCCGAGCCTTCGGACGAAATCACCAGCAACGGATCGGGGCTCTCGACTTCGACCACGCTGCCGTCGTCGCGCTTCTTCTTGCGCGTCTCCCCCGGCCCAGCGACGCGCACGATGCGCGCGCCTTGATCCTCTTCCAGCAAGCCCTTCGCCTCCAGGTGCTTGACCATGTCGGCGATCAACGGATCGGCGTCGCTCTCGCCAAGCCACAGATCGAAATCGACGCCGAGCGCAGCGAAGTCGCGCTTCTGCGCCGCCATCGACACATCGTGCATGGCTTTCCAGATGGTGCGGTGCGGTTCGGCGCCCGCTTGCAGCGCCGCGGTGGCTTTGCGGGCGCGGTCACGGAAGGCGTCATCGGTTTTCGCTTTCGCCGCCGCCGCCGGATAAGCCGATTCCAGATAGTCGAGCGTCAGCGCCTTGAGCCGCGCGTCGAGTTTCGCCGTGTCACCGAGCCCGCCGAGTTCGTCTTCGATGGACACGATCATCAGCCCCATCTGGAAGCCCCAATCGCCGAAATGCGCATCGCCCCAGACCTGGTCGCCGCGGAAGCGGAAGATGCGTTTGACGCTTTCGCCAATGATCGAGGCGCGCAAATGCCCGACATGCATGCCCTTGGCGACGTTCGGCCCGCCATAATCGACGACCACGCGGCGCTTGTGTTCCACTATATCGGCGCCGGCGCGGCCATCGTCGGCAATCGCCTGCGCCCGCTTGGACAGCGCCTCCGCGGTGACGTTGAAATTGAGGAAGCCAGGGCCGGCGACAGTCGGCTTCGCCGCCAACGCCGTCGCCTCCCAGGCGTCGGCGATTTCGCCCGCCAGCTCCCGCGGCTTCTTGCCAGCGGCCTTCGCCGCCGCCAGCGCGCCGTTGCACTGGAATTCGCCCAAATCCGGCCGATCCGAACGGCGCACTTCCGCATGCTTGGCGTCGAGCCCCAGTTCGGCAAACACGGCCGCATTGGCCGCGCTCAGGGCGCTGGCGAGGTCTTTCATCGCGTCGGGATGGCGTTCACCGTTGCAACCGTCAAGGTCATGGACCGGCAGCGATAGACCGCCAGCGTCCTCGCCGGCTCTTTGTTTCACACATGCCAGCCTGTATTTGACCTGGCGCCCCATTGCCCTTAAACCCCCGCCACGCGCAAAGCTCAGCTTCGCGCTTTGACTGGCACAGGGGCTTACCCCCGGAGGCTGGCGAGGCACCCCGCCCGACGTGATCGTCCGGCGGGGCGAAGTGCGTTTGCGCGGGCGGAGTGACCATGTTTGAGACCCTGACAGAGCGCCTGGGCGGCGTGTTCGACAAGCTCACTGGGCGCGGCGCGCTTAGCGAGGGCGACGTCGATGCGGCGCTGCGCGAAGTGCGCGTGGCGCTGCTGGAGGCCGATGTCGCGCTGCCGGTGGTGAAGGATTTCATCGCCAAGGTTCGTGTGGGCGCGGTCGGCGAGGCGGTGGTCAAATCGGTCAAGCCCGGCCAGCAAGTGGTCAAGATCGTCCACGACGCGCTGGTGGACATGTTGGGCGGCGATGGCGAGCCCGAGGGTCTTCGCATCCATGGCGAGCCGCCGAACGTGATCATGATGGCCGGTCTGCAGGGATCGGGCAAAACCACCACCACGGCCAAATTGGCGCTGCGGCTGAGCAAGACCGACAAACGCCGCGTGCTGATGGCCTCGCTCGACGTGCGCCGGCCGGCGGCGATGGAGCAGCTGGCGACGCTGGGCAAGTCGATCGGCGTTGACGTGCTGCCAATCGTTGCCGGCCAGCCGCCGACGGAAATCGCCAAGCGCGCGCTGTCCGCCGCACGGCTAGGCGGCCATGACGTGCTTATTCTCGACACCGCCGGGCGCACCTCGATCGACGAAGCGATGATGTTCGAGGCCAGCGAAATCGCCCGCATCGCCAAGCCGGGCGAAGTGCTGCTGGTGGCCGACGCCTTGACCGGCCAGGACGCGGTGGAAACCGCGCGCCGCTTTCATGCGCGGCTGCCGCTGACCGGCCTGGTGCTCACACGCGCCGACGGCGACGGTCGCGGGGGCGCGGCGCTGTCGATGCGCGCGGTTACCGGGCTGCCGATCAAGTTCCTCGGCGCCGGCGAGCGGACCGAGGCGCTGGAAGTATTCGACGCCCGCCGTGTGGCCGGGCGCATCCTCGGCCAGGGCGACATTGTCGGCCTGGTGGAGAAAGCCGTCGAAAATGTCGATCGCGAGGAAGCAGAAAAGCTCGCCCGCAAGATGGCCAAGGGCCGCTTCGATTTCGACGACATGGAAAAACAGCTCGGCCAGCTGATCCAGATCGGCGGGCTAAAGGGCGTGATGGGCATGCTGCCGGGGGTCGGCAAGCTCAAGAACCAGATTTCGGAGGCGCAATTGGACGACAAAGTGCTGCGTCGCCAGATCGGTATCATCCGCTCGATGACCAAGGTCGAGCGAGCCAAGCCCGACCTGATCAACGGCCGCCGCCGCGCCCGCATCGCCGGGGGCTCGGGGGTGGAGGTGGTCGAAGTCAACCGGCTGCTCAAAATGCACCGCAATATGGCCGACATGGCCAAAGCGATGGGCAAGGGCAAAATGCCGTTTGCCGGAATGCCGGGGATGGGAGGTCAAATGCCTTCGCCCGAGGCGCTTAAACAATTGGGGTCTGGCCGGGCGCTTCCCGGTACGGGACTGCCAGGACTGCCCACAGGGGCGCTGCCGGGGCTTCCCGGAAGCCATAAAAAGAGTTAAGTTTCACAGGAGCAACATTGAAATGTCTTTGAAAATTCGCCTCGCCCGCGGCGGCGCCAAGAAGCGCCCGTTCTACTCAATAGTGGTAGCCGACAGCCGCAACCCGCGTGATGGGCGATTCATAGAGAAGGTTGGCACGTATAACCCTATCTTGAAGTCCGATGACCCCAACCGGGTCCTGTTGAAGCTGGAGCGGATTCAGGAATGGATGAAAAAAGGCGCCCTGCCAACTGACCGCGTGGCGCGGTTCCTCGACCAGGCGGGCGTGCTGAAGCGCGAAACCCGCTCCAACCCCAACAAGGCTCAGCCTGGCAAGAAAATGACCGAACGCGCAGCGTTGCGTGCACCGGCCGAGACCATTCCGGAAGCGTAAGGAAACCCTTTGTCTGACAAGAAGTTAGCTCTTTCCAGGCCGGCGGCGAGAGCCGCCGCCGCGGCCCCGGCGAAGCAGGCGCGCGCGCCCGCGGCCAAGCCGCCGGCGCTGAAACCGGCGCCCACGGCGAAAGCCGTGGCGCCAGCGAAGGCCGCCGCGCCCGTGATGGCAACGCCTGCCGCCAAGCCGGCTTCGCCCAAGGCCGTCGCCAAAGCGCCAGCCCCGGCCAAGCCGAAGGCTGCGCCTAAGCCGGTCTCGGCGGCGAAGCCCGCCCCGGCCCTGCTGAAGGCGGTCGCCCCAGCAGCAGCGCCGGTTAAGCCAGTTAAGGCGCCGGCCAAGGATGCTTCCAAGCCGGCGGTGAAGGCCGCCGCCAAGACAGCGCCTCCAACGGCGGCGGCGAAGCTGGTTACGGCGCCGGTCAAGGAAACTCCCAAGCCGGCGGCGAGGGTCGCCGTCAAGACACCGCCCCCGGCGCCAGCGCCCAAGGTCGAAGCTAAGCGCGCGGCAAAAGCCAAGCCGCCCACGCCGCAAGTGAAGCCCGCGGCCAAGCCGGTCGCCAAGACGCCGGCGAAGGCCGCCGCGCCTGCGCCAAAGCTGCCGCCCAAGCCGGCGCCAATTGCGAAGTCGCCGCCGAAACCGAGCCAAAAGCCCATTGCCGCCAAGACGGCGGCGAAGCCCGAGAAGCCGGCGGTGGAAGTAAGGCCGGCTAAGCCGCCAAAGGCGGCGAAGCCGCCCAAGCCGGAGAAGCCGCCTAAGCTAGCGCCGGTCGCGGCCGCGCTGGCCAAGCCCATCCCGGCCAAGCCGCTAGCGGTCCCCGCCGGGCGCGCTTTGCCGCTCGCCCGTTCCGTCCCCACGCCGCTGCGGGTTGCGCCGAAACCGCTTCCCTCCCCCAAACCCATTGCCACGGAGCCCGAAATCGTGGGCGATCTCCATCCCGTGCCCACGTTCAAAGCCAAGGGCAGCGCCGCCAAAGGCATGGTTCTGGTCGGTGCGATAGCCGGCGCTTTCGGCGTCAAAGGCGAGGTGCGCTTGCGCGCCTTCACCGAAAAGCACGACGGCGTCATCTCTTATGGGCCGCTCTATGGCGAGGACGGCAAGGTCTTGCTCCGGCCGAAGAGCTGGCGCGAGTTGAAGGACGGCGTCGCCGTGGTCGCTCCGGAGGTGAAGTCCCGCGAGGGCGCCGAAAAGCTGCGCGGAACCCGGCTGTTCGTGCCGCGCGCCAACTTGCCGGCCCCGGCGGATGACGAATTCTACGTCGTCGATCTGCTCGGCTGCCGCGCCGAGGCGGTGGACGGCAAGGTGCTGGGCGATATCTGCGCGGTGTGGAATTTTGGCGCCGGCGACATCATCGAGTACCGCCCCCCAAACGGCGGCCCCAATGTGCGCGTCACCTTCAGCCGCGAGACCACGCCGCTGGTGGACCTTTCCGGCAAACGGGTGGTGCTCGATCCGCCTGCGCCGGAGACGATGGAGAAGTGAGGATTGCAGGAACTGACTAGTCAGACTAGTCTGTTCCGCATGTCAGTCTGGCAACTCCAAACCGCGAAAGCGAAACTGAGCGAACTCCTGCGCGCCGTGCGCGAACACGGGCCGCAGACCATTTCAGTTCGCGGCAAGGAGGAATTCGTGGTTAGCGCTAACGACAGCGCAGCAGCCAAACCTGTGCAGAAGACCTGGGACGAAATCTATGCCCCAGTGCGGGGACTGTTCGATGACTTGGAATTGCCGCCAAGGGAAGTCGAGCCTGATCGCTTCCCGAACCTATTTCGTGATGACGAGTGAGCTTCCTGTTCGACACCATGGCTTTGTCTGAGCCAGGCAAAGCGCATCCTCACCCAAGGGCGGTCGCCTGGATCAAGGCTGTTCCCTTCGCAGAGATTGCGGTGAGCGCGCTTACGGTTGGCGAAATCGCATTTGGCGCCTTGCGCCTGCCGCCTGGGGCAAAGCGAACCCGGCTTGAAACCTGGCTCCACGGCGACCTCCTAGCCGGCAATCTCGGACGAATTGTGCCATTCAGCGCCGCGGTCGCCCTGACGTGGGCGCAGATCAAAAAGAACGCTGCGCAGACACCGCCTTTTATGGACTCGCTGATTGCGGCGACCGCGTTGACGCACAATTTCACGCTGGTGACTCGTAACGAACGCGATTTCGCCAATCTTGGCGTGCGCGTCGTTAATCCTTGGCTCTGAGCGGCGCGCATGAGCTTTTCCGCCTCAATCATCACCCTGTTCCCGGAAGCGTTTCCCGGCACGCTAGGATTGTCGTTGATCGGCAAGGCGCTGCGCGACGGGCTATGGTCGCTCGAAACCGTGAACCTGCGCGAATTCGGCATTGGCCCGCACAAGAGCGTGGACGACACGCCAGCCGGCGGCGGCGCCGGCATGGTGATCCGCGCCGATGTGGCGGCGGCGGCGATCGATTCAGTCCCCGGCAACGACCGTCCCCTCCTCTATCTCTCCCCGCGCGGCGAACAGCTCAGCCAAGCCATGGCGCGCCAGTGGACCGCCGGCGCTGGCGTGGTGTTGTTCTGCGGCCGCTTCGAAGGGCTGGACGAACGCGTCATCGCCTCGCGCGGCATGCGCGAAATCGCGGTGGGCGAGGCGGTGCTGGCGGGCGGGGAAGCGGCGGCATTGGTGTTGCTGGAAGCGTGCGTGCGGCTCATCCCCGGGGTGCTCGGCAACGAGGCCTCCGCGCTCGAGGAAAGCTTCAGTGACGGCCTGCTCGAACATCCCCAATACACCCGCCCGCGCGAGTGGGAGGGGCGCGCCATTCCCGAAGTGCTGACGTCCGGCGATCATGCCAAAGTTGAACAATGGCGCCGCGCCGAGCGCGAGCGGATCAGCGCGGCTGCAAATGCGCGTCGAGGAAAGCCATGAACGCGCGCCAGTCGGATGGGGTGATGCCGTGGCCGCCGCCGCGTTGGAAATAGACCAGATCGCCGGTGAAATCGGCGCGCCCGCGCGTCTGTTGCAGCAGCCCGCGCCCACCCAGCAAGGCATAAGCCGAGTGCGCGCCGCGCAGTGCTTCCCATGAGCCGTCGGGGTCCGACCAGCCGTCGCCCGCGCCGTTGCCGAGCAACACCGGGACCGGCGCGTTGAGCGCGATCAGCTCATGCTGATCGACGCTGAGCGGAGAAGTTTCGGTTAAGGCCGGCGTGAACCAATAGGCATAATTTTTCAGGATCTGGTCGCGCCGCTCGCCCGCCCCGTTGGCCAGAGGCGAACCGCCGAAACGGCCAGATTGGTGCGATATCACCGCCGCGAAGCGATGGTCGAACGCGCCCGCCAGCAGCGCCGCCTTGCCGTGGCGCGAATGGCCCCAGATGGCGATGCGACGCGGATCGAAGCGGGCGTCGGCGGAAATCACATCGTAGGCGCGTGAATAAAACGCCGCCCAAACCGCCAGTGCGCCCGCGCGCGGGGTCCCGCCGATCGCTTCTAGGGTCGGCGCGGCCGCCTCGGCGCTGTCGGCCACGACCTCGCCGGGATAGAAGGTAGCGAGCGCATAGCCGCGCGCCATGATCTCAGCGATCGGCGGCGTGCTGATGTGGCGGCCGAGAATCAAATGCACCAGCGGCTGCATCATCGCCGAATTGCATTCACCGGGCGTGGTCGATGCCGCCAAGTTTTCGGCGCGCCCCGGCAGGAAGGCGCGGTTGCCGCAGAAGGTCTGCATGACAATCACCGGCAGCGGCGCTGTCGCCTGTGGCGGGGTCAGCACCAGCAGGTGAAAGCGCTGGCCGTCATCGCCGAGCCCGACCCGCCATTGCTCGACCCGCGCGGCGCCCCGGAGGGCCGGGACCTCGATGACCTCGCGCGCCTCGACACGGGCGGTCCCGAGCACCGGCATCTGCCCGTAGATTTCGCTTTGGAACGCCGCACGCAGCGCCGGCGCGCGTTGCTCACGCCACGCCTCGGCGCTGGTTATCGCCTCGCCACCCGCCAAATGCGCAAGCGCGTTCAAACCAAGCTCCCCCGCTCTGGCGCCTTCGCTTGCGGAGCGCCAGGCTAGCACGCCCGCCGCGGCGATCGCGGCAAGCGCCAGGATCGTCAAACCAAATCTGCGCATGCCGCCTCCCTACGCCCGCTGGCTAGTGGAGCGAATTTGACATTCGCCACCCATTTTTGCGCAACGCACAGGGCGAATGTCAAATTCATAGGCTCCACTAAGCCCCTATGTTTTCTAGTGGTCCTGATGATCCCGACATTTGCAAAAGCGTGCTGCAGTTCTGGGAGGCAAATGTCAGGATCGGACCACTAGCATATTCTACGTCCCCGACCGCCCGCCAGTTTCGCGCCGCCGCAATAGGGCCGGGTTTGGACGACACGAGACTTTATGCGCCGTTTCCTGCTTTCCATGACGCTTGGCCTCCTCGCCGCTTCCGCCGCGAGCGCGCAGACGCCAGACCTCGCCCGCGCTGCCCACGCCCTGGCCGCGAACTGGCGACCGATCGCCCCGCGCCATTTAGGCTCGCCGCCGGCTGTGGAAAACGCCTGCGTCGGGGCGGTGGAGGAGATCGCCGTGCTTGAGGCGAGCTTGCCGGAGGTCATCGACGCGGCCGGGCTGGCGCGGGTGCGAGCCCCTACCGGCTTGCTGGTGGTGCCCGCGGAACCGGCTGGCAGCGCGTTTTTCTTTGCCCCGCCCGGCCTTCCCTGGCTCACCAGCGGCCTGGGCGTTATTAGCGTGCGCGACGAGGCCCAAGGCCAGCTCAGCCTACGCGATGCGGCGGGCGCCAGCGTCAACCTGCAAGTCGGGCGCGTGGGCGGCAGGCCAGTGTTAAGAGTGACCCCGCCCGAAGGCGCTGTACTCACTTTTATCGGCTGCGCCCCGACTTCGCGCCCCTGAAGAGCCTCGACAGCGCTTCGCCCTTCCCTTATACGCCCCGTTTTCCCGTTTCAACGCCGCCGGCGACGGTGCGCGCAGGCCCACGCCCATGAATTTGATCGACACGCTGCAAAAAGAAGAAGTCGCCCGCCTGACAAAGGGCAAGACCATCCCCTCGTTCGACCCGGGCGATACGCTGCGCGTCAACGTCAAGATCAAGGAAGGCGACCGCGAGCGGGTCCAGGCTTACGAAGGCATCTGCATCGCCCGCGCCGGCGGCGGCCTCAATTCCAATTTCACCGTGCGCAAGATCAGCTTCGGCGAAGGCGTCGAGCGGGTGTTCCCGCTCTATTCGCCGACCGTGGATTCGATCGAAGTGGTGCGCCGCGGCAAGGTGCGCCGGGCCAAGCTCTATTATCTGCGCGATCGCCGCGGCAAATCGGCCCGCATCGCCGAACGCGCGGGCGGTGCGCGCGAGGACGACTTCGTGGGCGACGCGGTCGATAGCGCGAAATAATACCCACCCCTTTCCGGATCCGCCAAGCGCAGTCCGGGACCCACCGTCGCGATCGCTTCACGAGGGCGCTCCGAGGTGGAGTGTCTTTGGCTGGGGTCGGTGGCCCCGGACTTGTCGCCGCGCGCGCCGATCCGGGAATGGGTGTTGACGGAAATGCGCCATACCCTCACCTCACGCTAGCCCATGAACGCGCTTGTCCCCCCCCGCGCCGACGTCGAGATAATCACCCTCGGCTGTCGCCTCAACACCTATGAGAGCGAAGCCATGCGCGCGCTGGCGAGCGAGGCAAAGCTTGCCAACGCGGTGATCGTCAACACTTGCGCGGTGACCGGCGAAGCGGTGCGTCAGGCGCGCCAGGCCATCCGCCGCGCCCGCCGCCAACGCCTCGACGCGGAGATCATCGTCACCGGCTGCGCCGCGCAGATCGATCCGCAAAGCTTCGCCGCCATGCCGGAAGTCAGCCGCGTCATCGGCAATACCGAAAAGATGCGCGCGGCCAGCTTCGCGCCAAGCGAAGAACGCGTTCGCGTTTCCGATATAATGGCGGTGCGCGAAATCGCACCGCATCTGATCGAAGGCTTCACTGAACGCACGCGCGCTTACGTGCAAGTGCAGAACGGCTGCGACCATCGCTGCACGTTTTGCATCATCCCGTACGGACGCGGCAATTCACGCTCGGCGGGCGCCGGCGATGTTGTGAGCCAAGTGCGGCTGCTGGTCGATAACGGCTATCGCGAAATCGTGCTGACTGGCGTTGATCTCACCTCGTGGGGCGCTGACCTCCCCGGCGCGCCCCAGCTTGGCGCGTTGGTGGCGCGGATCTTGAAACTGGTTCCCGATCTACCGATGCTGCGACTCTCATCGCTCGACGCAATCGAGATGGATGCGCAATTGTTCGAACTGGTCACGGGGCACGAACGCGTCGCGCCCTATCTGCATTTGTCGTTGCAGCACGGCGACGATCTGATCTTGAAGCGTATGAAGCGTCGCCATTCGCGCGACCAATCGATTGAGCTATGCGCGCGCTTGAAGGAGGCGCGGCCAGAAATCGCGCTCGGCGCCGATCTGATCGCGGGCTTCCCGACCGAGCAAGATGCGCACTTCGCCAATACGCTATCGCTGATCGATGACTGCGAACTCGCGTTCGTGCACGCCTTCCCGTTCAGCCCACGCGAAGGCACGCCCGCCGCGCGCATGCCGCAAGTGGAGCGCGCGGTGGTGAAGCAGCGCGCGGCGCGCCTGCGCCAAGCGGGCGCGGCGGCGTTGGCGCGGCATCTCGACGCTTGGCTTGGACGCGAAGCAGAAGCGCTGGTGGAGCGCGAAGGCTTCGCCCGGTTGGCGGATTTTACCGGGGTAGCGCTAAGCCCCTTCTCCCTTGCGGAGAAGGTGGCCGCGAAGCGGCCGGATGAGGGGCGTTCCGACACGCCGGCGCCTGCACGTTTGCACGCCCCTCACCCCCTGCCCCCTCCCCGCAAGGGGGAGGGGGTGCGTTTGCGTTTCCTGTTTCATAACGGCACGCATTTGATCGGCGTGCCCGCATGATCTGGGGTTTGTTCGATAAGAAAAAGCCGGCCGAAAAACAGACCGAAGGCCTGCTCGACGGCTTGCGCAAATCCTCGGCCAAACTGGCCGAGAGCGTCGCTTCCTTATTCACCAAGGAAAAACTCGACGCCGCCGCGCTCGCGGAACTCGAGGAAGCGCTGATCGCTTCCGACATGGGCGCGCCCGCCGCCGCGCGCATCGCCGCCGCGCTGGCGGAACGGCGTTTCAGCAAGGAGACCGGACCGATCGAAGCGCGCGAGGCGCTGGCAAACGAAGTGGCGCGGCTGCTGAAGCCGCGCGAGGCCGCGCTCGATCTCAGCACCGGGCCCAAACCGCGCATCGTGCTCGTCATCGGCGTCAACGGCTCGGGCAAGACCACCACCATCGGCAAGCTGGCGAAGAAACTGAGCGATGCCGGCGCCAAAGTGGTGATCGGCGCGGGGGATACATTTCGCGCCGCCGCTATTGAACAATTGCAGGTCTGGGCCAAGCGCGCGGGCGCGATTTTCGTTGCCTCCTCGCAAGGCGCGGATGCGTCGGGCATTGCTTATGAAACAGTCGCGCGCGCCAAGGCCGAGCACGCTGACGTCGCGCTGATCGATACCGCGGGCCGGCTGCAAAACAAATCCGAACTGATGGCGGAACTGGCCAAGATCGTGCGGGTGATGCGCAAACTCGACGAAGACGCCCCGCACGAAACGCTGCTGGTGCTCGACGCCACAATCGGCCAGAACGCGCTCTCTCAAGTCGAGAGCTTCCGCTCGGTGACGGAAATTACCGGCCTGGTGATGACCAAGCTCGACGGCACCGCCAAGGGCGGCGTGCTGGTGGCGCTGGCGCAACGCCACGCGATTCCGATCCACTTTATCGGGGTTGGGGAGAAGGCGGAGGATTTACAGGCGTTCGAGGCAACGCAATTTGCGCGGGCGCTAGTGGGACTGGATTAGCGCGCCTCCCGCACCGGCAGCGGCACGTTGCAAACATTGATCCGCCCCGTCGGTTCGAGGAACCAGCTCTCACGCCGCGAGCGGCGGTTTTCGATCAATGCGCGGAAGGTGGCGCTATCGGTGCGCAACGCTTCGAGGTTGGCGCGCTGAGCCGGCGGCAATTGCGAAGCCAGCCACACCGAGCGTATCGTCGTGCGCTCGCCCGGCGTTTCATAAAAGCCAAGCTGCCCGCTCCCGCGCGGCGTCACCGAGAGCAATTCCATGCCCTGCACCACGCGGCCCACCAGCGTCACGTTGCGATCCAGATGCCGCGGCGCCTGGCCGATGACGACATAAAGCTCCGCGCCGCTGCCGCTATCGGCAGTGTCGCCGCGCCCGGCGCCGACCATGCCGTAGCAATGCGCCATCCAGAGGCGCTGGCCGTTGCTGGCGACGGGAAAGCCGTCGGCGAAGCCCACCTGGCGCGCGTAGGAATCGGGATCGCGCAGCCGCGTTACCGCCACACCCGGGCGCGCGCGGTCGAATTCCGGCGTCAGCGCGGCGCGGCCTTCGCCCATGGAGGTGGTGTCGCCCTCGTCGCGCCCCCATTGGACGACGTAATTTTCCTGGCTGCGCACGATAGCTGCGCCGTCGAAATAGTGCGCGCGCGCGAGGGCGCGTATATTGGCGGCGTGGTTTGGCGCGTGGCTGGGCGCAAGCTCGATGATCACCCGCCCGCGCGGCAGTTCCAGGTAGAGCGTGTTCTCGGGATCGAGCGCGCGCCAATCGGCAGCCGGCGATTGGTCAAGGATATCGCCAAGCGAGGGAATCGCCGCGGGCGCCTGCTGGCCGGAAGCGGGACCGACCAGCGCCGCCAGCGCCAGCGCCAGTGCGGCAAATCCATGAATACGCATGCCCAACTCCTATCCCACAATTTGAGGCGCAACCAGCCGCAGCGCAAGCTCTGGTCTGCGCGGGGCGGCTTGGCGTATCTGAAGGGCTATGACACAATCCAAACCGCCCTCCCGCCTAGGCGGCGCCAACCAATTGCTGGTCGACCTGGCCCCCATCGTCACCTTCGTG